>JBBIST010000001.1:0-140139 GCA_037441125.1 Burkholderiales bacterium
CGGCGGACTCAACCTCTACCCCTCTGTCGCGACCCCCGGAAAAGCCTGAAGGACCAACTTCTGAAGGTCGCCATCCTTGACATGCAGCCCATCACGCCCGCGGTCGGCGGGGGTCGGCTGCGGCTTCTCGGCCTGTATCACGCGCTCGGGCCGAAAATCGAGGCGCGTTACGTCGGGACGTACGACTGGCCCGGGGAGGCTTACCGGCTGCAGCAATTGAGCCCCGTCTTGTCCGAGGAAGTCGTTCCGCTGTCCGATGCGCACCACTCGGCCGCCCGCGAGTTGTCGGCGCTGGCGGGCGGCAAGACGGTCATCGATATCGCCTTCCACACGCAGGCACACCTGTCGCCGGCCTACCTTGCGGCAGCCCGGCGGCAGATCACGTGGGCTGATGTGGTGATCTTCTCGCATCCGTGGGTCTTCCCACTGATGCAGGAGGCAGTTCGACCGGACCAAGTCGTAATCTACGACTCACACAACGTCGAGAGCGTGTTGAGAGCGCAGCTTCTGGACGTGCGCAACGAGGTTGAGGCGCGGCTTCTGCGCGGAGTCATCGAAGCGGAGTACGCCGCCGGCAGCCGTGCCGATCTGGTGCTTGCGTGCTCACAGGAGGATCTGCTCACCTTCGAGCGGATCTACGACTGGTCGCCGGCCAAGATGCGGGTCGTCCCCAATGGCGTGATGACGTCGGCAATCGTCCCGGTCCCTGCCGAGCAGAAAGCCGGGTTGCGGGCTCAGCTTGGTGTGCCGGCTGAGCGTCCCGCCGCCATTTTCATCGGCAGCGACTATGCCCCTAATGTTGAGGCGGCGCGCTTCATTGTCGAGCAGCTCGCGCCCACCCTGCCGCAGGTGCAGTTCATCATTGCCGGCGGTGTCGGGGCGCGCATCGACTCGCGGTTGTCCAATGTGACGGTGACCGGCTTCCTCGACGATGCGACCAAGCTAGCCTGGTTGCAGGCGAGTGATCTGGCGCTGAACCCGATGTTCTCTGGATCGGGGACGAACATCAAGATGTTCGATTTCATGGCCGCGGGGCTGCCAGTGCTTGCGACAGCGGTCGGGGCGCGTGGGGTATCGACCGGCGGCCGAGACGCGCTGCGGCTGATCGCATCGGACGCGCGGGCTTTCGAGAGTGCGATCCAGGCACTCATCGCTGATCCACCGAGATGCGCGCAGATGGGCCTGGAGGCGCGCGGCTGCGTCGAAGACGACTATGCGTGGGAACGCATCAGTCATCAGCTCCGCCTTCTGACGCAGGGCGCGGTGCGCGCGCGGCGCGGGTTGCGGCCGACCTTCTCGGTAGTCGTTCCGTCCTTCGACCGCCACGCGCACCTGGATGCGCTGATGCAATCGCTGCGTGCACAGCGGTTACGGGACTTCGAGGTCATCGTCGTCGATCAGACGACTGCGAAATGGCCGGGGTCCGAACAGGACTACGGCTTTCCGCTTCTGTATTTCCACTCGCCAGTCAAGGGTGCGGCGCGCGCGCGCAACTTCGGAGGCGCACTTGCCAATGGATCGATCATTGCTTTCACCGACGATGATTGCCGGCCGCAGCCAGACTGGCTCGCAGCGGCGAGCGCCTATTTCTCCGATCCGCAAGTCGTTGGCGTCGAAGGCCGCATCGATTCCGATCACCTGAACGACCCAGCCTACCGGCCGGTCACCAATGTAGGGTTCGAAGGCATCGGCTTCATGACCGCCAACCTCTTAGTCCGCAGGGTGGAGTTCTTGCGGCTCGGCGGCTTTGACCTTGCTTTCGACCGACCGCACTTCCGCGAGGACACGGACTTTGGCTGGCGCTTGCAGGAGCGGGGTCTGGTGCCGTACGCGAACGAGGTTCGCGTTTTCCACCCAGCGCAGCCGCGCAGCATTGAGCGAGAGTCGGCGGTCGTTCGGGCACGCTTCTTCGAAAAGGACGCCCTCCTGCATGCAAAGCATCCTCATCGCTACTTGGAGCTCTTCGAGCGCGAGGCGCACTGGGCAAACACCGAAGCCTTCTGGGAGCACTTCTTCCGGGGTGGCGAAAAATACGGGGTCGACTTGAGCGCATTCAAGACCATTGCTGCCCGCCGCGGTGGTTGCCGCGCGGTCCCAGTGCGGCGCCCATAGTGCCGCTTGTGCCACGCGCACAAGCGCGCACCGCCTGCTGTGGCGACTACGCATAATTGCCTCCGCCTCTCGATCTCCGCACTCATGCTTCCCGCCGGCGTCCTCTCGACCTCCACGTTGCGTGCCCTTTGGGCCTACCGCAGCTTCATCGGCGCGTCCATCAAGAGCGAGATCAAAGGGCGCTATGCGCGGTCTCGTTTGGGGGCGGCCTGGTTGGTGCTGAATCCGCTCGCGTTCGCCGCAGTTCTGGCACTGGTGCTGGCGGAAGTTCTCGCCGCGCGCATCCCCGGCGCAGGCACCAAGGGCGCCTATGCCATTTACCTGCTGGCCGGCATCGCTTCGTGGAATCTCTTCTCGGAGATCATCAACCGCTCGACGACGATCTTCGTCGACTACGCCGGCGCGTTGAAGAAGATCGCGTTTCCTCGCCTGTGTCTGCCTGTGATCATTGCCGGCGGCGCGCTCGTCAATCACGCAGTGCTGTTACTCGCGATCGCGGTGGTCTGCGTGCTGCTTGGTCACGCACCCAGCGTGCACTGGCTGATCTTGCCGCTTGGCGTCGTCTTAATCGCCGCCTTTGGCTTTGGTCTCGGCATTCTGCTCGGCGTAGTCAACACATTCGCGCGTGACGTGGGTCATGTGGTGGGCATTGTGCTGCACTTCTGGTTCTGGCTGACGCCGATCGTGTACACGGCCGAAACGCTGCCGGAGCACCTGCGGTGGCTCTCGGCACTGAACCCCTTCGCGCCGTTGGCCGGTCTGTATCAGAACGCAATTCTGTTCAATCGAGTTCCGGATTGGGCGTCGCTGGCGGCGGTGGCGGTCCTGGCAGCCTTGATGATGGTCGTGTCGCTCACGGTCTTCCGGCGCGCGAGCCCCGAGTTGGTGGACGCGCTATGAGCAGGATCGTCCTCAGTGTCCGGGACGTCGGCAAGTGCTATCCGGTCTATTCGTCGAGTGCCGCGCGGTTCGCGCGCTGGTTCGGCGCGCGTGTTGCGCCGGTTAGCGAGTTCTGGGCCGTGCGCAATGTCAGCTTCGAGGTGGCTCCAGGGCAGGCAGTCGCATTGATCGGACAGAATGGCGCGGGCAAGAGCACGCTGCTGAAGCTCATTGCCGGAACCGTGCGCGCCAGTGAAGGAGCGGTGATGGTCGCCGGCCAGGTGAGCGCTATTCTTGAACTTGGCCTTGGATTCAATCCGGAGTTCACGGGTCGCGCGAATGTCCGGCTGGCCGGGGGAATGCTCGGGATGTCTTCGCGTCAGATCGAGGACCGCCTCCACGAGATCGAGGACTTCGCCGAAATCGGCGAGTTCTTTGACCAGCCGCTGCGCGTGTACTCGAGCGGCATGCAGGCGCGCCTGGCATTCGCCTTGGCCACTGCAATCCGCCCCGATCTTCTGATCGTTGACGAGGTCCTAAGCGTCGGCGACTCGTACTTTCAGCACAAGAGCTTTGACCGAATTCGGCAGTTCAAGGAAGAGGGCGCAAGCATTTTGTTTGTGAGTCACGGAATGGCGGAGGTGCGATCGATTTGCGACCGTGTCGCCCTAATTGACAAGGGCCGCGTATTGCGGATGGGTGAGCCCGACGCCGTCATCGATCACTACAACGCCCTGATTGCCGCGAAGGAAAACGAGAAGCTCACGCTTGAGCAGAGGCGCCTTCGAGACGGTTGGCTTCATTCGCGCTCTGGAACGGGCGACGCTCAGCTTGCGTCGCTGACGCTGCTCGATGCCGCCACGCTTGCGCCCGTAAAGGCGGCGAGGACGGGGCAGCGGCTGCAGTTGCGGGCAGAAATAGTGTGCCAGGCGGCCCTGCCGTCACTTGTGATCGGTTTCATGTTGCGTGATCGCTTGGGCCACGTGGTGTGGGGCACCAACACCTGGCACACCGGCCAGGTGATTCGTCGGGTGGCGGCCGGTACCGCCTGGACGATTGACCTTGAGTTTCCGTGCGCGCTAGGTCCGGGCTCATATGCCTTCACCGTCGCACTGCACGAAACGGACTCACACTTGTCGGCCAACTACGAGTGGCAGGACAACGCTCTGGTGTTCGACGTGATCAACGCGGACCATCCGCAGTTCATCGGCAGCGCCTGGATCGATGCCAAGGTGTCGATCGCATCGGCCGATGGCAAACGGCACGCGGCTGGCGAGGTGATGCATGAGTAGGGTTGACGTACGGGCGGACGCCGCGGTGGATGCGCGCGAAGGCCCTTACGAGATCGACCGCCTCATGCAGCAGGTGCGCGTTGAGGTACAAGCGCAGAACATGGCGCGGCAGCCAGTGGCGCCGGCTCGGCTCTCCACGGAGGAAATCATCGCTCGAGTGCAGGAGGAAGTTTCGCGCATGCGGGTTTTGGCGGCCGCCCAAGGCAGTCCAGACCAGCGGGTGGAGAGTACGTTGGACCGTCTAGAAGTCGTGGCATTGGGAGAACTCCTTGCCCACGACGATGAGGCCTTCATAGACACTGCTTACCGCCGCTTGCTGCACCGCGAGCCCGATGCCGAGGGGCGAGAGTCGCGGCTGATCGCCTTGCGCCGTGCTCGCCTGACCAAGTTCGACATACTGGGCCAGTTGCGTTATTCGCCCGAAGGACGCCTTCACGGCGTTAGTGTGCCGGGGTTGTGGTGGCGCTATGGATTGCGGCGCGCGTTTCGCGTGCCGGTACTGGGTCGGCTGCTGGCGAATGTCTACTACGTCGTGCAGTTGCCCATGCTCGCGCGCGGGCTGGAGGAAACGAAGACGCTCGTTTATCGCGATCTTGCTCAGGGGCGCCGTGAGATCGAGAGTCAGCTCGCCCGAGAGCGTAGCGAGCGCGAGCTCGCAGTTCAGGCGAAGGGTGCTGACCTTGCTGCAACAGCCGCCGAGCTCGCTGAGCTGCGAGCGGCAGCGCAGCGAGAGGCTGCCGCGTGCCTTCGCGCAGACGAGGAAGCAAAGTTTGTCGTTGCGCGCGTGGGTGCCGATCTCGCCTCAACAGTCGACGCGGTTGCCGAGCTGAGGGCGGCAGCGCAGCGAGAGGCTGCCGAACGGCTTCACGCGGACGAGGAAGCACAGTCTGCCGTTGCGCGCCTGAGCGGCGCTCTCACAACGGTGGCCGCCGAGCTGGCCGAGCTGCGGGCAACGGCGGAGCATGAGATCGCCGAGCGGCTTCGCGCCGACGACCAGACGCAGTCTGGAGTTGCGCGCGTGGGTGCCCTACTCGCCTCAACAGTCGACGCGGTTGCCGAGCTGCGGGCAGCAGCGCAGCGAGAGGCTGACGAGCGGCTTCGCGCGGACGAAGAAGCACAGTCTGCCGTTGCGCGCCTGAGCGGCGATCTCACGACAGTGGCCGCCGGGCTGGCTGAGCTGAGGGCAACGGCGGAGCGAGAGATCGCCGAGCGACTTCGCGCCGACGACCAGACGCGGTCTGCGGTTGCGCGCGTGGGCGCCGAGCTCGCCTCAACAGGCGACGCGGTGGCCGAACTGAGGGCGGCAGCGCAGCGAGAGGCTGGCGAGCGGCTTCGCGCGGACGAGGAAGCAAAGTCGGCTGTTGCGCGCCTGGGCGGCGCTCTCACGACCGTGGCTGCCGAGCTGGCTGAGCTGCGCGCAACGGTGGAGCGGGAAGTTGCCGAGCGACGCTGCGCCGACCTTGAGGTGCGTTCTTCGATGGCACGTTTAGAGGGGGGTTTGCTTCAGCAGGCCGAGCAACTGGTCGAGCACCGAGGCGAACTCATCCATCAGGTGAGCCGACTGGCGGGAGTCCTGGAAGAATTGGAGGGGCGGGTCGGCCCAACGGGAGCTGCTATCCCGTCGCCGCCGGAGTCGGACGAGCTGGAGCACTCGTTGGATGCCTTCTATGTCTCCTTCGAGGACAGGTTCCGAGGGACCCGTGATGACATTCGGCATCGCGTCAGCGTTTACCTGCCCATCATCCGCAGCGCCGAGGCCGGATCTGAGGCGCGCCCGATCGTCGACATCGGCTGCGGGCGTGGCGAGTGGCTTGAGTTGCTTCGCGACGAAGGCTTGCAGGCGCGTGGCTTCGATCTGAATCGCGTCATGGTGCGGCAGTGCCAGGAGCGCGGCCTTGATGTGAGCGAAGGCGATGCGTTGGCTTGGCTGCGTTCGCTGCCGTCCGGTTCCCTTGGCGCTTTGACCGGGTTTCATCTCGTCGAGCACCTGCCGTTTGCCCAAGTTCTCGCGCTGTTCGACGAAGCGCTTCGCGTGCTGGCACCCGGCGGCGTCGTGATCTTCGAGACACCCAACCCCGAGAACCTGATCGTCGGGTCCTGCACGTTCTACACAGACCCGACACACCGCAACCCGATTCCTCCCGAGGTCCTGCTCTTCGTGGCGCAGGCGCGCGGTTTCGAACGGGCGGAGATCAATCGGTTGCATCCGCCGCACTGGTCGCAGAACGCCGAGGAGGTCGACGGCATGGCGCCCCGGCTGAAGGCCGCCATGACCGCGCCGCAGGACTACTCGGTCATCGCTTTCCGGCCCTCCGAGCAACCTCGGTGATTCCGCGCGCATTTCATGACTCAGCGAATCGCAGTCTTGGCCACCGCCTCGCACTCGGGTGAAGTCGGGGGTGCCGAGCGCTTCTACGTGGGGCTGCGCGACGCGCTGCGCCGGGAGGGAGCCGCTGCCGACATCGTCTCCGTTGTCAGCGACGAGTCGAGCTTCGATGCGATTCTCGAGTCGTACCTGCGCTTCTACGAGCTCGATCTGTCCGCCTTCGATGGCGTGATTTCGACCAAGGCGCCGGGTTATGTCGTTCGCCACCCCAATCACGTCTGCTACCTGCAGCACACGATGCGGGTGTTCTACGACATGTTCGAAGTCGAGTTTCCTGCGGCCAACGACGTGCTGCAAGACCAGCGGCGCCGCATCCAGCAGCTCGACACCGCGGCGCTGAGCTGCCCTCGATTACGCGGCCGCTTCGTCATCGGAGAAGAGGTCCGCGCCCGCCTCCTGCGGTACAACGGGCTGGAGGCGGAGATCCTGCACCAGGCCACGACGATGAGTGGCTATCGCTGCGGCGCGTTCGAGTACCTCTTCATGCCTGGGCGGCTGCATCGATGGAAGCGCGTGGATCTGGTGGTCCGTGCCATGCGGTACGTCAGCGCCCCGGTGCAACTGCTAATCTCCGGTACAGGCGAGGACGAGGCCTCGCTCAAGGCACTGGCAGCCAAAGACGAACGGATCAGGTTCCTGGGACGCGTGACCGACGACGAGTTGATTTCGCTGTACGCGAACGCGCTCGCCGTGCCTTTCGTGCCGTTGCGTGAGGATTTCGGTCTCGTGTCGATCGAGGCTTTTCACAGCGGCAAGCCGGTCATCACGTGCGAGGACTCGGGCGAGCCGGCGCGCCTCGTGCGGGCGTTCGATGCGGGCTGGGTTTGCCCACCCGAGCCGAAGGAGATCGCAGTGGTGATCGATCGAATCGCTGCTCAGCCTCGCTTGGCTCGGGACGCTGGGGAGCGCGGCCGCGGCCAAGTGGGCCGATCTACATGGGGCATGGTGGCTACCACACTGTTGACGGCACTGCAGCGGTGACGTTGGCGCTTGTTGAGCCGATAGCGACTCCTAGGTCGCCCTTCTCCGGTGCCGCTTCTGGCCACTACGTTACTGCCACGGCCCCCCCGGGCCTCGTGACCGCCATTCTCAGCTCTCAGAACACATCGCGGAGATCCACACCAAACCAACCGGGCGCGCCTTGATCCTTGAAGATGCCGATCTAGCGGCCCTGGGGCTCGGTAACAGCCATGCTGTGTGTTCGACTCAAGCAAGACGAGTGAATCTCCAGGGACTTTAGGCGACATAGTGAAAACATGGCTGCACTACCTCTCGAGAAATCGACGCGTGACCGGCTAGTGGCCGAGCTAGGTGAGATGCTCGCCAGCAATTCGACCGCGATCGAACTTGGTCATCCTATTGGCCTCATCGACGCGTTCTTCATGTACAGACTTCTTCTTGGAAGAACGCCATCGCAAGAGGAAATCAACTATCTTTCCTGGAAGGTGGAGACCTGCACTCGCCGGGAACTGCTGCGCGAGCTGCTGGCGTCGCGTGAGTATGGACGCGGAGTGCCACTACTTCCTGCTGGCCAATTCTGGATGGCAGACCTTGAAAAGTTTCGTCTGTGGTTCGACACAACCGATGTCGAAATGGGCGCCAAGATGGCGATGGGTACATACGAGCCCGAAGTGGCTAGAACAATCAGCGAGCACGTGAAGGAGGGAATGACTGCCGTCGACGTTGGTGCCCAATGCGGCTACTACAGCCTGCTTCTCGCCAGCAAAGTTGGGTCGCGCGGCCAGGTGCTCGCAATCGAGGCGCGTCCGACTTCGGTCGGTCTGATCAAGAAAAACGTGGAAGAGAATCAACTTGGCACGACGGTCCAGGTCCTTCACATGGCGGCCAGCGACCGCCCCGGAGTTCTTGATATGTTTGAGACTTCAGGCATGTTTGTTGCGGGACATGAAGAGGGCAAGCCGTCGTGTCGCGTGAACTGCGCACCGCTTGACGAAATCCTGGATGGGAAACGGGTGGATTTCCTGAAGATCGATGTCGAGGGTCATGAGCCCAAGGTGCTGGTGGGGCTTAACAAGACAATTGCTCGCTGCAAACCGAAGCTGCTGATTGAGTTGAATGAGTATTGGCTCCAACGCAACTCGTCGGTGTCCAGTGCTGATGTGTTGCGCAGCTTGGAAGCGAGCGGCTTCGGGCTGTGGCTTGTTGACACCGGAGCGCGCGTGACGGCCCGCAGTTACTCGGTCACGAACGTGCTTGAAAATGCTGAAATCCTTGCCATTCCGGACGGTGTTCGATAGGTGCACAGAAGTTCGTAGGCATCGGCTGTAATTCCGATAGTCCCCTGCGCGGGCTGAAATGAGCGATGGACGGCATACCGATGAAACAGAACCTTCCCTACTCTTGGCCATGCAGTTTCCCACGGACGCTGTGACATAGATATGCCCGCTGACTGGAACTGGTCGTCGCGCATGAGTAAGGTGCTAAGCGGGTTCCGCGCGCGCCGGACGGCTCTGGTCCTAGCGCTTCTTGGCATGCTGCTGCTGGCGCTGCACGGACTCGCGCTGCCGGCGCTAAATTCTCGGGACGATGGTACGCCCCTCACCGAAGCGCCGAGAGAGGAGCGTGCCTTTGCTGCCATACCCGGTGTGCCCGGTAGCTACGCGACGGACCCTGAGGCAGCTTTCAGGCTGCTCGCCTTCCCGGTGAGCCTGCAGTCGCATACGCGCTATCGCGCCTGCGTTCCAGTAAAGCGCGCGGCTGAGCAGGCGAGGTTGGTTGTTGACTTTCATGGGCCCGGGTATGACGACGCAGCGCAGGAGACCCGCTTCGATGTCGGGCCGACGCGCCGCGCTCGTCAGTACTGCTTCGACTTCGATTCGGCTGCGCCACCGGCCGATGTCGTTTTCCGCGTAATGCAGGACGCGGGCCCTTCGGTTGAAATCGGCACGCCCACACTTGGCCCGGCCACCCTCCCAGCTTGGATGAGCCGCGTGGACCGTGTGGCTCTGACTGCCGCCGCCGCGCTGCTCGTGTTTGCATGTTTTCTCTGGTTGACGCAGCGCATTATCAAGGCGCCGGAGCATCGTTCGACCGGCCTCGGAGCAGACGCGCTGATGGCGGTCGCTCTTGTCGCGGTCTCCGCCTATGCGTTGGCGGTCGCCTACAGCTCGGCGGTCCCCTGGGTGTTCATCGACGAGTACTCATATGCCTGGCTTGCGAAGCACGACGGCGATCTGGCACTCGCGGCACGAGTCGGCATTGTATCGACGCTTGCGCAGTCGTTCCTCTACTTCAAGGTCTACGGACTTGCCTTCGCGTCGCCGCTGGCGTCGGCCGAGCTGGCGAAAGCGCTAAACGTTATCTTTTGGCTTGGTGCCGGCGCCGCTGCCTATATCGCCGCACAGCGCTTGCTTTCGCGACCGCTTGCTGCGGGTTTCGCGCTGGTCGTGTTACTGAGCCCGTGGATTATCTACGTACGTGTGTTCATGCCTGAGGCGATGTACGTGTTCGTCTTCTGGGTATGTGTGGCGGCCTTTCTATGGACCTGGAGGTCGACCGACCCGCGCGGGGAGGCGCTGCTCGGTGCGGGGCTCGGCGCGCTGGCGCTGGTGAAGTCTCATGCAGTCTTACTGCTGCCAGGGTTCCTGCTCGGTGTCGCCGCTGCGCTGATGATTGCCGGCCCGCCTTACCTGCGGACGGTAGTGAGTATCTGCTCCCGCGCGGGCGTCCTGGTGATTGCGTACTTCGGTACCAAGCTGTTGCTCACCTTCCTCCTCACGGGCTCCGCCACCGGCTCTGCTCTCGGCGGATATGGCGGCGAAGTCGCACGTGTGAGCAACCTTCTATCGGAGCCAGCGCACGCGGCTACCCAGGTGGGAATGGTGCTGCTGCGACACGCAGGCATCGTTGTTTTGATGGTGGGCGCAGCGCTATTGGCGGCGCTAACGATACTATCGAACTCCTTCTCGCAACTTGCAGCGCCGC
The DNA here is from genome assembly GCA_037441125.1 of Burkholderiales bacterium. Taxonomy (GTDB): domain Bacteria; phylum Pseudomonadota; class Gammaproteobacteria; order Burkholderiales; family Burkholderiaceae_F; genus JALHMQ01. The sequence continues at coordinate 10,615 of JBBIST010000001.1, forward strand.
CCGAGCCGAAGCAGCAGATGACGGTCTTGGTAGCGGCGTCGGCATTGGGGCTACTGGCCAGCCTTATGCTGATCACTGCCCTTTTTACCGTGGCAGTTGCCGGCGCTGGACCCCACGAGAGCATCCTACGTACCCACACCCGATACTATGGTTTTTTGCTTCCCTTCGTCTTGCTCGCTGGCATGGCCGCGAGTCGGTGCATGTGCGAGGAACAGGAGCGTAGAAGGCGCGGGTTGCCGATCGCCATCGCGCTCGCGCTGCTGTCGGCTGGCTGGCTGTTGATGGATCCCACTGCGCTCCACGCAAATGATGGCCCGGACGCTCTGGCCGCGCGTCTGCGCTGGCTGGGCATCGCCCTGCAGATTGTGGTGGTCTCGCTGCTGTTTGCACTCGTGTACACGTCCTTCCGTGGCGGACCGCAGTGGATTGGGGCTTCTACCCTGGTCTACGTTTTGGCTTCCAACTTCGTCTACTGGTCAGTCTACTATGCGCCAACTTCTCAGGCCGCGCCGGAAGATTTGGCCGGTAGGCACTTTCGGTTGCTGGTGGCCGAAGCGCTGAGCGACCGGGGCGTGATCGTGGCTTCGGAAAACTCAGTGCCGCTGCAGAGGCTGCTCTACTACGTCAATGCCAGTTCGCCGGTACGCCTGCGGGCTGATGGCAAGTTGTTGCCGGAAGACTATGTCAGCAAGGCCTGGGTATTAACCTATGGCGTGTCCCACGCGGTGAATGGCATGAGACCGGTGCATCTGGGCGGAAAGGCCACGCTTCTGCTACCGTTGGACTCTTCCCTCACCCCCGTAGCCGAACCGGCCGAAGCCGGAGCGCTACGGAGCCGATTTGAACTCGGTCCCGGCGGTGGCATCGTGCCAAACGGCGCCCATGCGCCTGAGGTTTGGGGCATGTGGTTGCCGCCCACAGCCACACTGCGCTTCGATGAACCCCTTGCTGGCAATGTCCGGACCGAACTGTGGCTCCGTGGCTACGGGCCAAATGCGGGCAGGACTATCACCGCTGTGCTGGGCGACGCCCGTAACAGCTTCGAGGTGCCGCGCGAATTGTCGAAAGTTGAACTAAACTTCAGTGACGTAAAGTTAGGCATGGAACTGCGATTTGAGGGTCTAGTGGGCGTATCGCCGCGCAGTCTTGGCGAGTCTGCCGACGAACGTGAGCTCGCGCTCGGTCTAACGCGCGCTGTAGCGATCGTCGAAGACCGACGGCAAGGCACGCGGGCACGGACTGAGACACAGGAGCCGAATGGAAGATAAGAGGATCGCCGTAGTCATTCCGAGCTACTGCGTTAAGGCACACGTGCTTGACGTCATCGCTCGCATCGGTCCCGAGGTTCATTTAATCTACGTGGTGGACGATTGCTGCCCAGAAGGCAGCGGACAGTACGTGCAGGAGCGTTGCATGGATCCGCGCGTCGTCGTTCTGGTGCACGAAGTCAATCAGGGCGTGGGTGGCGCGGTAATGACCGGCTACGAGCGCGCAATCGCCGACGGCGCAGCCGTGATAGTGAAAATAGACGGCGACGGACAGATGGATCCGGCCCTATTGCCGGATTTCGTAGAGCCCATTCTGCGCGGCGACGCCGACTACACGAAAGGGAACCGATTCTTCAACCTCGATGAAGTGCGGGCGATGCCCGCGGTGCGGCTCTTCGGCAATGCGGCACTGTCATTCATGGCGAAACTGTCGACCGGCTATTGGAACCTCTTCGATCCGACGAACGGCTACACCGCGATTCATGCGCGGGTTGCCGCTGCGTTGCCGCGCGCGAAGATCGCGAAGCGATACTTCTTCGAAACGGACATACTGTTTCGACTTAACACCATTCAGGCCGTTGTTTTCGACATTCCTATGGTGGCGGTCTACGGAGCCGAAAAAAGCAACCTCCGCGTGTCCCGCGTACTCCCAGAGTTTCTCGCGCGGCATTTCGGCAACTTCGGCAAGCGTGTATTTTATGGTTACTTTTTTGTGTGACTTCTCAATTGCTTCGATGGAGCTATTGGCCTCTGTGCTTCTTCTCGGCTTCGGGCTGACGTTCGGTTACTACCATTGGTCCCACGCCGTCGCAACTGGTATGCCTACGCCGGTCGGAACCGTGATGCTCGCCGCGTTGACTACTTTGCTGGGAGTGCAGTTCGGCCTGGGCTTCCTCTCATACGACATGCGCAGCCGATTCGAGCGACCTGTGCATCGGCACCTACCCGGCCTGCGGTCGGCGCGGCCGCCCGCGTACTTGCGATGATCCAGCTTCGTTGGCGCTTCGGTCGCTTCGTGGTGGTTGGCTTCGTTTGCGCGCTGGTAGACACCGCCGTAGTCTGGGCGTTGGACCGACGACTCTTTCCCTACGGTGTTGCAGTCACAGGCGGTTTCTTCGCCGGAGTAATACTGAACTACGTTCTTCATGCCCGCTTCACTTTTTCGGTCGCGCGCCTGCATGCGGGCCAACTGCTGCGCTTTGTCGCCGTTGTTGCAGCGAATTACCTGATCACGCTAGCTGTGGTCGCGCTGCTGCACGGCATTGGGGGTGTGGACGTCGTCATCGCGAAGGTTTTATCGCTTCCCATCGTCGCAGTGAACGGGTATTGGCTGTCAAAGATTTGGGTATTCGGCAAGGGTTCGATAGGCACGGGAGGTACAGCATGAAACTAACGGAGGCACGTGCCGACGATGAGTCGATCCAAACGTACATGCGGCTCTTCGCCGCTTGCTTCCCGGGAGCCCACCACTACACGGCCGATTACCTTTGCTGGCTTTACCGGGAGAACCCCAGTGGAGCGGTTGTAGGCTTCGATGCTTGGGAGGGCGGCGAGCTCGCAGCTCACTACGCCTGCGTGCCGGCGCGCCTACTAGTCGGCGGGCGCACCTGCCGCGCATTGCTTTCGCTGAACACGGCCACACATCCGTCCTTCCAGGGCAAGGGCCTCTTCACGAAGCTCGCGGCTGCGACGTATGAGCACGCTAAGTCAATTGGGTTCGATTGCGTGTACGGCGTAGCCAACGCGAACAGCACGCCGGGTTTCGTGCGCAAGCTGGCGTTTCAGCTTGTGCGGCCGCTGGAGGCGCAGCTGGGGCTGGGCCGCTTGGGCATCGAGGACATCGGCGGGCTCTGTGCAGAGGTTGCTTTCCGTCGGCTGTGGAACCTCGACGAGTTGAAGTGGCGGAGAACGAACCCGGCGAACCCTGTGCGCCTGACGCAGCTTGGCCCCGGCCACTACGGTGCGGCGGCCGCAACCCACCGCTACGGAATCCAAGCCTGGGGCGAGATCCCGGCGCCTGAAGACGGCCCTCCATCTGGCTGCGAGCCTGCTCGGCTAGGGCCGCGTCTATTCCTGGGATTGCTTCCCGACGCACGCCGCTACCGCCGCTTGTATCGCGACATTCCGCACCGGTTGCGGCCCTCGCCGCTGAATCTAATTTACCTGGATTTGAGACAAGGCGTGCCGAGCATTGATCCTGAGCGCATTTGCTTCAGCTTTCTCGATTTCGATGCCTATTGAACCCCCACTACCCACACTCACAGCCGTGTCCCCGCGCCCCGGCGTTCTATTCATATTCGCACACCAGGACGACGAGTTCGGCGTGTACGGTTACATCGCGCGCGAGGTTCGAAGCGGCGCGCAGGTGCAGTGCGTTTACCTGACGGACGGAGGGTGGGGCAATCAGGACGTCGCGCGGCGCAACTCTGAGAGCCTGGCAGTATTGGCGGACCTCGGGGTTGCGCGCGACGCGGTTGCCTTCGTCGGGCAGGAGGCGGCCATTGGCGACGGCAGGCTGCACCGGTGCCTCGACGAGGCGTTGCGAGGGCTCGAGGCGTTGCTGTCCAGCCGAGCCTTCGAGCGCGTGTACATGCCCGCGTGGGAGGGCGGGCACCAGGATCATGATGCAGCTCACCTGATAGGTTTGCGCGTTGCTTGCCGTCTAGGTCGGCTTGGCGGTGTGCGGCAATATTCGCTCTACAACGGCGTCGGTTTGGTGGGGCCGCTGTTCCGCCTCTTCCATCCGCTGGCCGCCAACGGGCCGACGGAAGATTTGCCGCTAAGTATTGTGGAGCGCGTGCGCTACGCGGGATGGCTGCTGCGCTACCGTTCGCAGTGGAAGAGCGTGCTGGGTCTGTTGCCGGCCATCGCCCTGTGGCTAGTCATTGACGGAAAGTACCGTACGCAGCCAGTGTCGCTGGAGCGGACCTGCGAGCGACCGCACCGGGGACTGCTGCTATACGAGCGCCGCACGGGTCTGTGCTTCGAGGAGTTTGAGCGGAGCACGCTAGCGTTTCGAGAGCAAACGGCCGCGAGTGCGGTGGTTCGTGGAACCCAGGCGTCAACTATCTTGAGGGCTCAACACCAACTAGCTTGATAAAGCTCGGAAAGCAAGATAGCGTCGAACTCGGCAACCTCGACGCCAAGCGCTGCCGGGGGTTGGTGGATGAGTTCGTCGACGGCATGAGGCGACGGAAATGCCCACCTTGCACGTGCGAAATGTCCCCCGTGAAATCTACAAGCGCATCCAGAAGCTCGCTGAGGAGAAGAGCCGCTCGCTGACCGCCGAAGTCATCCAGCTCTTGAACCAGGACCTGCGCGCGCGTGGCGCGCCGGGGTGCGGTTGAGGTCACCGGACGCATCCGGACGCGGGCGCGGAAGACCGAACTGGATTGAAGGCTACTTTGCGGCGATCAGGCGCTTGCGAGTGACGAGCTGGTCCTTGTCTGGCCCCAATCTCACCGAGAATCTCAGCAAGGACAAGCATGGAGACCTCTTATCGCGAAATCGACAGATGCCGTGTCAGCGGCAGTCCGCATCTGGTCACGGTGCTCGACCTCGGCCACCAGGTGCTGACCGGCGTGTTTCCGCGCACCCGCGATGCGGCCGTCACGCGCGGGCCTCTGCAACTGGTGTGGTGCCCGGACAGCGGCCTGTTGCAGCTCAAGCACTCGTACGACCCGGGCGAGATGTACGGCGAGAACTACGGCTATCGCTCGGGCCTGAACCAGTCGATGGTTCAGCACCTGTCGGACAAGGTGCAGTGCCTGGAAAGGCTCAATCCGCCGCAGGCCGGCGACGCGGTCCTCGACATCGGCAGCAACGACGCCACGACTCTGAAGGCGTATGCGACGGCAGGTCTGCGCCGCATCGGCATCGACCCCACGGGCAGCAAGTTCGCGCAGTTCTACCCGCAGGACATCAGCCTCGTGCCCGACTTCTTCTCTGCGGCGGCCTATCGCGAGGTCGAGAAGAGGCCGGCGAAGATCGTCACCTCGATCGCGATGTTCTACGACCTCGAATCACCGGTCGACTTCGCGCGGCAAATTGCCTCGATACTCGCCGACGACGGCATCTGGCACTTTGAGCAAAGCTACATGCCGTCGATGCTGCGGCTCAATTCCTATGACACGATCTGTCACGAGCATCTTGAGTACTACTCGCTCGCGGTCGTGGCGAAGATCCTGGACGCAGCCGATCTTCGCCTCGTAGATGTGGCGATGAACGCGGTCAACGGCGGCAGCTTCGCGGTCACGGCCGCCAGGCGGTCCAGCCGGACGCTGCGCGCCAACGACGCGGTGATCGACTGGCTGCTGGAGCAGGAAGTGCGGATGGGACTGGGCACGCCGCGTCCGTTCCGCGATTTCGAGGAGCGTGTGTTTCGCCATCGCGACGATCTGACCCGGCTCATCCGCGCGCTGGTGGCCGACGGCAAGCGCATCCACGGCTACGGGGCATCGACGAAGGGCAATGTCGTGCTGCAGTTCTGCGGGCTGACGGCCCGGGACATCGAGGCGATTGCCGAGGTCAATCCGGACAAGTTCGGCTGCTTCACGCCCGGCACGCAGATTCCGATCGTCTCGGAGCAAGAGTCGCGTGCGATGCAGCCTGACTACTATCTGCTGCTGCCGTGGCACTTCAAGGATGGCATCCTGCGCAGGGAGAAGGAGTTCCTGAGCCGGGGCGGCAAGATGATCGTTCCGTTTCCGGAGATCGAGATCGTGTGATCACGCGTGCGGTTGCGCGCATGAAGCAGGGGCCAACGAGGAGCGCCGCTTGAAGAAGTGCTACTGCGGCGGAGGGAGAGGCAAGCGTAAAATGCCACGGTCTCCTACGGAGCAGGCGTCATGAACCTCGTTCTTGAGTGCGAGCGCGAAGAGGATGGTCGCTGGCTTGCCGAGGTTGCAGCACTTCCCGGAGTGTTGGCCTACGGTGCCTCTGCCAATGAGGCGATGGCCAAGGCCGAGATCCGCGCGCTCCGCGTGTTGGCCGATCGGCTCGAGCACGGCGAGACCGCACCGGTCGCCATCGCCATCTCGGTTCCTGCTTCCGCATGAGCCAGTGGCCTTCCACGAGGGCCTAGCGTGTCTACGCCGCACTCATCAAGCTGGGCTGGCAGCTCAAGCGCCAAAGCGGTTCGCACCGCACACTGTGCCGAGAGGGTTCGCCCCGATCTCGTATTCGCCTTTCACGACGGTGAGGAAATCGGCCCGCGGATGCTCGCTCGAATTGCGAAGCACACGGGTCTACGGCCCACTGACCTCTGAGCATCGAAAGCCCGTTCCTGGACTTGCACGAGGAATAGAGGAGACCGACATGGCCATCTTGCACGTGCGCAATGTCCCCGAGAAGCTGTACAAGCGCATCCAGAAGCTCGCGGAGGAGGAGAACCGCTCGCTGACCAATGAAGTCATCGAGCTCTTGAGCCAGGGTCTGCGGGCGCGCGAGACGCGCCGGGGTGCGGCCGAGGCGATCGAACGCATCCGGACGCGGGCGCGGAAGATCGAACTGCCCCGAGGCTGGAAAGACTCGGCCGAGTTGCTGCGCGAGGACCGCAGCCGGTGAATCCGGCCCCGTTCCGGGCGGTGGTAGATGCTGCTAGCGTCGCGGTAAAGATCTTTGTGCCGGAGACGCACTCGGTACGGGCGCAGCAGACATTTGCGCGCTTCGCTTCGGAAAGCGGCACAGAGTTGATCGTGCCGGACTTCTTCTTTGTCGAGTGTGACTGAGGAGGAAAGGCGGCGCACCCGCAGCGCTACGTCAGCGTGTCGCGCACCGCGAGGATCCTATAGGCCTACACTTTTGGTCAGCGAGGTGACATATGCAGAACGTTGAGGAAATCGAAGAGCGGATCCGGAATCTCTCAGGTGCCGAACTCGTTGAGTTCCGGAGGTGGTACGCCGAGTTCGATGCCCAAGCATGGGATCGACAATTTGAAGCAGATGTTGAGGCCGGGAGATTGGATACGCTTGGCGAAGCTGCGCGTCTCGCTCGCCGAGAAGGCAAGAGCACGGCGCTTTGAAGCACTTCGCTTCACCCGAGTTCTGGGCCTGCTATCGCACGCTTCCAGGCGAAGTGCAGCAGCTCGCGGACAGATGCTTCGAGCTAATGAAGGCCGACCCGCGACATCCTTCTATTCACCTCAAGCAGGTAGGTGAGTACTGGTCCGATCGAGTTGGTCTGCACTACCGCGCCGTCGGCGTGGATGACGAGGGCGGAATCTCGTGGTTCTGGATCGGTAGCCATGCCGACTATGACAAGCTCATCGGATAGCAGACGTTCTCAGTCTGTCCGCTCAAGGCAACGCGCGGCTGAAACGTGTCGTCGGCTTGCGGCTTCAAGGTCCAGCGTCTCCCTGCCCAAGGAAGCCGCCGCATGACGGGCGCGGTGCCAGCGTTCAGCGACTACATCGTCTACGTGGACGAGAGCGGCGACCACAGCCTCGAATCCAGCGACCCGGAATACGGGGTGTTTGTGTTGTCGTTCTGCATCTTCCGCAAGGATGCCTATGCGACGGCAATGACGCCGGCGGTACGCAGGCTCAAGTTCGAAACCTTCGGGCACGACATGGTGGTACTGCACGAGGCCGATATCCGGCGCAAGCGGGGAGCGTTTGCAAAGCTTGGCAAGGAGCAGCGCGAGGCTTTCCTGAACGTCCTGACGGACATCATTGAGGCGACCGATTTCAAGCTGGTGGCGGTGGTGATCGACAAGCGCAGGCTGAAGGCGCGCTATGTGAGTCCGGACCATCCGTATCATCTGGCGATGGAGTTCGGCCTGGAGCGTATCTACCGTTATCTCAAGGGCCTCAGTCAGGCCGACCGGCTGACCCATCTGGTGTGCGAGGCGCGCGGGGCCAAAGAGGATGGTGAGCTCGAACTGGAATTTCGTCGCATCCGCGATGGCGGTAACTATTTCAACAAACGGCTGCCTTTCGAGCTGATCATCGCCGACAAGAAGGTGAACTCGGAAGGCATGCAGCTCGCGGATCTGACGGCACGGCCCATTGGCCTGTCGGTGCTGCGACCGAACCAGAAGAACCGGGCGGCGGCCGTGCTGGAGGCAAAGTATTACTGCGACGGAGGAGGCAACAAGCGGGGATTCGGGCTGAAAGTGTTTCCCTAGAAAGCAGAAGGGCCCCCAGGTAGTCCCAGGAGCCCAGCGCCGGCCGCGTAGTCGCAACCCATTTCGAGGAAGGACGTTACACGCATTGAGTGCGGGAAGCAAGACCGATTTTGGGGGCTATCGCACGATCGGCGTCGAGTCGGGTGATGTGCCCGGACAACACTGAGGAGCACCGCTTGAAGAAGTGTCTGATCACCGGCGTCACCGGCCAGGATGGCGCCTACCTCGCACGGTTGATGCTGCGCAAGGGCTACGAGGTCTATGGGACCTACCGCCGCACCAGTTCGGTCAACTTCTGGCGCATGGAGGAACTCGGCATCCTCGATGACCCGCGGCTGAGGCTCGTGGAGTACGACCTCACCGACCTCGGCGGCAACATCACGATGCTGATGAAGGTGCAGCCCGACGAGATCTACAACCTCGCGGCGCAGAGCTACGTCGGCGTGTCGTTCGACCAGCCCGTGACCACGGCGCAGATCACGGCGCTTGGCGCGCTGCACCTGCTGGAGGCGATCCGCATCATCAACCCGAAGATCCGTTACTACCAGGCGTCGACGTCGGAGATGTTCGGCAAGGTGCAGGCGATGCCTCAGTGCGAGAGCACGCCGTTCTACCCGCGTAGCCCGTACGGCGTCTCCAAGCTGTACGCGCACTGGATGACGGTCAATTACCGCGAGTCCTACGGCATCTTCGGCTGCAGCGGCATCCTGTTCAACCACGAGTCGCCGCTGCGAGGGCGCGAGTTCGTCACGCGCAAGATCACCGACAGCGTGGCGAAGATCAAGCTCGGCAAGCAAGAGAGCCTCGAACTCGGCAACCTCGACGCCAAGCGCGACTGGGGTTACGCGGACGAGTACGTCGACGGCATGCACCGGATGGTGCATGCCGCCGAGCCCGACACCTTCGTGCTCGCCACGGGACGCACCGAGACCGTGCGCGACTTCGCGACCATGGCGTTCCGGTCGGTGGGCATCGACCTCGACTGGAAGGGGCAGGGTACCGACGAGCGCGGCATCGACGGCGCCACCGGCAAGGTGCTGGTGCGCGTGAACCCGCGCTTCTATCGCCCGGCCGAAGTGGATCTGCTGATCGGTGATGCGTCCAAGGCGAAGTCGCGCCTGGACTGGCAGCCGAAGACCACCCTCGAGCAACTCTGTCGGATGATGGTCGAGGCCGACCTACGCCGCAATGAGCGTGGCTTCTCCTTCTAGCGCACCGCCGCGCGTGCTGGTGACCGGGCTGTCCGGGTTCACCGGCGCCTATCTGCGCGAGGAACTCGCGAACCACGGCTACACGGTGGCGGCGCTGCCGGACGGCACCGACCTGCGCGATCCGCGCGCGGTTCGTGCCGAGGTGGCGCGTGCGGCGCCCGACTACGTGATCCACCTGGCCGGCATCAGCTTCGTCGGGCATGGTGACCCGGCCGAGATCTACGCCGTCAACACGGTGGGCGCGGTAAATCTGCTCGATGCGCTGCTGGCCGAGGCGCCGGGCGTGCGCAAGGTGGTGTTTGCGAGCAGCGCCAACGTCTACGGCAACGCGACGGTAGACCCGATCATCGAGTCGACGCCGCCGCTGCCGGTCAGCCACTATGCGTGCAGCAAGCTTGCGATGGAGTTCCTGGCGCGCACCTATTTCGACCGGCTGCCGATCATCCTCACGCGTCCGTTCAACTACACGGGTGTGGGCCAGACGCCCAACTTCCTGGTGCCCAAGCTGGTGCGGCACTTCGCGCAGCGTGCACCGCAGCTCGAACTCGGCAATTTGGATGTCGTGCGCGACTTCTCCGACGTGCGGACGGTCGCCGCCGTGTATCGCAAGCTGCTGGAGTGCGAGTTGCGGGGCGAGGTGGTCAATATCTGCTCAGGCGTCGGCCGTTCGCTGCGTTCCGTGGTGCAGGCGCTGTCTAACCTGTGCGGGTACGCGCCAGAGATCGTCGTCAACCCGGATTTCGTGCGCAGCGCGGAGGTACACCGGCTGGTGGGCAGCCGCGCCCGGCTCGACGCCGCGATCGGAACTGTGGAAACGCCGGATTTCGAAGAGACGTTGGCGTGGATGCTGGCCAACGCGTCTGGCGCGCGTGGGGCAAGCTGAGGCGCGAACCGTGGCCAGCCAAGGGTCGGACAGCCCCGCCGACATGCGACGGGACGCGGTGCGCGCCAAGCTGGCCGCGCTCGGCTTGGTCGAGGCCGACGTGGCAGACGCGGTGCGCTGGGCGCGGCAGGCGGGTGCCGGGCGCGCGGCGTCCAAGGCGGCGGAGCCCGGCGCCGGATTCGAAGCCGGCGGGCCGCGCGGCGGCAAGCTGCCGGCGCGCAGGAAGCAGTCGCGCCGCGCATGACAGCCAAGGCACCGCCGCGCGTGGTGCTGGACACGAACGTCGCGTTGTCGCCGCTGCTGTTCGGCAGTGGGCCGGCAGCGCGCGTACGTGCGGGCTGGCAGTCGAGGCGCTTCGTGCCCTTGGCCAGCACGGCTACGGCACAGGACCTGGCAGTCCTTTGGCTTGATTTCGACGCGCCAGCAAGTATGATTCGGCTCGAACTTCCTCCCCGTCCGATCTGCCGCAAGGCCCGGGCGGGGTTATCTTTTCCGGGGGGCGCCTTTGCGTAGCGAGCCCCAGGTCAAGCGCACCGTCGCCTTCATCGACGGGCAGAACCTCTTCCACGCGGTGCGCTCGGCTTTCGGGTACACGTATCCCAACTACGACGTTTCCGCGCTGGCGCACGCGGTCAGTGCCGCCAAGGGTTGGCAGCTTGCTCAGGTGCGCTTCTACACCGGAGTGCCGGACGCCGGTGACGATGCGCGCTGGAGCGCCTTCTGGGCCGCCAAGCTGCTGCACATGAGCCGCCAGGGCGTGTTCACGTTCACTCGTGCGCTGCGCTATCGCAACCAAGTCGTCAATCTTCCAGGCGGCAGCCAGCACAGCTTTCTCGCCGCCGAAGAAAAGGGCATCGACGTGCGCATCGCGCTCGACGTGATCCGCATGGCGCATCGGAACGAGTACGACGTGGCGCTGATCTTCAGCCAGGATCAGGACTTGTCGGAAGTCGCCGGCGAAGTGCGCGCGATCTCGCAGGACCAGGGACGCTGGATCAAGCTTGCGTCCGCCTTTCCGGTCAGCCCGGTCGCACGCAATCGGCGCGGCATCAACTCGACCGACTGGATTCGCATTGAACGCGAACAGTACGACCAATGCCTCGATCCACGTGACTACCGGCCGAAGAGACCATGACACAGAGGAAGGCGCCGCAGGGGGGCCGCGGCTGCTGATCGAAGAGTGGCTGCCTGACGCGAGATCGGCGCGATGAAGACGCCGGAGTCCGAATGGACGCTGGCGTTGATGCTGGCCAGTGCGGCTGGAGCGCGGGTAGAAAGCTGACGCTCGAACCGTTGCCGCTAAGCGCGGCGCGCGTGGGTATCATCGGCACGGTCGAATTCGAGACGCAATGCTTGCAAGACCCTTGAACTTCCTGCGGGACCTGCGCGACCGCCAGCGCATCGCGATCGCCTTGAGCAAGGGTCTGGCGATGCGGCAGGCACGGTTTATCGATCTCGGCCGGCCACAGTCGTGGGAGTTCTCCGGGTTCAGCCAGAACGGCGAAGACGGCGTGCTCGATGTCTTGCGCAGCCAACTGATCTGCCGCAATCGTTACTTCGTCGAGATCGGCGCTGCCGACGGCATCGAGAACAACACGGCCTGGCTGCTCGTCGCCGATCGGCACTATGGATTGATGATCGAGGGCGACCCGGTTCTTTCTGCGCGCGCGCACCGGCTGGTGGCGGGCTACGGCATCGGCACGCAGTGCCGGCAGATGTTCGTCACCCTGGAGCGGATACCGGCCCTGGTTGGCCTGCTCGACCAGCGCGATCCGGATGTCCTGTCGCTGGACATCGACGGCAATGATTACTTCATCGCTCGCGCTCTGCTCGATGCGGAGGTGCGGCCGAAGATCCTGGTGGTCGAGTACAACTCGGTGTTCGGCCCGGACGACTGCGTGACCGTTCAGTACCGGGAGAACTTCGACTTTCGACGTGCCCATCCGACCGAGCTTTACTACGGCGTGTCGGTTGCGGGATGGCGCAAGCTGCTCGAGCCGCGCGGCTACCGATTCGTGACGGTGGAAAGTTGCGGTGTCAACGCCTTCTTCGTCGATCCGACTTGCTTCGAGCCCGGGTTTCTCCAGGGCGTCTCCGGCTGCGCGTTTGAGGAGAACCGCTACCAGCGAGTCAAGTTCGGCATGACCTGGGACAAGCAACTTGACTTGATCCGCGGTCAGCCACTGGAGAGGCTCTGAGCGCGCCGCGCCTGTCGATCTGCATCGCGACGCTCAACCGGGCGGCGTTCATTGGCGCCACCCTGGAGTCGATTCTCGGTCAGGCGACGCCCGAGGTGGAGGTCGTGATCGTCGACGGGGCATCCACCGATTCGACGCCGGATGTGGTTCGCGGGCTCAGTGAACGCCACCCCGAGCTGCGTTACTTTCGCGAGCCAGTGAACTCGGGTGTCGATCAGGACTACGACCGCTGCGTCGGCTACGCGACGGGCGATTACTGTTGGCTGATGACCGACGATGACTTGCTTCGTCCGGGTGCGGTCGATCTCGTGCTCGCATGTCTGGTTGCGGACGAACCGGATCTGCTGGTGGTCGAGGCCGAGGTGCGCGATGCGGACCTCGATCAAGTGTTGGGCACGAGGCTCCAGCACCTGCCGCCGAACAAGTCATATGGCGACGGCCGGGCGGCGGATGTCTTTCGCGATCTTGGCAGCCACCTGTCTTTCATCGGATGCGTCGTGATCAGGCGCAGTCTGTGGCTTTCCCGAGACCGGGCGAGCTACTACGGCTCGCTCTTCATTCACGTCGGTGTCGTCTTTCAGCAGCCGCCGCTGGAGCGCGTGAGCGTGATCACGAGCCCGCTCGTCACGATCCGCTACGGCAACGCGATGTGGTTGCCGAGGTGGTTCGAGATCTGGTCATTCAAGTGGCCGAACCTGATCTGGTCGTTTCCGGGGTTTTCGGACGCCGACAAGTCGGCAGTGATTGCGCGCGAGCCGTGGCGCCGAGCGAAGACGCTACTACTTTGGCGCGCGACCGGCGGCTACACGCGCGCCGAGTACCGCCGGTTCCTGCTGGGCCGCGTGAGCGGACTGGCGCGGCTCAAGGCACTGGCGATTGCGCTCATGCCTGGCAAGCTTGCGAACGCCTTGGCCGGCATTTACCTCGGCTTGTTCCGCCCTGAGGCGCGCGTCGAGATGTACGACCTGCTTGCCGGTCCACACGCAACGGGCATTGCGCGATTGGCTACCCGGTACTCGCGGCGCTAGACGGGGACCTCAGGGCCATGCTGGCAGCCTGCACCATCGTTTCATGCAATTACCTGCACTATGCGCGGACGCTGTGCGAGTCTTTTCTGCGCGCGCATCCGGACGGCAGGTTCTTCGTGCTTGTCGTTGATCGACCTGGAACCGCTGAGCTGTCAGCCACTGAGCGCTTCACGACCGTCTGGGTCGAGGAGCTCGGAATTCCCGACTTTGCCTCGATCGCGTTCAAGTACAACATTCTCGAACTGAACACCTGCGTCAAGCCGAGCTTTCTTGCTTGGCTGCTCGAGCGGCATGGCGTCGACCGGCTCGTATATCTGGATCCGGACACGTTTGTCTACTCGCGCATGGTCGAGGTGGAGGCGATGCTCGCCGATGCCGACCTCGTTCTCACGCCGCACATCCTCGCGCCGATCCAGGATGACAAGCGTCCGTCCGAGCAGGACCTGTTGCTCAGCGGTGTCTACAACCTGGGATTCGTAGGCGTGAACCGGAGACCGGGATCGCGTGCGTTTCTCGAGTGGTGGGCGAGTCGTTGCCTCACGCTCGGCTACAGCGATCAGAAGGCCGGCCTGTTCGTCGACCAAAAATGGATCGATCTGGCGCCCTGCCTTTTCGATGGTGCACGCATTCTTCGCCATCCCGGTTACAACGTCGCCTACTGGAATCTGCACGAACGCGCCATCGAACGCGACGGCGAGGATCTCCGGGTCAATGGCACAGCCGCGCTACGCTTCTTTCACTTCAGCGGCATCGACCTGGCAGCGAGCGAGCAACTGTCGAAGTACCAGGATCGCCATTCGCTGGCGCAGCGGGCCGACTTGCGACCCCTGTTCGACGCCTATCGGGAATCGGTGGCGGCAAGTGGCGTGACCGAAGCCGCCAAGACTCGGTACGCGTTCGATTACTTCAGCAATGGCGCCCGCATCAACGTGCTGACGCGGCGCTTGTATGCCGCAAGCCTGGACAAGTTCGCCGGGACCGATCCTTTCGATGCGTCCGGGCCCTTCTATGCGTTCGCACGCTCGCGTGGACTGCTGTCGGCGTCAAGTGGGCCGCCGCTGCCTGACGTGCGTCCGGACCCCAAGGACATCCGCGTCAGGACAATCGGCCTGGGTCTGCGGGCGTTGCTCAGGATGCTCGGTCCGGACCGCTATGCACAACTGATGAAGTACTTGTCGCACATCAGCATTCTGCGCAACCAACGATCGCTGTTCTGGCGCGAATAGCGGGCGCCCGGTCGCGCCAAGTGAGACAGGCCGATGCTTGTTGTGGATCGCGAGTGTCGTCTGTAAATCGACTCCCAGTCTTGCGGAGTCAGGCGACAGCCAACTCTCCGAGCCCGTCCAAACTCGCGTCGTCACTCGATCAACCCGCTCTTGCGCCCGAACGCCAGGTTCGCCTGCAGGAATCCCTGCTTCGACCCGCAGTCGTAGCGCTTGCCCTCGAACCGCCGCACGATCACCTCGCCGCGCGCCACACGGCGCGCGATCGCGTCGGTGAGCTGTATCTCGCCGCCGCTGCCGCGCGGGGTGGTGGCGAGCTCGGCGAAGATCTCGGGCCGCAGCACGTAGCGGCCGACCACCGCCAGCGTCGACGGCGCGTCTTCGGGCCGCGGCTTCTCGACGATGCGCGTGACGCGCTCCTCGCGCCGGTTCATCGGCTCGGTGGCGACGATGCCGTACTTCGAGGTGTCTTGCGGCGGCACGTCCTCGACCGCGAGCACCGAGGCACCGGTGCGCCGGTGGCTGTCGACGAGCTGCGCGGTGACGCCGGGGTCGGCGTCGATCAGATCGTCGGCCAGGATCACGGCGAAGGGCTCGTCGCCGACGACCGCTTCCGCGCACAGCACCGCATGGCCGAGGCCGAGCGGCTCGGGCTGGCGCACGTAGACGAAGTTCACGCCCTTGGGCGTGGCCGACATCAACCGCTCGAGCAGCGCATGCTTGCGCTGCGTGTCGAGAATCTGCTCGAGCTCGGGCGCGCGGTCGAAGTGATCCTCGATCGCGCGCTTGCCGCGGCCGGTGACGAAAATCATCTGCTCGATGCCGGCGGCGGCGGCTTCCTCGACCGCGTACTGGATCAGCGGTTTGTCGACCACGGGCAGCATCTCCTTCGGCATCGCCTTGGTGGCCGGCAGAAAGCGTGTGCCGAGGCCGGCCACCGGAAACACCGCCTTGCGGACTCGATTTGTTGTCACTTCTATCTCCCTTTCACACGGCCCAGGCGGGCCGCTGCCGCAATCGCCGACGCCGCGTTGCGGCCGCCCGGCGACAGCAGCGAGGGCCCGTCGCCGATGCGCATGAACGGCTTGGGCAGCGCCTCGCGCGACACCGGCCACAGGCGGGTGCCCGAGCCTCCCGACAACACGACCGCCAGCAGGGCTGCAGCGCTCATCGAACTGGCCTTCGAGGACATGGCGCCCCGGGTGCGGAGCGGGTGCGCGATTATCGTTCACGGACTCGCCGGTCGATACAGGTACGCGGACTCGTTGATTGACCTACCTGCCCCGACTGCGTACTCTGATTTCGTGTAACTCAGTTGACTCAGGTGCTGTCATGGCTGCTGTAGTCGAGTCCAAGCCCGTCGTTCCGGTCGGCAGGATCAAGAACTTCGGCCCGTTCGGTCCGAAGTACGAAGTGCGCGAACCGATTCGTCCAATCGGTGACGGCGACTGGCTGATCGCCATTCGCTTGGTCGAGACCGGCGAACTGACCGAGTATCGGCTCAGCCGTCTGCTGCAAGATCCCGAGGCGGCCTGATGTACGCCGTCGCCTTCGATCTGGTCGTCGCCGATACCGAGACGAGCCACCCCAAGGGCGTTTCGTAGGCCTACGCCGACATCGGCTTGATCCTGAACCAGCGCGGCTTCCGGCGTGTCCAGGGCAGTCTGTATGTCACCGACAACGAGGACATGACCAACCTGTTCCTAGCCATCGAGGACGTACGGGCCCAGCCGTGGTTTCCGGTCTCGGTGCGCGACATCCGGGCGTTCCGGATCGAGCAATGGTCGGACTTCACCACGGTGGTCAAGGGCGGCGGTCGCTAGCAGCGGCGTCACGCCTGCCTGGCCGGCCGCTCGGCTTACGCGGCCACAGCACTGAGTCACCTCGCGCCTGCCGATCGACCCCTACAATGCGCCGGTTTCGCGCTCGCCGCCGCCGCGGCGAGCGCACTTGGCTCCGCACTCCGATCCTTCCCTCCGATGACGCGCACCCTCGATCCTTCGCTGTTCAAGGCCTACGACATCCGCGGCGTGGTCGACAAGACGCTGACCGTGGAAGCGGTGCGCGCGATCGGCGCGGCGCTCGGCTCCGAGGGCGCGGCGCACGGCGTGCGCGAGATCGCGATCGGACGCGACGGACGCCTGTCGGGGCCGCGCCTGCGCGATGCGCTGACCGAGGGCATCCGCTCGGCCGGCGTCGACGTGGTCGACATCGGCATGGTGGCCACGCCGATGCTGTACTTCTCGACCTTTCATCTGGGCACAGGCTCAGGGGTGGAGATCACCGGCAGTCACAACCCGCCCGACTACAACGGGCTGAAAATGGTGCTGGCCGGCAACACGCTGCACGGCGAGGCGATCCAGAAGCTGCGCCAGCGCATCGCCGACGGCGATCTCGCGCGCGCCAGCGTGCCGGGCGCGCTGCGCAGCGCCGACGTGGCCAACGCCTACGTCGCGCGCATCGCCGGCGACGTCAAGCTCGCGCGGCCGATGAGAATCGCCATCGACTGCGGCAACGGCGTGGCCGGCGCCTTCGCGCCGCGGCTGTATCGCGCGCTCGGCTGCGAGGTGACCGAACTCTTCTGCGAGGTCGACGGCACGTTTCCCAACCATCACCCCGATCCCGCCCATCCGGAGAACCTTCAGGACCTGATTCGTTGTCTGCGCGAGACCGATGCCGAACTCGGTCTGGCCTTCGACGGCGACGGCGACCGCCTGGGTGTGGTGACCAAGGACGGCCGGATCATCTGGCCGGACCGGCAGTTGATGCTGTTTGCGCGCGGCGTGCTGGCCGAGGTGCCGGGCGCGGAAGTCATTTTCGACGTCAAGTGCTCGCGCCACGTCGCCGCACAGATCCGCGCCCACGGCGGCGTGCCGACGATGTGGCGCACCGGGCACTCGCTGATCAAGGCCAAGCTCAAGGAGACCGGGGCGCCGCTCGCCGGCGAGATGAGCGGCCACATCTTCTTCAAGCACCGCTGGTACGGCTTCGACGACGGCCTGTACGCGGGCGCGCGGCTGCTCGAACTTCTGAGCCGCGAGGCCGACGCCTCGGCCGTGCTCAACGCGCTGCCCGATTCGGCGAGCACGCCCGAGCTGCACCTGAAGACCGCCGAGGGCGAGAACTTCGCGCTGGTCGAGCGGCTCAAGCGCGAGGCGCGCTTTGCCGATGCGCGCGAGGTGATCGCCATCGACGGCGTGCGCGTCGAGTACGCCGACGGCTTCGGCCTGGCGCGGCCGTCGAACACGACGCCGATCGTCGTCCTGCGTTTCGAGGCCGACAACGAGGCGGCGCTGGCGCGCATCCAGGCCGACTTCCGGCGCGCGCTGCTGGCGGTCAAGCCGGACGCGGTGCTGCCGTTCTAGCCGCGGCCGGCGGGCGCGTGCCGCTGTCGAGTGCTGCCACCGCGCCGCAGAAGGTCGCGGGTCGCGGTGGCGAACGTGCACGGGCGGCGTGCGCGCGCGTCGCGCAGCGCACCGGGCAGCGGGTAGGGCGGTGAGCGCTCCTCGCGTCCTGATCGTCAAGACCTCGTCGATGGGCGACATCGTCCACGCGCTGCCGCTGGCGAGCGATCTCGCCGCGCGGCTGCCGCAGGCGCGTATCGACTGGGTGGTCGAGGAGAGCTTCGCCGCGATTCCGCGACTGCACCCGGCGGTGGCGCGCGTGATCCCGGTGGCGTTGCGCCGCTGGCGCCGGCATCTGCTGTCGGCCGCCACCTGGAGCGAAGTGCGCGCCGCGCGCCGGCTGCTGCGCGAGTTTGCCTACGACCGGATCATCGACTGCCAGGGTCTGCTCAAGAGCGCGTGGATTGCGCGCTGGGCGCGCGGCCCGCGCACCGGACCGGATCGGCGCTCGGCGCGCGAGCCGCTGGCCGCGGCTTTCTACCAGCAGGCGGTGCCGCTGCCGCGCGATTTGCACGCGATTGAGCGCAACCGGCGCCTGGGCGCCGCCGCCTTCGGCTATTCGATCGAGGCCGCGCCGCGCTTCGAGCTGCAACCGCCGCGCGTGGTGGAGCCGGTTCAGCCCGATGCGCCCTATGCGGTGCTGCTCACCAACGCCAGCCGCGCCAGCAAGCTGTGGCCGGACGAGCGCTGGCGCACGGTCGAGGCGTGGCTGGCGGCGCGCGGGCTGCGCTCGCTGCTTCTGTCGGGCACGAGCGACGAGGCGCTGGCCACCGGCCGGCGCGCGGCCGAGATGCGCGCGGCCGTGTCCCTGCCGCGCATGGCGTTGGATGCCGCGGCGTCGCTGTTGGCCGGCGCGCGCGTGGTGGTCGGGCTGGACACCGGGCTCACGCACCTGGCGGCCGCGCTCGGCGCGCCGACGGTGGCGATCTACTGCGACTACGACCCGGCGCTGGTCGGCGTGGTTGGAGCCGCGCCGTGCGCGAGCCTGGGCGGGGTCGGCCAGTCGCCGGCGGCCGAAGCGGTGATCGAGGCGGCGGCGAGGGTGGTGCGCGCGTGAGCCCGATACGGCTGCTGTACACGCTGGCGTGGATCGCGGTCGCGCCGCTGGCGGCGCTGTACCTGCTGTGGCGCAGCCTGCGCCAGCGCGAGTACCGGCGCCACTGGGGCGAGCGCTTCCTCGGCCGCGGCGCGCACTTTGGCGACGCGGCTGAGCCGGTGGTCTGGATTCACGCGGTGTCGCTGGGCGAGACGCGCGCGGCGCAGCCGCTGATCGAGCGGCTGGCGGCGCAGCAGCCGCAGCTTCGCTTCGTGCTCACGCACATGACGCCGACCGGACGCGCGGCCGGCGAGCAGATTGCGCGCGCGCTGCCTGCGCGCATCGTCCAGCGCTATCTGCCGTACGACCTGCCGTTCGCGGTGCGCCGCTTCCTGCGCGAAGTGCGGCCGCGCGCCGGCATCGTGCTCGAAACCGAGGTCTGGCCGAATCTGCTCTTTTGCGCCCGCGATGCCGGGGTGCCGATGCTGCTGGTCAATGCGCGGCTGTCGGAACGATCGCTCGCCAAGGCGCGACGCTGGCCGGCACTCGTGCGCGCGGCCGGCGCCTGCTTCGGCCGCGTCGCCGCCCAGACCGCAGCCGATCGCGATCGCATCGCGCAGATCTACGCCGGGCCGATCGACGTGATCGGCAACCTGAAGTTCGACTTCACCCCGCCCGAAGACCTGCTCGCCCGCGGCCGCGCCCTGCGCCGGCGCCTAGGCAGCCGCCCCGTCTGGCTCTTCGCCAGCACCCGCGAAGGCGAAGAGTCGCTCCTCCTGTCGGCGCAAAAAAAATCGGGGTCAGATACCGATTTCCGGAAATCGGTATCTGACCCCGATTTTTTGGTTGTGCCGCGGCATCCGCAGCGGTTCGAGGAAGTGGGGCGGCTGCTCGAAGGGGGCGGGTTGCGGGTGGTGCGGCGATCGGCGCTGGGGGAGGGGTCGGAGCCGATCGACGCCGATGCGCTGCTCGGCGATTCGATGGGCGAGATGGCGATGTACTACGCGGCGGCCGACGTGGCGCTGATCGGCGGCAGCCTGCAGCCGCTCGGCGGCCAGAACCTGATCGAAGCCTGCGCCTGCGGCTGCCCGGTGGTGGTCGGCCCGCACATGTTCAATTTCGAGCAGGCCACGCGCGACGCGCTCGAGGCCGGCGCAGCGATCCAGGTTGGCGACGCAGCCGCGGCGCTGCGCGCAATGGCCGAACTGACCGCCGATCCGGCGCGGCTGGCCGCGATGCGCGCCGCGGCGCTGCGATTCGCTCAGGCACACCGCGGCGCCACCGAGCGGGCGGCGCGGCTGGTGGAGGCGCTGCTTATTGCGTCAGCAGCGCATTGACCGCCTTCAGGTCATCCTCGGTCAGGGCGCCGGCGGCGGCCTTGAGGTTCAGGCCGCTGAGCAGGAAGTCGTAGTGCGCGCGCTTGAGGTCACGCTGGGTGGCGACCAGTTGCGTGGTGGCGTTGAGCACGTCGAGCAGGATGCGCACGCCGACCTGGTAGCCGAGCCGGGTCGAGTCGAGCAGGGTACGCGCCGAGCGCTCGGCCGACTCCAGCGCCCGCACCTGCGACAGGCCGTAATTGACGCCGGTGAAGGCGGCGCGCGCGGCGTTGGCGGCGCCGCGGCGCGCAGTCTCCAGGTCCTGCTCGGAGCGGCTCTGGAGCGCGATCGCCTCGCGCACGCGGCTCTGGATCAGACCGCCCGAGTACAGCGGCAGCGCGAACTGCAAGCCGACCGAGCCGACGTTCGAGCGCGTCTCGAAGTCGGAAAAGGCGCTGCCGCCGGTGCGGGTCAGCGTGTAGCCGGCGACGAGATCAAGTGTGGGCTGGTGGGCGGCGCGCGCGCGCCGCACTTCGCGCGCGGCGATCTCGCCGGCGCTGCGCGCGATGCGCACGCCGAAGTTGCCGGCGTCGGCCGAGCGCACCCAGGGCTCGATCTCGTTTGGCTGCGGCAAGGCGAGTTGAGGCTTCTCGCCAAGTTCGGCCAGCGCCTCGTGGTCGCGGCCGACGATCGCCGCCAGTTCGTTGCGGCGGATCAGGAGCTGGCCGACCGCGACCTGCAACTGCGCCAGGATCTGGTCATAGCGCGCCTGTGCCTCGTTGGTGTCGATGATCGTCTTGGTGCCGACCTCGAACTCGCGCCGCGCCTGCGCCAACTGCTGCAGCGTCGCTTCCTTCTGCGTTTCCAGTGCGGTGACCTGGTCGCGCGCGGCAAGCACGTTGAAGTAGGCCGTGGCCAGTCGCAGCAGCAGATCCTGGCGCGCCTGCGCCAGCACGCTGTCGCTCTGTTCGACCGCGAGCTGTGCCTGCTCGATCACCTGCCAGTTCTGCGGCCGGTACAGCGGCAGCGTCAGCGACAGCCCGGCGCCGTAGGTGCTGAAGGCATTGGTGCCGGTGCGCGTGGCAGTCACCGGCACGCCGCCGACGCCGATCACCTCGACCTCGCTCGTGATGTCCGGCATCTGCTGCGCGACGTTGGCGCTTAACCCGACCGTCGGCAGCACGCCGGCGCGCGCCTGCGGTGCGCGTTCTGCGGTTGCCTGGTGCTGGAAGCGCGCGGCCGCGTACAGCGAGTCGTTGGCGAGTGCTTCGCGGTACAGCGTCAGCAGATCGACGCGCTTGGCGTTCTTCTCGGCGGCGCGCAGCGCGGCCGCGGGATCGTCGAGCCGGGGTGCTGTGGTCTGCGCCGACAGCGCCAGAGGGGCCGCTGCCAGAGCGCCGGCCAGCAGCAGGCGGCGGGCGCGGGCCGCGCGCAGCGGTCGTGGCGTCTGGGCAGTCCGGGTCATCGGCATCTCCATGGGAAGCGCAAGGCTAGGTGTCGGGGTAACGCGCACGCGTCAGTCCGCCAGGACAGGCGGACAGCGGTCCAAACATTCGTGTTGCTTGCAAATCATCGGTGTGGCTGTGGAGGGCGAGCGCGCCGCCCGAAATTCTTCTTTTAGTAGACGGCCATCCGCGAGTCGACCTCGCGCGCCCAGGCATCGACGCCGCCGGTCAGGTTGTAGACGTCGGCAAATCCCTGCCGGACCAAGTAGAGCGCGACGTGGGCGCTGCGCCGTCCATGGTGGCAGATGCAGACCACCGGTTGTGTCGGGTCGAGCGCGTCGACGCGCTCCGGCACCGATCGCATCGGCACCGGTTCGCTGCCTTCGATGCGGCACACCTGCTGCTCCCAGGGCTCGCGCACGTCGAGCAGCAGCGGCCGCGGTCGCTGCGGGTCGGCCAGCCAGTGGGCGAGTTCAGGGGCGCTGATCGGCGTCATGCTCAGAATTCGAACGACGAAGGCTGCCAGGCGTTGCGCAGCGTCTTGACCTCGGTCTCGAACAGCCGCAGCGTCTCGTAGCAGTGCTCGGAGATGCGCGTGACGATCTGCGCGCACATGACCGGCGCCGTGCCGACGATCGCGCCCAGCCGGCCGCCGACTCGCAACTGCGCCAGCAGTCCGTCGGGCAGCGCCGGCAGTCCGCCCGAGATCATGATCACGTCGTAGGGTGCGCGCGCCGGCCAGCCGCGCGCGCCGTCGCCTGCTTCGACGCGCACGGCGCCGACGCCGCAGCGCGCGAGGTTGGCGGCGGCAAAACGGCGCAGGCGCTCGTCGATCTCGATCGACAGCACGTGCTGCGCCTTGTGCGCGAGCAACGCCGCCATGTAGCCGGAGCCGCAACCGACTTCGAGCACATGCTCGTGCGCCTTGACCGCGAGCTCCTGCAGGAAGCGCGCCTCCATCTTGGGCGAGAACATGCGCTCGCCGGTATCGACGCCGTCGATACGCAGCGGCAGTTCCATGTCGACGAAGGCGAGCGAGCGCAGTTGCGGCGGAACGAACTCCTCGCGCCGGACCTCCGCCAGAAGGTCGAGCACCGACTGGTCGAGCACGTCCCAGGGACGGATCTGCTGCTCGATCATGTTGTAGCGCGCCAGTTCCAGCGCGCGACCGGTCAGAGCCGGGGGGGCGCTCATCGAATTGTCCTGAGGTACGTGTTGGGGCGCTCCGCGCCGAGACGGTCCGGGGGCGCCGGTCACGACGATGACGCGCGAAAGTCTAACAATGCGACCCGCAGCAACCGCGATCCACGGCCGCGTTGCGTGCGCTGCGTCGCTGTGTGATCGGCTTGCGTGCCGGTCCTGGAAAGGTCGCCGGCGGGCCACGGCGGCGCGCCGGTGCGGCCCGCCTGTCGCGCCCATGAGACGCTGCCAACCGCTGCTGTGGTCCCAAGAATTATGCCGCTGCGCTGCACGATGGCCCTCGGACCGACCGAATCCGGCTGCCCTGCGTCTGTCAAGAGGGCAAAACGAGGCGCGTGGATCCTCTTTGCCGAAGGGGGAGACTGCGCGATCATCGCCGTGTCACCTAGACTCGCGCAAACGCGTGATAAGTTATCGGCAGCGAGTTTGAGCAGCACGCTTGCCTTCTCTCGAGCCTTTCGCTGTAGGAGGAGTCCATGCCGTCATGTCGTCTTGCCCAGGTCAACGCACGCAAGCCCCTGCTGCTGCTCGCCGCGATTGCCTGTCTGCTGCTCGTGGGCTGCGCCTCACGGCTGCCGCCGGCGCCGGTGTCGGCGGCCACGCCGCAGTATCGCTATCTGATCGGGCCGCTTGATACGGTCAACGTCGTCGTCTGGCGCAGCCCGGAGCTGTCGATGACCGGGCCGGTGCGACCGGACGGGCGCATTTCGGTGCCGCTGGTCGAGGACGTCCTGGCGCTCGGCCGCAATCCGACCGATCTCGCGCGCGAGATCGAAAAGGCGTTGTCGAAGTACATCCGCGATCCGGTGGTCACGGTAATGGTCACCGGCTTTCAGGGGCCGTACAGCGAGCAGATTCGCGTGATCGGCGAGGCGGCCCGGCCGCAGTCGGTGCCCTATCGGCAAGGCATGACGCTGCTCGACCTGATGGTCTTGGTCGGCGGTTTGACCGATTTCGCCGCCGGCAACTCGGCGGTCCTGGTGCGTGGCGCTGAAGGTGGCAAGCAGTACAGCGTGCGCCTGCGCGACCTAGTCAAACGCGGCGACATCGGTGCCAACGTCGACGTCAAGCCGGGCGATATTCTGATCATTCCGCAAAGCTGGTTCTAGTCCAATCGGTTCGAGGAGGCTGGCGATGGACGAACTTTGGCGGCAGGCGCTCGACATCCTGCGCGGCATGTGGCGCCGGCGCTGGATTGGCCTGGCGGTGGCCTGGGTGGTGGGCGCGGTGGGCCTGGCGGCGATCGCCAGGATGCCCGAGCGCTACGAGGCGACCGCGCGCGTGTTCGTCGACACCTCGACCTTGCTCAAGCCGCTGATGTCGGGGCTGGCGGTCGCGCCCGATGTCGACCAGCAGGTGGGCATGCTGGCGCGCACGCTGGTCACGCGGCCGAATATCGAGAAGCTGGTCGGACAGGCCGATCTGGCGGCGACTCTGCCGACACCGGCGGCCAAGGAGCACCTGGTCGACCAGATCATGCGCGAGGTGCGCTTCAGCATGACCGGGCGCGATGGCGTCTACAACGTCAGCTATCGTGACACCGATCGCGCCCGTGCCCAGCGCGTGGTGCAGGGGCTGGTGTCGATGTTCGTCGAGTCGGGTCTCGGCAACAAGCGTCGCGACACGGAAGCGTCGCGCAGGTTCATCGACGAGCAGATCCTGGAGTACGAGAAACGACTGCAAGAGGCGGAAAATCGCCTCAAGGAGTTCCGTCTGCGCAATCTGTCGCTGGTGGCGATGGGCGGCGGAGTCGCTGGAGGCCAGGACCACATCGCGCGCATCGCCGCCGCGGCCGACGAATTGAACCGGGCTCAGTCCGAGTTGCGCGTGCTCGAGCGCTCGCGCGATGCACTCAAGCGCGAGTTGGAGGGCGAGCTGCCGATGAGCCTGATCCCGGACTCGCTGGCAACGCTGCCGATGGTGACTCCGGAACTGGAGGCGCGCATCGCCCTACAGCGGCGCCAGCTCGACGACTTGCTGCGCCGCTTTACCGACCAACATCCGGACGTCGCCCAGACTCAGCGCACGATCGCCTCCCTGGAGCAGCAGAAGCGCGAGGAGATGGAGGCATCTCGCCGAGCGGCTGCGGCGTCGGTGAAGGCGAAGGCGCCTGCCACCAACCCGGTCTTCCAGCAGATCAGGATCTCGCTCACCGAGGCGGAGGCGACGGTGGCAGCGCAGCAGGCGCGCGTGGCGGACGTCCAGGCGCGACTGAGTCAACTGCGGGCAGCCGCCAACCAGGTGCCTCGGATCGAGGCGGAACTCGCGCAGTTGAATCGCGATTACAACGTGGTCCTCACGAGCTACCAGCAGCTCGTCTCGCGGCGCGAGGCAGCTGCGCTCACGGGCGAAGTCGACGCGACCGCAGGATTGGCCGAGTTCCGCGTGATCGAGCCGCCGCGCGTCGCCGACGGACCGGTGTTTCCGAGTCGCGCGAAGCTGGCGCCGGCGATGCTGCTGGCGGCACTTGGGGCCGGCCTGGCGGCGGCGTTCGCGGTCTCGCAGCTATGGCCGACCTTCCAAGGCGTGCGCCGGCTGCGGCAACTCGGCCAGCGGCCGGTGCTCGGGGCGCTGTCGCTGCTGCCGGATGCGGCGCGGATCAGACGCGAGCGCGCGCACACGGCCGGTTTCGCGGCGGCCACCACTGGACTGGTTATCGTGTACGGGGCTTGGCTCGTATGGCTGGCCCTGCTGCCCCGCGCCTGAGGAGGCGATCGTGAGTCTGATCGAGAAAGCAGCGCGGCGCCTCGACGAGCTGCAGCGCGCCGGGATCGACGTTTCCGACGCGGGCGCGCTAACCGCCCGCACCGACACCGGCAGTCCGACGACGCTGGCCGATGTGGTGCGCGCCGGCCGCGCCGGCGCGGCAGCGCCTTGGGCCGATGCCCGCCTGCGCGGGGACAGACCGGGCGGCGATGCCGATCGCCCGCAGCGGCGTTCGCGGCAGGTGGACCTCAATCTCGCTGCTCTGACCGCGCAGGGATACCTGACTCCATTGGCATCGCGCAGCCGACTGGCGGAGGAAGTCCGCGTCCTCAAGCGCCCGCTGCTCGAGAACGCGCATGGACGGTCGGCAGCGCCGATTCGCCGGCCAAACCTGATCATGGTTACGAGTTCGGTGCCCGGCGAGGGCAAGACCTTCACCGCGATCAACCTGGCACTTTCGATGGCGATGGAGGTCGACAGCACGGTGCTGCTGGTCGACGCCGACGTCGCCCTTCCGGCGGTGGCCGAACGCCTCGGGCTGCCTTCGGCGCCGGGATTGCTGGATCTGCTGACCCAGCCCGACCTCGATGTCTCGGAGGCGATCGTCAGGACCAATATCGAACGACTGTCGGTCCTGCCGGCCGGCAACCGCCATGCGCGAGCGACCGAACTGCTATCCAGCGCCGCGATGGACCGACTGCTCGACGAGATGGCGGGTCGATACCAGGACCGAATTGTCGTGTTCGACTCGCCGCCGCTGCTGCTGTCGGCCGAGGCGCGCGCGCTGGCGGCCCAGGTCGGACAGGTGCTGGTTGTGGTCGAGGCCGATCGCACCTCCGAAACCGATGTAGCGAGCGCGCTCGCAGTGATCGAGAACTGCCCGGTGGTAATGACGATCCTCAACAAGACCCGGCCCCTGCACCAAGGCAGCGGCTACTACGGGCAGTACAGCGAACCGGGCGCGTGAATGCCGGTTCGCCGCGCGCGCCCGCTGCGCAGGCCGCGACTCGGCGGCGTGTCCTCGGTCGCGCGCGCGCTGGTGCTGGCGCTCGCCACCGCGCCGCTCGCGCACGGGGCCTCATGGGTGGTCGAGCCTGGCATCGTCGGCCAAGTGACGGCCAGCAACAACGCGAACTTCGAGGCCGGCGACAGGCGCGAGAGCGACACGATCGTGGTCGTCGCGCCGACGATCGCTGTAAACGGCGTCGGTCGCCGCCTGCGGCTGTCTGGATCGGCCGAGCTTGCCTCGGTCAGCTACCTGAGCGACACGCAGCGCGATCGCTTCGATCCGGTCGGCAACCTGTCGGCGACGGTCGAGGCGGTCGAAGGCTGGTTGTTCGTCGATGCGGCGCTGGCCGCGCGGCGTTCGGTGATCGATCCGCTGGCGCCGAGGCTGGAGGAGCCGTCCGGCTTCAATCGCCTCACGGAGGTGAGCGCGCGAGTGGCGCCGTACATCGACCGGACCTTCCCGAACGACCTGCGCCTGCGGCTGCGCTCGGATCTCGCCTGGACCGACGTGCGCGGCGGCGCGGTGCAGGCGCGCACCGAACACGCGGCGCGCCACTCGTTGAGCTTGTCGCGAGAGCCACGTCCGCTCGGCTGGGCGTTGGAAGGCGAGCGACGCTTTGACGATCGAATCGAGATCGCTACCGGAGCGCGCGACTGGTACGAGATCGCCCGGCTACGAATTGTCTACGAGTTCGGCGGCCGGCTGCAGCTCGGGGCGCGTGCCGGCTACGAACGCAGCGATCTGTTCTTGACCGACGCATCGGAGTCGTTCGCCGGCGCGGAGCTGCGTTGGCTGGCTTCACCGCGAACGCGCCTGGAAGGCTACTGGGAGGATCGCTCGTTCGGCGACGCCTGGAGCTTCGCCTTCAATCACCGCTCGCCGTTCGTCGCCTGGGACTTCCGCGCTACGCGCGACCTGACCACGTTCGACGACGCCGCGCTGGCGTTGCCCGCCACCGCCGACCTGGCCGGGCTGCTCGATGCGGCGCTGCAGACGCGCATCGCCGATCCGGTCGAGCGCGCGCGTGCGGTCGAGGAGTTCATCGCGACGCGTGGACTGCCGCGCGCTCTGCCCGGTCCGATCAACGTCTTCTCGGAGCGGGTCGTGGTGCGCAACTCGCGCAGCGCGACGATCGGACTGATCGGCGTGCGCAGTACGCTCGTCGTGTCGGGCTTCGATCAACGCGATACGACGCCGGCCGGTGACTTGTTCAGTGTCGCCGCTGGCCAACAACTCGACCTGCGCCAGCGTGGGGCTTCGATCACGCTGTCGCGGCGCCTGACCAGCCTCAGTTCCCTGGCGGCGAGCGCCTCCTGGATCCGAACCCGGGATGCGATCGGCCCGATTGCGGCCAACCCGCCGGCGCCGACCCCGGAGTCGCGCCAAGTCAACTATGGCCTGCAACTGGACCGGGCGCTGGCGCCGCGCAGCACGGGCTTTGTCGGTGCGCGCTACCGCAGCTTCGACTCGAGCCTGATCGTCGACGCGCGCGAGACCGCCGTGTACGCCGGCCTCAGCCACCGCTTCTAGGTGAGCCGCCCATGTACGAGAACTTCTACCGCCTGAGCGGCAAGCCGTTCCAGCTCAATCCGGACCCGACCTTCTATTACGGCAGCAAGGGTCACAGCAGCGCGTACTCGTTTCTCAAGTACGGCGTCTATCAGGGCGAGGGCTTCATCGTCATCACCGGCGAGATCGGCGCCGGCAAGACCACGGTGCTGCGCGCGCTGATGGAGGAACTCGACGCGCAACGCGTGGTCGCGGCGCAGCTCGTCAGTACGCAGCTCGAGGCCGACGATCTGGTGCGATCGGTTGCGGTCGCCTTCGGCCTGAAGGTCAAGGGCCTGGACAAGGCGCAACTGCTGGCCACGCTCGAGGCGTTCCTGGCGAGCGTGGCGGCGCAGGGCAAGCGCGCGTTGCTGGTGGTCGACGAAGCGCAGAACCTGGCGCCGCGGGCGATGGAAGAGCTGCGCATGCTGTCGAACTTCCAGCTCGGCGAGCACGCACTGCTTCAGAGTTTCCTCGTCGGCCAGCCGGAGCTGCGTTCGATCCTGCGCGCGCCCGACCTGCAGCAGTTGCGCCAGCGGATCATCGCCAGCTATCACCTCGGACCGATGGACGCAATCGAGACCCGCGGCTACATCGAACATCGGCTGCGCCATGTCGGCTGGCAGGGCGATCCAGCCTTCGAAGATCGCACCTTCGCCGCGATCCATGCCGAGACGGGTGGCGTGCCGCGTCGTATCAATCAGCTCTGCAACCGGCTGCTGCTGTCGGCCTTCCTCGGCGAGAAGCATGAACTGACCGCCGCCGACGTCGAGCAGGTCGGCGCCGAGCTGCGCGACGAACTGGGCGGAGCGCCTCTGCGCGCGGTCGAGGAGAGTGAGCCCCTTGGCGCGCGGCCGGGTGCAGTCGACGGCGTGCGGCACGACAACGTGATCCGCCCCTTCGCCGCCTCGGCAATCACGGCCCGGCTCGACCGGATCGAGAAGGCCGTCAACACGATGCTCGAACTGCTGCGCGCGCAGTCCGCGACACCGCCCGAGCGGCGTGGCCGCGCGAACCGGCAGGGACGGGGCGGCTGACGATGGATTCGCTGCCGCCGGCCAGTCGACCGCTGCTGTGCATCGTCGGCGCGCGCCCGAACTACATGAAAATGGCGCCGCTGCTGCGCGCCTTCGCCGCGCAGCCCGGCTTGCCGCCGGCGATCCTCGTGCACACCGGCCAGCACTACGACCCGGCGCTCAACGATCAACTATTCGCCGACCTCGGACTGCCGCCGCCGGACCTGAACCTTGAGGTCGGTTCGGGCTCGCACGCGGTGCAGACGGCCGAGGTGATGAAGCGCATCGAGCCGGTGATCGACCGCACCGCGCCCTCGTGCGTGCTGGTGGTGGGCGACGTGAACTCGACGATCGCCGTCGGCCTGGTGGCGGTCAAGAAGGGCGTGCCGGTGGTGCACGTCGAGGCCGGCCTGCGCAGCTACGACCGCGCGATGCCGGAAGAAATCAACCGCGTGCTGACCGACGCGATCTCGTCTCTGCTGTACACGACCGAGCGCAGTGCGCACGAGAACCTGGCGCGCGAGGGCATCGCCGGCGAGCAGGTGCGCTTTGTCGGCAACCTGATGATCGACTCGCTGCAGGTGGCGCTGCCGAAGGCCATTGCGCCGGCCGATGCTCTGCGCGCCGAGGGCGCGGACGCGGCGCTGGCGGCGGCCGACTTCGGCGTGGTCACGCTGCACCGGCCATCGAACGTCGATGCGCCGCAGGCGCTGGCCGAAGTGATTGACATCCTGCGCGACACTGCGGCGCAGCTGCCGCTGGTGTGGCCGATCCATCCGCGCACGAGCGCCAACCTCGATCGCTTCGGACTGCGCGCGCGCCTGGAAGGCGCACGCATCGGCCTGATCGGTCCTCAGGGCTACCTGCAGATGATCGGGCTCATGCGCGCCGCGAAACTGGTGCTGACCGACTCCGGCGGCGTGCAGGAAGAGACCACCGCGCTTGGCGTGCCCTGCCTGACGCTGCGCCAGAACACCGAGCGGCCGATCACGGTCGAGCAGGGCACCAATACGCTGGTCGGGCGCGACCGCGCGCGGGTGCGGGCGCTGGTCGGCGAGATCCTCGCCGGCGGCGGCAAGCGCGGCCGCTTGCCCGAACTGTGGGACGGGCATACGGCGCCGCGCATCGCCGCCGATCTGGCGCGCTGGCTGCACCGGCGAGCCGTGGAGGCGGCATGAACGCGCGTTGCGGCAACGATCGGCATTTCTTGATCGTCAAGCACGGCGCACTGGGCGACGTCGTTCGCACGAGCTACCTCGCACACGCGCTACGACGCAAGCATGGCGACAGCTTGCGCTTGTCCTGGCTAACCGCGTCTGCTTGCGTTCCGCTGCTGCGCTTCAACCCCTGCATCGACGACATCTGGACCTCGCTTGAGGAAGCGCGAGCGGGTCGCTTTGCGCGCGTGTTTTCGCTGGATGACGAAGCCGACGCGATCGACACGGTCGCGCGCCTCGACGCCGCTGAGGTGGTCGGCGCGTACCGCGATGTCGACGGGACGATCGCATACAGCGATGACTCGGCCGCGTGGTTCGACATGGGCCTGCTGTCGCGCTTCGGCAAGCGGCGCGCGGATGAGTTAAAGAAGGCAAATGAGCGCGGCCACGCCGACATCTTTGCTCAGGTCTTCGCCGTGGATTGCGTTTTGCCCTTGTTCTTCGGCAGCCGCCGCCTTGAGACGTGGGCCCAGCGCTGGATGCCGGAAGGTCCCTGGTACGTCGGCATCAATGCGTTCGCGGGAGGGCGTTGGCCGTCGAAGGAGTTGCCGGCGGTCGAGATCCCGCGCCTGATCGATGGCGTCCTGCGTCACGGTCGCGGCCGTGCTGTAAAGGTCGTGCTTCTCGGTGCCGGCGCCGACTATGAGCGCAACCTCAGCTTGGCGCAGCAGTTCCCGTCCGATGTGATGGTCGCTGCGACCGACGACTCGGTACTGCGTCTGGCGGCAGTGATTAGCCGGCTGCAACTGATGATCACAAGCGACAGCCTTGCCATGCACTTAGCCATCGCGCAGGCGGTGCCGACGATCGCGTTCTTCGCTCCCACTTCGGCCGCCGAGATCGACGACTTCGGGCGAGTCGCGAAGGTGATCTCTACCGCTCCAGACTACTGCTCCTACCGTCGCGACGCGGACAACTCGACCATTACCGCGGAGCGGCTGCTCGAGGTCGTGCGGTGCCGTTTCGGCGTGACCACGGATGCCATGTCAGTGGCGGCGAGTACGTGATGCTGCAGGCCGCCGTCGCCAACGTGGCTCGCATCGCGAGAGCGCTGGGCGTACGCGTCGGTGACTCCGTCGTCGGCGAACCGGGCACTTCCTCTAAAACCAGCGACGAGCTGACTGGCGCCTAGGTGAGACCATGCGGCCGCCGCTCTTGTATCTCACGCATCGGCTTCCCTATCCGCCCAACAAGGGCGACAAGATCACGACGTTTCACTTGTTGCGCCATCTGGCGGCGCGCTACGACGTCTACCTAGGCACCTTTGTCGATGCCGCCGAGGACGACCCGCATCGTTCGGCGCTGACGCGCTATTGCGCCGCGCTTCACGCGCCACGGCTGCGTCCCAGGTTGGCCACCATCGGCGCGACGACCGGGTTCGTGCGGGGGGAGGCGCTGACCCTGTCGTACTACCGCAGCCGGGCTATGACGCGCTGGGTGGAGCGGATCGTTCGCACGCACGGCATCGCTCGGGCGGTCGTCTATTCGTCGGCCATGGCGCAGTACGTGCAGCATCTGGCGGGTCTGCATACCGTGCTGCACTTTGCCGATGTCGATTCGGCGAAGTGGTCCGACTATGCGAATGCGGTGCGCTGGCCGCTGTCGGCGGTGTATCGGCGCGAGGCACGAACACTTCTTGCGTTCGAACGTGCGGCCGCGCGTAGGGCGGCGGCGTGCTCTCTGGTCACGGATGCCGAAGCCGCCCTGTTTGCGCGCTTGGCGCCAGAGTGCGCTTCCAAGGTGTGTGTCGTGCGCAATGGCGTTGACACGGACTACTTTGCGCCGTTGCCCGAGCGTGCGTCGCCCTTTGCCTGCGACGAAGTGGCGATCGTGTTCACCGGCGTCATGGACTATCGGCCCAACATCGATGCCGTCGACTGGTTCGCGCGGGAAGTCTTGCCCGCGTTACTGACCGAGCAGACTCGCCTGCGCTTTTACATCGTCGGCATGAATCCGGCGCCCGCGGTGCGCGCGCTGACGCGGGATCGACACGTTGTCGTCACCGGCAAGGTGCCGGACGTACGACCGTACTTGCAGCACGCGCGGGTCGTGGTGGCGCCACTGCGCATCGCGCGCGGCGTGCAGAACAAGGTGCTGGAGGCGATGGCAATGCAGCGGCCGGTGGTCGTCGCCGCCGCTGCTGCGGTCGGCGTTTCGGGGGTCGCGGGCGAAGACTTCGCCGTGGCGGGGACCGCTGCTGAGTTCGTCGCGAAGGTCAAGACGCTGCTCGATGTGCGTGCTGGCGACGCGCTGGGCATGCGCGCGCGTGCGTGTGTGTTGCGGCAACACGCTTGGGATGCCAATCTCACCGCGCTGACCGACCTTCTGGAAGCGCCAGCGCCCGTGGCGACGCGCCCGCAGTTGACGGAGGCACTGGCATGAGGTCGCTTATCGCAACAGGTTCGGGGAGCGCTGGGAGCGAGAGGTCGGCGCCGTTCGCCAACGCACTGACCTGCGACGTCGAGGACTACTTCCAGGTTTCGGCCTTCGCGCCGCACATCGACCGCGCGCGCTGGGACGCGCAGCCGTGTCGGATCGAGCGCAACGTCGGCCGCCTGCTGGAGCTGTTCGCACACCACGGCGCGCGCGCCACCTTCTTCACCCTCGGCTGGATCGCCGAGCGCTATCCGCGGCTGGTGCGCGAGATCGTCGCCGGCGGCCACGAACTCGCAAGCCACGGCTACGGCCACCGGCGTGCGAGCGAGATGACGCGCGCCGAACTGGCCGAGGACGTGTCGCGCGCCCGGGCGCTGCTCGAAGACATCGGCGGCGTGCCGGTGCGCGGCTACCGCGCGCCAAGCTTCTCGATTGGCCGCACCAATCCCTGGGCCTTCGACGTGCTGGTCGAAGCAGGCTACCGCTACAGCTCGAGCGTCTATCCGGTGCGACACGATCACTACGGCATGCCGGAGGCGCCGCGCTTCGCGTTTCGGCCGCGGCCCGAGCTGGTGGAGCTGCCGGTCACCACCACGCGACTGTTCGGCAACAACGTTCCCACCGGCGGCGGCGGCTACTTCCGCTTCTTCCCGTACCGGCTGTCGGCGTGGATGATCGGGCGCGTCAACCGCATCGATCGCGAACCGGCGATCTTCTACTTTCACCCGTGGGAGATCGACCCCGAGCAGCCGCGCGTGCCGGGAGCCAGCCGCAAGACGCGCTTCCGGCACTACGTCAACCTGCACCGCACCGAAGCGCGCCTGACGCGCCTGCTGCGCGAGTTCCGCTGGGGCCGAGTCGACGCCGTCTTCGCCGGCGCGCTGCAGGCACCGGCCGCAGGCGCGAACTCCGCATCCTTCGAACCGGTCCCTGCGTGAAGCCCGACGATCTTCCCGGTCTGGCCGCGGCCGCGGTCAGCGTCCGACCCTTCGGCCACACCGATGCCGGCGCCTGGGAGGCGTACGCGCGCGCCTGCCCGGAAGCGACCTTCTTCCACCGGATCGGCTGGCGCTCGATCCTGGAAGAAGTGCTGCGGCACCGCGCGCACTACCTGATCGCCGAGCGCGCCGGCCGCATCTGCGGCGTGCTGCCGCTGGCGCAGGTCCGCAGCCGCCTGTTCGGTCACTCGCTCGTGTCGCTGCCGTTTGCCGTCTACGGCGGCGCCGCCGCCGACGACGAGGCCGCGCGCCGCGCGCTGCACGGCGCCGCCGTCGATCTCGCGCGCGATCTGGGCGTCGACCATCTGGAGTTGCGCCATCGCCGCACGCATGAGCCCGAGTGGCCGCGCCAGGACCTGTACGTGACCTTCCGCCGCGAGATCCTGGCCGACGAGGAAGCGAACCTGCTTGCGGTCCCGCGCAAGCAGCGGGCGATGGTGCGCAAGGGCATCCAGCGCGGCCTGGCGGCTGAGATCGACCGCGGTGTCGAGCGTTTCTTTGCGCTCTACGCCGACAACCAGCACCGGCACGGCACGCCGCCGCACGGGCGCCGCTACTTCGAGGCGCTGCGCGCCACCTTCGGCGACGACTGCGAGCCGCTGATCGTGCTCGACCCGCAGGGCCGGCCGGTCTCGGCCGTGCTGAGCTTCTACTGGCGCGACGAGGTGCTGCCGTACTACGCCGGCGACCGCATCGAAGCGCGCGAACTGGCCGCCAACGACTTCAAGTACTGGGCGCTGATGCGGCGGGCCTGCGCGCGCGGCCTGCGCGTGTTCGACTTCGGCCGCTCCAAGCAGGGCACCGGCTCGTTCGACTTCAAGAAGAACTGGGGTTTTGCGCCGGCGCCGCTCGCCTACGAGTTCTGTCTGTTCAAGCGCTCCGAGGTGCCGCAGGCGAACCCGTCCAATCCGAAGTACCGGGCGCTGATCGCCGCCTGGCAGCGGCTGCCGCGGCCGCTGGTCAACGCGCTCGGGCCCTGGGTTGTGCGCGGGCTGGGATGAACATGAACGCGCACGGCGCGTCCTTCGCGCTCAATCCGCAGCGCGCTGCGCGGAGGCGCGGTCCATGAGCAGCGAGGCGCCGCCCGTGTTGGCGCTGCCCAGCCCGACCGCGCAACGACCGCTCGCGGCCTTCGCGCTGGTGACTGCGCTGCTGGCGGCGGCGATCCTCGTCTACCTGCCGACCGCGCTGTCGATGGCGCAGATCTGGACGCGCTCGCAGACCTTCGCCCACGGCTGGCTGGTGCTGCCGGCGAGCCTGTGGTTCATTTGGCAGCGGCGCGAGCAACTGGCGGCGCTGCCGCTTGCTCCCTGGTGGCCGGGCGCGCTGCTGGTGGCCGGTGCGGGCGCGCTGTGGCTCGCGGCCGAACTCGCCGGCGCGCAAAGCGCGGCACAGTTCGCGCTGGTGGCGCTTGCCGCCGGCGCGGTGATCGCGGCCACCGGTGCCGCCTGGGCGCGCGTGCTAGCGTTTCCGCTCGCCTTCCTGCTGTTCGCGGTGCCGTTCGGCGAGATCTTCGTGCCGACCCTGATCGACTGGACCGCCGACTTCACGGTCGCGGCGCTCAAACTCAGCGGCGTGCCGGTCTACCGCGAGGGCAACGAGTTCGCGATCCCGAGCGGCCGCTGGTCGGTGGTCGAGGCCTGCAGCGGCGTACGCTACCTGCTTGCCTCGGCGATGGCCGGCACGCTGTACGCGTGGCTCATGTTCCGCTCGCCGCGGCGGCGGGCGCTGTTCATCGCGGCGTCACTTCTGGTGCCGATCGTCGCCAACTGGTTGCGCGCCTACCTGATCGTGATGCTTGGCCACCTGTCAGACAACCGCATCGCCGCCGGCGTCGACCACCTGATCTACGGCTGGATCTTCTTCGGCATCGTGATCCTGGCGATGTTCGCGGTCGGCGCGCGCTGGCGCGAGGACGGCGCGCCGGCGGCAACGCACGCGCGCTCCTCGGCAGCGGGCTTTCCGCGGCCGGCATCGCTCGCGCCCGCCTGGCTTGCGCTGGCCGGGCTGCTGGCGGTATGGCCGCTGCT
Source organism: Burkholderiales bacterium (assembly GCA_037441125.1). Classification (GTDB taxonomy): domain Bacteria; phylum Pseudomonadota; class Gammaproteobacteria; order Burkholderiales; family Burkholderiaceae_F; genus JALHMQ01. Next base: position 46,852 of record JBBIST010000001.1, read on the forward strand.
GGCGCTGGCGCTGCTGGCGCAGGCCGATCCGCGGCCGGTGGTGGCGGCGCAGGTGCAGCCTGCGGCCGGCTGGAGCGAGGCCGCGGCCGACGATGGCTGGCGGCCCGAACTGCAGGCGCCGCGCGCGCTCGTGCAGCAGCACTTCGCGCGCGGGCCGAACCGAGTTGCGCTACACGTCGGTTACTTCCGCGCGCAGACGCAGGCCTCGGAACTCGTTTCGTCGCGCAACTTGGTCGCGAGCGAGGACGGTCCCTGGCGGCTGCTGGCGCGCGGCCGCACGGAGGCGGCGCTCGGTGCGACGCCGGTCGTCTGGCGCACGGCGATCGTGCGCGGCGCCGATGGCCGCCAGTTCGCGGTCTGGCAGTCCTACTGGCTGGGCGAGCGCTGGAGCGCGAGCGACGTGCAGGCCAAGGTCGAGCTGGCGTTCGACCGGCTGCTCGCGCGCTCGGACTCGTCGGCCTGGGTGGCGCTGGCGGTGGCGCACGATCCGGACCAGCCGCAGCAGTCGCAGGCGGCGCTGCGCGAGTTCCTGGCGCAGATGGGACCGTCGCTTGCGCGCGCGTTGCAGGAGACGGCGGCGCGATGAAGATCACCGATGGTCGGCCGCTGGTCGCGCATGTCGTCTACCGCTTCGCCGTGGGCGGGCTGGAAAACGGCGTCGTCAACCTGATCAACCGGCTGCCCGGCGAACGCTGGCGTCACGTGGTGATCGCGCTCACCGAGGCCGAGGCATCGATGCGCTCGCGGATCGCGCGAGCCGACGCCGGCTGCCTCGAACTGCACAAGGCGCCCGGCCATCTGTGGCGCGAGATGCCGCGGCTGGTGCGGCTGTTGCGCGAGCTGCGGCCGGCGATTGTCCACACACGCAATCTGGCGGCGCTCGAAGCGCAGGTGCCGGCGGCGCTGGCCGGCGTGCCGGTGCGCGTGCACGGCGAGCACGGCTGGGACGTGCATGACCCCGACGGCCGAAGCCGCCGCTACCGGCTGGTGCGCCGGCTGTACCGGCCGTTCGTCCATCACCACGTGGCGCTGTCGGCGCAGATCGCGCGCTACCTCGCCGGTTGCGGCGTGCCGGCGAGCCGAATCAGCCGCATCTGCAACGGCGTCGACACGCAGCGCTTCCGTCCCGCCGCCGGCGGCGCGCCCGAGCGCGGCGTGCTGGCGGCAGCACCATTCGCCATCGAGGGCGCGTTCGTCGTCGGCACCGTGGGCCGGCTGCACGCGGTCAAGGATCAGGCGCTGCTGGTGCGCGCCGCCGCGCGCGCGCTGGCGCAGGCGCCGGATGCGCGCAAGCGCCTGCGGCTGGTGATCGTCGGCGACGGACCGCTGCGCGCCGACCTGCAGGCAGCGATCAGCGCCGCCGGTCTGACTGACATCGCCTGGCTCGCCGGCGAGCAGGCGCAGGTGGCCGACTGGCTGCGCGCGCTCGATCTGTTCGTGCTGCCGTCGCTCGCCGAGGGCATCTCGAACACGATCCTGGAGGCGATGGCCTGCGCGCTGCCGGTGATCGCCACCCGCGTCGGCGGCAACGACGAACTGGTCGAGGCGCCGGCCACCGGCGCCCTGATTGCGGCCGGCGACGAGTCCGCGCTCGCCGAGCAGATCTTGTCGATGCTCGCCGACCCGCAGCGCGCGCGCGGAATGGGGCGCGCGGCGCGCGAGCGGGTTGAAAGGCATTTCAGCCTCGAGGCGATGGTGGCCGCCTACGGCGCGCTGTACGAGCGGCTGCTGGCGCGGCGCGCCGCACCGGCGGCGCGCCTGCGCCAGGCCTAAGGAGAGCGCGATGTGCGGCATCACCGGATTGATCGACCTGCGCGGCGAGCGCCCGGTGGACCGGGTGCGGCTGGCGCGGATGAACGAGTCGCAGCACCACCGCGGTCCGGATGAAGGCGATCTGTACCTCGAGCCGGGTGTGGGTCTGGGTCACCGGCGGCTTTCGATCATCGACCTCGCCGGCGGCCAGCAGCCGCTGTTCAATGAGGACGACACGGTCGGCGTCGTCTTTAACGGCGAGATCTACAACTTCCAGACGCTGATCCCGGAGCTGCAGGCGCACGGCCACGTGTTCCGCACGCGCAGCGACACCGAGGTCATCGTCCACGCCTGGGAGCAGTGGGGCGAGAAGTGCGTCGATCGCTTGCGCGGCATGTTCGCCTTCGTGCTCTGGGACCGCAACCGGCAGACGGTGTTCTTGGCGCGCGACCGGCTCGGCGTCAAGCCGCTGTACTACGCGCTCCTGCCCGACGGCTGGCTCGTGTTCGGCTCGGAGCTGAAGTCGGTTCTGGCGCACGGCGGCGCCGCGCGCACGATCGACCCGCAGGGGGTCGACGAGTATCTGGCGCTCGGCTACGTGCCCGAGCCGCGAACGATCTACACCTCGGTGCACAAGCTCGCCCCCGGCCACCGGCTCACCGTTCGCCGCGGCCGGCCGGTGCCGGCGCCGGTGACGTACTGGGACGTCCATTTCACCGGCGCCGCACGCCTGAGCGAGGCCGACGCACAGGCCGAACTGGTCGAGCGGCTGCGCGAGGCCGTGCGGCTGCGCATGATCTCGGAAGTGCCGCTCGGCGCCTTCCTGTCGGGCGGCGTCGACTCCAGCGCGGTGGTGGCGATGATGGCCGCCGAGTCGGAAGCGCCGGTCAACACCTGCTCGATCTCGTTTGCCGAGCGCGCCTTCGACGAGAGCCGCTTCGCGCAGCAGGTCGCCGACCGCTACCGGACGCGCCACTTCGTCGACCGGGTGGAAAGCGAAGACTTCGACCTGATCGACACCCTGGCGCGCACCTACGACGAGCCCTACGCCGACAGCTCGGCGATCCCCACCTATCGCGTCTGCCAGCTCGCGCGCCGGCACGTAACGGTGGCGCTGTCGGGCGACGGCGGCGACGAGAGCTTCGGCGGCTACCGGCGCTACCGGCTGCACCTGGGCGAGGAGCGCGCGCGCGCGCTGCTGCCGCTGGCGCTGCGCCGGCCGATCTTCGGTCTGCTCGGCCGCGCCTATCCGAAGGCCGACTGGGCGCCGCGCGTGTTGCGCGCCAAGTCCACCTTCCAGGCGCTGGCGCGCACGTCGGTCGAGGCCTACTTCCACAGCATGTCGATCATCCGCGACGACCTGCGCGCGCGCCTGTACTCGCCGGCGTTCAAGCGCCAGCTCGCCGGCTACCGGGCGGCCGAGGTGTTCCACCGCCACGCCGAACACGTGCACAGCGACGATCCGCTGGCGCTGATCCAGTACCTGGACCTGAAGACCTATCTGGTCGGCGACATCAACACCAAGGTCGACCGCGCCAGCATGGCGCACTCGCTCGAGGTGCGCGAGCCGCTGATGGACCATCCGCTGGTCGAGTGGCTGGCGACGCTGCCGGCGAACCTCAAGATCCGCGGCGGCGAAGGCAAGTGGCTGCTGAAGAAGGCGATGGAGCCGCACCTGCCGCGACAGATCATGTACCGGCCGAAGATGGGCTTCGCGGTGCCGCTGGCGCGCTGGCTGCGCGGGCCGCTGCGATCGCGCGTGCGCTCGGCGCTGCTCGACGGCGCACTGGCGCCGACCGGGATGTTCGAGCGGCGCACGATCGAGAACCTGCTTGAGGGCCACCAGTCGGGCCGGCACGACTTCAGCAGCCCGCTGTGGACGCTGCTGATGCTGGAGGCGTTCCTGCGCAACGTGCATGCGGAGGCGCCGGCCGGTGCGGCGACGAATCTGCGCCCGGCGCCGGTGGCGGGGTGAGGGCGATGCGCATCTTGCACGTCCTCGATCACTTGCTGCCGCTGCACAGCGGCTACTCACCTGTACATCGTGCGCATCAACGGGTTCGCTGCGCCGGCGGCCTGAGTTCTCTTCCGCGTGATTGATCAGTGATGTTCGAGTTCGACAAGTTCGACGCGAAGCGCTTCTCAGAAAGTGCCACCGCCCCGGCGCGCCCGGTTCGGGTGCCAGTCAAGGCCGAAAGGTCGGCCTTGCTGCTGTGGGGCGAGCATTGCATCGAGTGCGCGGCACCAGACTGCTACAAGACCTGCGACCTTTATCTGCCGCGGCAGGACTCTCGCTGCCGGCGCTTCGAGTTTGGTGCGGCTCCGAACCCTGCCATATCTGGCGGTCGTGGACCGGGTGCCGAGATCGTGTTTCGCAAGTGGGGCAAGCTTGAGGCCAGGGGCAATGCATATCTGTTCGCCGACTCAAGAACCGCCGGGCTGGAGAGGTGGGCGCTCCGCTTCTGCCGTGCTGCGGATGCCTTTGGCAGACTTGCTGGCCGTCTGTCGGGCGACGCACGCTGGAACTACGCAGGGTTCGCGCTGCTCGAGCGGTTGAACACGGCGCTGCATCGGCGGCGGCTGACCGAGCGTCCGGACGGCTTCCTGTTTGAGGCCTACAACCCATCCGCCGTCGCTGTGCACCTGATTCTTAGCATGACGGTCGATCGATCTCGGCTGCCGCGCAATCTGAACCCGGATGAGGTACCGAGACCCTTCGCACGCAGGATCGAGATGCAAGCGGGCGAGTTTAGGGTGCTGATCCCATTGTCCGATTTCAGGGACGTGATCGAATGCGGGCTGGCGTTCAACGTCAGCATCGCGCCGGAAACAGCGGAAGGAACAAGGGTCGTCTTTCGGGCACTGGACTTCGTCAAGCTCTCGCCGGGCGATCGGACAGTCATGCTCGATTCGCTCAGGCCGGCCTCGGCCGCAAGTCCAGCGGAGAGCGCAAAGAGGGCGAAGGAGGCCAAGTGCGTTGTCTTTGACCTCGACAACACTCTCTGGGACGGGGTTCTGCTGGAGTCCGAGGGCGTCGTTCTCAAACCGTTTGTCCCCGGTCTGATCAGGACTCTGGATCAGCGCGGCATACTTCTATCAGTCGCAAGCAAGAATTCGAGTGAGCATGCATCGGCCAAGCTCAGAGCGCTGGGTGTTGATGAGTTCTTTCTGTACGCCAAGATCAACTGGGCTCCGAAGTCAGAGAACATTAAGCAGATAGCGAAGGACCTGGACATCGGCCTCGATACCTTCGTGTTCGTCGACGACAACCCGTTCGAGTTGAGCGAGGTGGCGCATGCGCTGCCTGACGTCGAGTGCCTGAGTGTTGACAAGCTGCCGGAACTGCTGCGTCACCCGCGCCTGCAGGGGAGTACCTCTTCGGAGGCGCGCGTCCGACGCAAAATGTACCAGGAGGCCATCGTCCGCGCTGAAGTGGAGAACTCCTTCAGCGGAGACTACACGGAGTTCCTCCGGTCATGCCGCATTCGGCTGACGATTCGGCCCGATCAGCCTGCCGACCGGGAAAGAGTCTCCGAACTAGTCCAACGGACCAACCAGTTGAATTTCTCGGGCAGGAAGTACTCCCGTGAAGAGGTAGCGGCCATGCTTGCCGATGAGGCCATCGACCGCTTCGTACTAGCCTGTGAAGACAAGTTTGGAAGCTACGGGACGATCGGCTTCTGCGTCGTGCGACGGGCGGCCGAGGAGATCAGGGTCGAGGACTTCATGCTCTCCTGCAGGGTACAGGGGAAGCTGATCGAATCGGCCTTGTTTCACTTCCTGTGCAACCGTGGTCCGGATCCTGTGAGCCGCATCGTCGTGAACTTCATAAAGACGGATCGAAACGGGCCGGCTCAGAGCGTGCTTCGCAAGCTGGGCTTTGATCTGGATCGCGCGGAGGTGTCGATGGCTGTCACCCGCGATACGTTTGCCGTCGATTTCCTCGAAGTTATCAAGAGCTGAAATGGGAGTTCGACTGGATTCCGACCGGCCCGGGGTCTTCGGGAGATCAGGTTCAAGCGGATCAAGTAGAGTTACTTCGCCACTCAGTCATTCGATGGCTAGCGACGGTGCAAGGAGCTTCGCGTGCTGAACGTCTTCTATTCGGTCGATGTGGAAGTCTGGTGCGACGGATGGGAGGATCTTGATCGCAAGTTTCCCGACGCCTTCCGGCGCTATATCTACGGTGCGACACCCCGCGGCGAATTCGGACTGCGGTACCAACTGAAGCGCCTGCGTGAGCATGGGCTGATCGGCGTGTTCTTCGTCGAACCGCTGTTCGCTGCTCGGTTTGGCCTCACACCGCTCGCAGAAATCGTCGGGCTGGTGAAGGAGCATGGTCACGAAGTCCAAATGCACCTGCATTCTGAGTGGGCGGACGAGGTTTCCCCACCTTTGGTGGCGAGCATCGTACGCAAGCGGCAGTTCCTGCGGGACTGCACGGCCGAAGAGCAAGCCAGCCTAATCCGGGCTGGTCGCGACCTGCTCGAAGGCGCGGGCGCCGCGACTCCGTGCGCATTCCGTGCCGGCAGCTTCGGCTTCAACGCCGCGACGCTGGCGATACTGGCAAGTGATGGCTTTCGCTTCGACAGCAGCTACAACGCGACCATGTATGGACCTGAAAGCGGCGTGGCTAACGGGGCGGTGCTTGTTGAGCCGCAGCGTGTCGGTGCCATCGTTGAGTACCCGTTGACGGTGTTCTGGGATGGGCGCGGACTTCGACATGTACAGCTCGGTGCTTGTTCACGTCGTGAACTCGAGGGACTCCTGTGGCAGGCCGCTGAGCTAGGGCGATCGGCGTTCATGATGCTGTCACACAATTTCGAGCTCCTGAATCCCACCAAGAAGCAAGCGGACGAGATCGTCGTCGCGCGCTTCGACTGGTTGTGTCGATTTCTGGACCGTCATCGGGATAGCTTCCGTACCGCCGGCTTCAATGGTCTTGCGCCGAGGACCGTCGAGCGGCAGCCCGAACCCCTCTCCTCACCCCTGTGGAAGACAGTGCTGCGAATGGGCGAGCAGGCGATGCGTAGGGGACGCTAATGACATCCGGATGGCAAAGGCGGCGCGTGCCGTTGAGGTTCGCACTAGGCGACAAAGTACTCTTCGCCGTAAGCCTCGACTTGTGTGTGCGCGAGGCGAGTCTGTCCGACGGTCAGCCGACCTCGGATCCGAAGCCACCGGCTGATCCACTGCCGATCGACGCGGATGGATGGTTGATTCGTTCACTGCCGATCTCCGCTGACCAGCCTGTGGTGCGGATCGATTGTGGGATGCTCCGCTACGTGGCCGCGCAGTACCAGCGGTACTACATCGACCTTGGACAATCTTTCGACGACTACGCGCGCAAGTTCTCTGCCAAGACCCGATCGACGATCGCCCGGAAGGTGCGGCGCTTCGCTGAACACTGTGGTGGTCGGACAGTCTGGCGCGTCTACCGCACAGCCAACGAGATGATCGAGTTTCACGCGCATGCGAGGAAGGTGTCAGCGCGCTCCTACCAGGAGCGGTTGCTTGACGCAGGGCTACCGGACGACGAGAGCTTCCGCGCGCAGTTGCGCGCGCTGGCCGACGCCGATCAGGTGCGTGGGTACGTGCTGTTCGACGGAGAACGGCCGGTGTCGTACTTGTACTGTCCTGCGTCGGGTGGTGCGCTGTTCTACTCTTTCCTCGGTTATGACCCGGACTATCGGGATAGATCGGTGGGTACGGTGCTGCAGTGGCTCGCGCTTGAAAGCATCTTCGGCGAGCGATGCTTCCGGGTATTCGACTTCACCGAAGGCCAGTCGGATCATAAGCGTCTGTTCGCGACCGACAGCGTGCGGTGCGCGAACATGTTTTTTCTCCGTGACACGCCAGTGAACCGCCTGCTCGTGCGCTCGCACACTGCGACCAACCGGCTGTCTGGTTGGCTGGGCGATCGACTTCAAAGGCTTGGCGTCAAGAAGTGGATCAAGCAAAGGCTACGCTTCGGTCTAAGTGCGGCGGACAAGCGGGTGTCGGGGTGAAGGCTGCGACTGCCGCCGCGACACCTCAGGGTGATGGTGGGGCTTGCACGAGGAGGTTCGGCGATCGCCGGCGCAAGCAGCATGCCAGCGAACGGCGTGATCTTGAGGGAGGGTCGCTTGGCGACAAGGGGCGCAAGCATGTCGGCGAGCAAGGCGGGTGGCACGGAGGCTCCGATGAGTCGGTGGCGAATGAGAGCGCGCGCATGGCTGCAGAGGGTCCTGCAGTCGGACGGGTTGCTGCGGATCCTCGAGGTCGCCGATCGCCGAACCGAAAACCGCATGACCGAGTTCGGCATGATCGCGCAAGCGATGGAATTCGTGAAGATCAACGGTGTGTCGGGCGACTACTTTGAGTTCGGGCTATGGCAGGGGAAAACTTTTAAGTACGCGCACAAGCTGAAACGTCGCTACGGCCTCAGTCGGCTCAAGCTGCGAGGGTTCGACTCGTTTGCGGGGCTACCAGAGCATGAACAGAACGCCGACAACATCTGGCACCAGGGACAGTTCGCCTTCGCACGTGCGGACCTTGAGCGCGAACTTCGGCTAAGCGGATTCCGGGACGATGAGTACGAGTTGGTGGAGGGTTACTATGAGCAGTCACTCAACCGCGCCTTGATCGAACGTCTTGCATCTGAGAAGGTCGCGGTTGCGATTGCGTACATCGACTGCGATCTATACGAATCTACGCGCGAAGTGTTGCGCTTTCTCGCCGACTTTTTGCAGAGCGGCAGTATCGTATGCTTCGATGATTACTACAACTACAGGGGTGCTTTAGATCAAGGCGAGGCCCGCGCGTTGACCGAGTTCCAGGTATCAAGGCCGCAGTTCAGATTCTTGCCGTACTTCACCTATGCTCCTCTCGGCCAGTCGTTCATCGTGCGCATCAACGGGTGCGCCGCGCCGGCGGCGTGAGTTTTCTTCCTTGCGATTGATCATTGATGTTGGAGTTCGACAAGTTTGACGCGATGCGCTTCTCAGGGAGTGTTTCTGCCCCGGCGCACTTGGTACGGGTGCTTCGGTGCCGATGACCGGATGCGTTCGATGCGGATCCTGCACGTCCTCGACCACTCGCTGCCGCTGCACAGCGGCTACTCCTTCCGAACGGCGGCGATCCTGCGCGAGCAGCGGGCGCTCGGCTGGCAGACGATCCAGTTGACGACGCCGCGCCACGGTCGCAGCGCCGCCGACGAGGAAGAGGCTGACGGCCTGCGCTTCCTGCGCACGCCGTTCGCGCCGGGGTGGCGATCGCGCCTGCCCGTGGCGGGCTTGTATTTGGACGAGATGCATACGACCCGGCGGCGTCTAGAGCACGTGATCGCACGCGAGCGACCCGATCTGCTGCACGCGCACTCGCCGGTGCTCAACGCGCTGCCGACGCTCGCCGCCGGTCGCCGGCACGGCATCCCGGTTGTCTATGAGGTGCGAGCCTGTTGGGAGGACGCGGCGGTCGATCACGGCAGCACGCGTGAGGGCAGCCTGCGCTACCGCGTCACGCGCGCGCTCGAGACCCACGCGCTGCGCCGGGCCGACGCGGTGACCGTGATCTGCGACGGACTGCGGCGCGAGTTTGAGTCGCGCGGCGTTGCCGGCAGCAAGATCACGGTGATCCCGAACGCGGTCGAGGTGCACAACTTTCGATTCGGCGCGCAGCCCGACGAGCAACTGCGCCGCTCGCTCGGGCTGGAGGGCGCGACCGTGCTCGGCTTCGTCGGCTCCTTTTACGCCTACGAGGGGCTCGATCTGCTGCTCGAGGCGATGCCGCGCGTGCTGCCGGCGCGCCCGCAGTTGCGCTTGCTGCTGGTGGGCGGCGGCCCGCAGGAGGAAGTCCTCAAGGCGCGCGCGCGGCGCCTGGGCGTCGCCGGCCAGGTCATCTTTACCGGCCGCGTGCCGCACGCCGAGGTGCATCGCTATTACGAACTGCTGGACCTGCTCGTCTATCCACGCCACCCGATGCGGCTGACGGACCTCGTCACTCCGCTCAAGCCGCTGGAGGCCATGGCGCAGGGGCGGATCCTGGTGGCTTCGGACGTTGGCGGCCACCGTGAACTGATCCGCGATGGCGAAACCGGCTACCTGTTCCCTGCCGGCAGCGCCGAAGCGCTGGCGCGAGCGATCGAGCGCGCGCTGTCGCTGCGCCACGAGTGGGACGCAATGCGGCTGCGAGGCCGGCGCTGGGTCGAAGGCGAGCGCACTTGGGTGCACTCGGTGGCGCGCTACCGCGACGTATACGGCCGGCTGCTCGCTCCGACTGGCGGCGCCGGCGCGTTGTCGGCGACGTTGCGAAGGTGAAGGCCGTGCGCACCCCGTTTCGCGTCCGCCGCCCCTCGGCGCACGGGCAGTGCGCTGCCGGTGTGTCGCAGCCGGCATGAAGCGCACTCTACACATCGCGTTGATCGGGCCGCTGCCGCCGCCCGCCGGTGGCATGGCCCATCAGACCGAGCAACTCGCGCGGCTGCTCGCCGGCGATGGCCACCAAGTCAAGCTCGTGCGCAGCAATGCGCCGTACCGGCCGGCGTGGGCGCGGCGCGTGCCGTGGTTGCGCGCTCTCGCTCGCCTGCTGCCGTACCTGCACGCGCTGTGGCGTGCCATGTCGGGCGCCGACGTGGCGCACGTGATGGCCAACTCGGGCTGGTCGTGGCATGTTGTGGCCGCACCTGCGGTGTGGGTCGCCTGGCTACGGCGGGTACCGTGCGTGGTTAACTACCGCGGTGGCGAGGCCGATGCCTTCCTGCAGCGGACGGCGGTTCTGGTGCGGCCGACACTGCGCCGAGCGGCGGTGCTGATTGTCCCCTCGGGATTCCTGCAGCAGGTCTTTGCTCGGCACGGCATTGCCGCCGAGATCGTGCCCAACGTGATCGACCTGGCGCGCTTCACACCGTGCGCCGAAGCGAGGGACTCGAAGGCGCCTCGGCTGGTTGTAACCCGGCACCTGGAGCCGATCTACGACGTGGCGACCGTGTTGCGCGCCTTTGCTCTGCTGCGCCGACGCTGGCCGCAGGCGCAACTGACGATTGCCGGCGACGGCCCGCAACGGGCAACGCTGGAGCGGTTGGCGGCCGAACTCGAGATCGGCACCGCGGTCGAGTTCGTCGGCAACGTCAGCCACGAGGCGGTGCGCGCGCTGATCGCACGCGCAGATTTGATGCTCAATGCCTCGCGCACCGACAACATGCCGAACGCGCTACTGGAGGCGCTGGCGAGCGGGGTACCTGTGGTCAGTACGGGCGCCGGCGGTATCCCATTCATCGTCGAGCATGAACACAGCGCGCTGCTGGTAGACGCCGGTGATGCGCCGGCCCTGGCTGCCGCCGCCGAGCGCGTGCTAGCCGATCCGGACCTCGCGCAACGCCTGCGCGCCAATGGACTGACAGCGGTGCGCCGCTACACCTGGGACAGCGTACGCGCGCGCCTGTACCAAGTTTACGCGCGAGGCGAACCTGGACTTACGGAGTCGTTGTCATGAGCGCTGCACTTCGTGCCGCAGGCGACGTCTGGACCGAACTGGTATCGCGGCTAGTGTTCCCGCTGCACGAGCGGCTCAAGGGCCACGATAGCGTGGCCCGGCTCCGGGCGCTGGAGGCGAGCCAATGGTGGCCGCGCGAGCGGATAGAGGTGCTGCGCCTGCAGCGGCTGCGTGCGTTTCTCGCCCAGGCCGCTGCTCAAGTGCCGTACTACGGCGACACCTTCGCCCGTCTCGGCCTCGACCCAGCTCGGCTTGAACGGATCGAAGACCTGGCGATGTATCCGTTGCTTTCCAAAGCCGAGATTCGCGCTCATGGGAACCGGCTGCGCTCGCGTCGCGCCGGTGCGCTCAAGCGCTCCAACACCGGCGGCTCGAGCGGAGAGCCGCTGATCTTCTGCATGGGCAAGGAGCGCATCAGCCACGACGTCGCCGCCAAGTGGCGCGCCACGCGCTGGTGGGGTGTGGACATCGGCGACCGCGAACTGGTGGTGTGGGGTTCGCCGGTGGAACTCGGCACGCAGGACCGGCTGCGCGCGCTGCGCGATCGCCTGATCCGCTCCGAACTGCTGCCGGCCTTCGAGATGTCGAGCACCAACCTCGACCGCTTTGTCGATCGCATCCGCGCCTATCGACCGGCGATGCTGTTCGGCTATCCGTCGGCGCTGGCGCTGATCGCCGAGCACGCGGGAAAGCGCGGTGTGCCGCTCAATGACCTCGGCATCCGCGTTGCGTTTGTGACCTCGGAGCGCCTGTACGATCATCAAAAGACGGCGATCGAGCGCGGCTTTGGCTGCCCGGTCGCCAACGGCTACGGCGGCCGCGACGCCGGCTTTATCGCCCACCAGTGCCCGCACGGGTCGATGCACGTGAGCGCCGAGGACATCGTGGTCGAAATCGTCGACGCCGACGGGCGGCCGTTGCCGGCCGGCGAACGCGGCGAGATCGTGGTCACCCATCTGGCGAGCGGCGACTTTCCGTTCCTGCGCTACCGCACCGGTGACATCGGCGTGTTGTCGGATGCGCCCTGCGCCTGCGGTCGCGGACTGCCGGTTCTGCGGGAGATCGACGGCCGCGCCACCGACTTTGTCGTCGCCGCCGACGGCACCGTGATGCACGGTCTGGCGCTGATCTACGTCGTGCGCGACCTGCCGGGCATCGAGCGCTTCAAGATCGTGCAGTGGAGCCGCGAGCGCTGCACTGTGCAATTGGTGCCCGGGCCGGGCTATCAGACGGCCGTGGAACAGACGATTCGCGCCGGGCTGCGCGCGCGCTTGGGCACAGGCGTGGCGGTCGAGATCGAGCGCGTGGACGAGATCGCCGCCGAGCGCTCGGGCAAGTTCCGCTACATCGTCAGCCACGCAGTCGAGGCGGCGGCGCAGCCGCCGCGGGAGTCGGTCGCATGTTGACCTCGCTGGCATTCACCGGCGCCTTCCTGACGCTGCTGGCGCTGGCGCTGGTACGCCACCCGATCTACGGCCTGTACGCCTACCTGGCGGTCTTCTACGTTCATCCGCCGTCGCGCTGGTGGTCGATGCATCTGCCGGACCTGCGCTGGGCGCTGCTGGCGGGGGTGGTGACTCTGATAGCGATTCTGATCCACCGGGCCAAGCTGCAGCGCAGCCCGCCCTGGTTCGGCAACGCTCCGGCGGCGATCCTGATCGCCTACTGCCTGTGGATGTGGGTGCAGAACCTGTGGGCACTCGATCCGAGCGTCCACTACGCGGCCTCGGTCCAGTTCACCAAGTATCTGATCGCTTTCTATTTCGTCTACAAGCTGATGGATTCGCCCGAGCGGCTGCGCGATCTGCTGCTCGTGCATCTGGCCGGCTGCGCCTATCTCGGCTTTCTGGCGTTTCTGTCGACCGACTTCGACGGCTCCCGGCTGCGCGGCGTGGGTGGCCCCGGCATCGACGACGCGAACACGCTCGGCATGTTCCTCGCCACCGGCGTGGTTGCCGGCGCGGCGATCGTCCTCTGTCAATCCGGCTGGCGGCGGATCGCCGGATTTGCCGGACTGGCCCTGGCGATGAATGGTCTGGTGCTGGCCGCAAGCCGCGGCGCCTTCATTGGCCTGCTGGGTGGTGGCGGTGTGCTCGCGGCGCTTCATCCGCGCCGCTTCCGCCTGCGGCTGCTGGTGCTGGCGGCGATCGCGGTCATCGGCTTCGTCGGCGTCACCGATCAGCGCTTCATCGATCGCATGTTGTCATTGGTGCTGGTCGTGGAGCGCAGTGAGGAGATGGACGCCAGTGCCGAGTCGCGACTCGTGGTGAAAGAGGCGCAGTGGCAGATGTTCCTCGATCATCCGCTCGGCGCCGGACACAAGGGCACGGCGGTGTTGAGCGCGCACTACATCGATCCGAGTTGGCTCGGTATCGCGAGGATCGACGGGCAAGCTGTGGCAACCCGCTCGTCGCACAACACCTTCTTCACCGCGCTCGCCGAGCAGGGGGTGGTCGGTGCACTCCTGTTCATCGCGCTCGTGCTCTGGGTTCTGACCGCGGCGCTTCGCATCGTGAGGCTGCGCAATAGAACAGCCGACCCGACGCTACCGGTGCTGGCGGCCGGCATGTTGGGACCGGTGGCGGTCGTGCTGGTGGCCGGGATCGCCACCGACTACCTGATGGCCGAAGTGCAGTTCTGGTTTCTGGCCGCGCTGGTCGCGGCCCTTCGCCTGCTATCGGCCGCGGCGACCAGCCCGACGCTGCGTCCGGCGCCGCTCGGCAGCCTAACGCAGGCGGCGACCGGACGCACGGCGGCAAGCAGCGCCAAGGTGCACGCGTGATCGCCGCCCTGCTTCCCTTCGTGCTTGGCCAGATCTCGCCGGCCGGCGAGCGCGCGCGCCTGTCGATCCTGATCTTCCATCGGGTCGTGGCTCGGGCTGACCCGCTGTTTCCCGAGACTCCCGATGCGGCGCAGTTTGAGCGGCAGATGCGCTGGGTCGCCCGTTGGTTCAACGTCCTGCCTTTGATCGAGGCGGTGCAGCGCCTGGCGCGCGGCGATCTGCCGGCGCGCGCACTGGCGATCACCTTCGACGACGGCTATGCCGACAACGCGACGGTGGCCGCACCGTTGCTGCGCGGTCTGGGCCTGAGCGCGACCTACTTCGTCACCTCGGGTGTACTCAACGGCGGCCGGATGTGGAACGACACGGTGATCGAGGCGGTGCGTGCTGCCGCGCCCGGCGCGCTCGACCTATCTGCGCACGGCCTCGGCGTGCACGAAATCCGTGACGCGGAGTCGCGCCGTGCGGCGGCGCTGCAGCTCATCGGCGCGATCAAGCGCGACCCGGCGCCGAGGCGTGCTGCTCGAGTGGCAGCGATCGCCGAGGCGGTCGGGGTGTCGCTGCCGGATGACCTGATGATGACCTCGACGCAGGTACGCGGCTTGATCGCGCTCGGAATGACGGTCGGCGCGCACACCGTCACGCACCCGATCCTGAGCCGCATCGACGACGAGGCGGCGCGTTCCGAGATCGAACGCGGCCGCGGCGACCTCGAGCAGATCACCGGCGAGCGCATCGAGCTGTTTGCCTATCCGAACGGTGTGCCGGGGATCGACTACGAAGCGCGGCACGTGCAGATGGTCAGACGCTGCGGCTTCGCCGCCGCCCTGTCGACCGCGCACGGTTGCGCCGCGCGAGGTGCCGACCTGTTCCAGTTGCCGCGCTTCACGCCCTGGGATCGCAGTCAGGCGCGCTACGGCCTGCGAATGGCGGCCAATCTCCTGCACCGCGCTCCGGCGCTGGTCTGAGGCCGGCCGCGGATAACGTGTCGTGCCGGATCGTGGCTTCGAGCAAACCGGTACGGGCATAGACGCCGACGTGCACCAACTCACGGTTGCCATCGGCGAGGCCGATGATCTGGACGCGATCGGCCGCCAGTGGCTCGATCTGCAGGCGCGCGCCGGCGGTTCGTTCTTCCAGAGCTGGGCCTGGATCGGCACCTGGCTTCGTCAATTGCCGCCGGGCACGCCGGTGCGGTGCATCCGGGTCGACGATGGCGAGCGCATTGTCGGGCTGGCGCTGGTCGGTCTGCGCGATGCGACTCGGCACCGCGTCTTTCGTTCGCGCCAGTGGTGCATCGCGGAGACCGGCAATCCGGTGCAAGACGCGCTGACCATCGAGCACAACGGGTTGCTGGTCGACGAGCGGGCACACGACGAGGTCGTGCGCGCGGTGTGCTCGCACTTGGGTGGTCTGCGCTCGGCATGGGACGAACTGGTCGCCAGTGGCATCGACGCGGAGCGGGTGCCGAGCTACCAGCGCGCCGCCGCGCAGTCCGATCTGTGGACGAAGGTCCGCTGGAGCAAGCCCTACTACTACGTGGCTGCCGCCGATCTCGCAGCCACCGGCGGCGACTATCTCGCGGCGCTGAGCGGCAACTCCAGGTACCAGATCCGGCGGTCGATGCGCGAGTACGAGAAGTCCGGGCCGCTGTCAATCACGGCTGCTGAGTCGGTGCCGCAGGCCTTCGACTTCTTCGAGCGGCTGATTGAATTGCACCAAGCCTACTGGAACGCGCGCGGACAGGCGGGCGCATTCGCGACCGAGTTCGCGCGCCGATTCCACGAGTCACTGATCCGTACGCAACTGGAGCCGGGCCACGTACAGTTGCTGCGCATCGCCGCCGGCGATGAGCCGATCGGTTACCTGTACAACTTCGCCCACCGCGGCGCGATCGCCAGCTACCAGAGCGGATTCCGCTATGGCGACGATGCCAAGCTCAAGCCCGGACTGGTCAGCCATGCGCTCGCGATCCAGAGATCTCTCGCTTCGGGAGCACACAGTTACGACCTGCTGATGGGACGACAGCAGTACAAGGAAATGCTCTCCACCCGGCGCGGCGAGATGACCTGGCTCGTGATCCAGCAGCCGCGCCTGCGCTTCCGGCTCGAGCGCGGCCTGGGCGAACTCATTTCCCGCCTGCGATCGCTGCGGGCGCGCATCGACCGCGCGCGCGCGCCGGCGTCGCAGCCGGCGCAACCCTCCAACTGAGACTGAACGATGACGACCTCGAACAATCTGGACACGTGGCGGCAGTACGGGCAGCACGTGCTGCCGCTGATGCCATTTCTCGACAACGTGATTGCGCGCAGCGAGGGCGCCTACCTGATCGACCAGGAGGGCAAGCGGATCCTCGACCTTGCCGCCGGCCAGTTCTGCACCGTGCTCGGTCACAACCACCCGGTGTTCGTGCAGCGGCTGAAGGCCGAGCTGGACAACAACCTGCACACCGGATCGCAGTACCTGTCGCAGCGGGTGTTCGAGGCGCTAAGCGCGGTCGCCGGGATCGTGCCGCCGGGGCTCGACAAGATCGCGCTGTTTTCGACCGGCACCGAGGCGAACGAGTTCGCACTGCGCGTGGCCAAGGCCTACACCGGACGCACCGGCGTCATCGGTTTCGACCGCGGCTACTACGGCATCTCGCAGGCCACGCGCAGCCTGAGTGCGATCTCCGACGGCCACGTCGATCTGAGCCCGAAGATGCCGGGCACCTTCCATCTGCTGGCGCCCAATTGCGCGCGCTGTCCGATCGAGCTGGCCTATCCGGGCTGCGACCTGCGCTGCCTGGACGTGTCGCTGCGGATGATCGGCGCCAATCGCGAAGGCATTGCCGCGATCGTGGTCGAGACCGTGATCTCGGCCGGCGGCATGATCTATCCGGGCAGCGACTACTTCGCGCGCCTGCGCGAGCTGGCCGACGAGCTCGACGCCCTGCTGATCGTCGACGAGGCGCAGACCGGATTCGGGCGTTGCGGCCAGTGGTTCGACTGCGAGAACCTGGACCTGCGGCCGGACATCCTGGTGTTCTCCAAGACTTCGGGCAACGGCTATCCGTCGTCGGGCGTGGCGGTGTCGGCGCGGATCGTCGACAAGCTGCTCGACCAGGGCTTCTTCCACCTGTCGAGCCATCAGAACGATCCGCTCACTGCGGCGGCGGTTCTGGCGGTGATCGAGGTGTTGCGCAGCGAGAACCTGCTCGAGGCGGCGCGCACCCAGGGCGCGTACTTCCTGAGTGGGCTGCAGGAGCTCGAGCGCCGCCATCGGCGCCTGTGGGCGCCGCGCGGCCGCGGCCTGATGCTCGCGTTCGACCTCGTGGCCGACCGCGACTCGCTGCGGCCTGACACCGATGTCTTGACGCCGTTCGTGCTCGCTTGCCAGGCGCGCGGCGTGCACCTCACGCACAGCTACTACGAGGGCGCGCTGCGGGTCATCCCGAGCCTGACGCTGACGAGGCAGGACATCGACTTCGCGCTCAACGTCTTCGATGACACGCTCAAGGACATCGACAGCAAGCGAATCGACCCGAGCACGTTTCGCAACACCAACCCGGTGGTGCAGTCGATTCTCGGCCGCGGCCGAGTGCGCAAGACGATGCGACGGCTGTGGGAGACGAGCCCGAGCTACTGGGTGCGCCGTCTCAAAGACGGCACCGGCCGCTGACTGCCGTCTTCAGGCCGATCCTGCGGCGGCATCGCGGCGGCCGGCGCCCAGGCGCCGGCGCAGCGCGCGCCAGGCCGAGGACGCGAAGCGGCGCCCGAGCGCGACGGCAACGCGCAGCGCCGGCCGCGGATCGCGCCACGAGAAGACCGCGAACATCTTGCGCCCGCGCCAGGCGGCGCGGTGCGTCGCAGGCGAATGCGCCTGGCTGCCGCCGCCGGTCAGCAGGGAGACGAGCAGACCGTCCTCGGCGATCCAGGTGGCCGAGGTTTCATCGGCTGCGCGCTGCGCCGCTTGGCCAAGGACGAGGTCGTCGATCATGGCCCGGGCCAGATCCACACCGCACGCTGCGCCCAGCGCATGCTGATCCCAGAAGCGGGTGTTGATTTCGATCAGCTTGTACTGGCCCGAGCGCCGGTCCAGCTTGTACTCGATCTCGGCCGGGCCGAGGTAGCCGAGGTGGTCGAGCAGGGCGATGCTCGGCGCGACGATCTGCGGCACCGCTTCGCATCTGACCGCGATCCCGGTTCCGGCCAGCGGCGGCA
Source organism: Burkholderiales bacterium (assembly GCA_037441125.1). Taxonomy (GTDB): domain Bacteria; phylum Pseudomonadota; class Gammaproteobacteria; order Burkholderiales; family Burkholderiaceae_F; genus JALHMQ01. The sequence goes on from JBBIST010000001.1 coordinate 65,059, forward strand.
ACTGAAGGAGCTTTCGCGCCGTGTAGTAGGCACGGGCACCGGAGGCGGCGTTGAAGTAAGCGCCGAAGATCACCAGCTCTGGATCGCCGCCCGGGATGTACTCCTGCACGCACAGCGCCGGTTCAACGTCACAGATGCCGGCGTAAAAGGTCTGCAGTGCCTCGGGCTTGTCAAAGATGACCGCCTTGCGTCGGCCGACCGCCTCCCAGATGCCCGGCTTGCGCCAGTCGCTGGCCGACACCGGCTTGGCGATGCAGGGCATCGGTATCTCGGGCAAAGCTCGTAGCAGGTCGGTCGGGGTACGGATCCAGAAGCTGCGCGGGCAGGCAACGCCCAAGCGGTCGGCCACCGCGTACAACGACTCCTTGTCCAGAACCCGTTCGAGGACGTCGTTTTCCGCCATCGGCAGGATGAAGCTCGCCTGCAATGCCAGCCGGTGCCTGCGGATCATGTGCAGGTCATGATCGCGCGTCGGCAGCAGCAGCGGCCGCAGCCCGCACTCGCTCGCCAGGTCGAGCAGGAACTGCACGCACTGCTCCGGTTCGCGCTCGCTGTCCGGGCAAGGGCGGAACTCGATCGCGTTGGAGACGTTGCCGAGCAGCGCCGGATCGGAACTGAGTCCGATCACGCGCAGGCCGATTGCCTTGAGCGCGCGCGCCAGCGCCAGGCCCGTGTAGTGCATGTTGAGTACGACCGCCGACGGCAGCGGCCGGCGATCGCGCAGCGAGCTGGCGTCGCCGTTGTGCAACGGCCCGGGCCGAACGTCCTCGCCTTGTCGCAAGCGATGCGGCGCAGGGTTCGAGCTGCTGCGTGAATTTCCGGAGGTTGACATCATCGATTGCGACGCGGGTCTGACACAAAGCGCAGCTTGGCTGGGCTATTCTCGACTTGACCGAGGCTCGCTGCGTCGACCCTGGCGACCGGCGCCAAGCGACCGGTCGCGTCGGTTGCACGGTCAGCGTGTCTTGCTCGCGAAGACCCGCCCGGCGCGCAGCCTATCACCGCAAGTCAGACCGAGGGAAAGATGAGTAAGACTGCGATGCGCTGGCGATTGCGTGCCGCTGCGGTGGCGGCGGCCTTGTTGCTCGTAAGCGGCGGATCGGCGGCGCAGTCGATTCCCGGCTACCCGGAAAGCATTGGTGAGTTCGATCCGCGCGAGGTCGCGCGGCTGCCACCGTACTGCATCTACACCGCGCACTTCCGTGAGAATATTCCCGCCGGAATGAATCCGGTCGAGTCGCGGCGCTGGCAGGCGCTGTTCGGCGAAGTGTTCCAGACCTTGCATCATTACTGCTGGGGTCTGATGTATCTGCATCGCGCCAAGTTTCTCGCGCGCGAAGAGAGGATCCGCAGGTTTAACTTCGGCGCTGCCATTCATGACTTCGATTACGTGCTCAATTTCGTGGAGGCGAGAAAGCTGTACGACTTCGTCCTGCTGCCTGAGATCCTGACTCGCAAGGGCGAGGCGTTGGTCGGCCTCGGCCGGGGCGCTCGTGCCATCGCCGAGTTCGAGCGGGCGATCGAACTGAGGCCCGACTACTGGCCCGCCTATGCCCAGTTGGCCGACTACTACAGAGACTCCGGCGAAGTCGATCGGGCGCGCGAGGTGCTCCATGCCGGTCTGGCGCGCTCGCCCGACACGCCGGCCCTGACGCGGCGCTTGAAGGAACTCGACGACACAGTCGCGCGACCGGGCGACCGGGCGCGGCCGCGCTAGCCGTTCGCACCATGACCGGTCTGTTCGGCTTCTTCGGCTCCGGCTCCGATCACGAGCCGGGCGATGTCCTGAATCGCATGCTGGCCGATTGCGGCACAGCGGCGCGCGGATCGACGCGGCATGCGGCCGGCGCCGGCATCGGCACCATCCGCGGCGCGACCGGGTCGGAGCTGATCGAAAGCGACGGATTGCTGCTCGCGCTTGTCGGTCATCCGCGCCTGCGCACTGCGAGCGGCTGGACCACGGACCCGCAGGCGATCGCCGCAGCGGTCGCTACGCGCTGGACGGAGGCACTGGCCGACATCGGCGGCGACTTTGCGCTCGCGGCATGGGAGGCTCGCGCCTCGCGCGGCCTGGTCGCAGTTGACCGTGTCGGCGTGCGGTCGCTGGTCTACGCGCAGCAGCGCGGTCAACTGGTGTTCGCTTCGACCCTCGACCTGCTCGGGCGCCATCCCGGCGTGCGGCGCGAGCTGTCGCCGCAGGCCGTGTTCGACTATCTGCACTTCCACGTCTGTCCGGGGCCGCAGACCATTTATCGTGGGCTAGTGCGGCTACTGCCGGGCGAGTTCGTCGAGGTGGGTCCCGGGCGGCTGCCGCAGTTGCGTCGCTACTGGTCGATCGTCTTTCGCGAGGACGAGGCGGCCGATCTCGCAACCCTGCGTGCCGACTTCATCTCGACCGTGCGCGAAGCGGTCAGCCAGGCGTCGAACGGTGGGGCCTCGTGCGGCGCCTTTCTTTCCGGCGGCACCGACAGCTCGACCGTCAGCGGCATGCTCGGGCGGGTGCGCGGCGAGCGCGCGAAGACCTTCTCGATCGGCTTTGATGCAGCCGGTTACGACGAGATGAGCTACGCGCGCATCGCTGCGCGCCACTTCGACTGCGAACACCATGAACGCTACGTGACGCCCGCCGACGTGGTGGCCGCGGTACCGAAGATTGCATCGTTCTACGACCAGCCCTTCGGCAACGCCTCTGCGGTTCCCGCCTACTACTGCGCCGAGCTGGCGCGTGAGCAGGGGATTGAGCGGCTGCTTGCCGGCGACGGCGGCGACGAGCTGTTCGGCGGCAACGAGCGCTACGCACGGCAGTACGTGCTCAGCCTCTACCATCGGCTGCCGCAGCGACTGCGCGCTTCGCTGATCGAGCCGCTCGCGGGATTGACGCCGCGAGTCGGAGCCATGCCCGGTCTGCGCAAGCTGCACAGCTACGTCCAGCAGGCACGGCCGTCGATGCCCGAGCGCTACGACTCGCACAACCTGCTGTCGCATCTGGGTCCGGAGCTCGTCCTGGAGCCGGATTTTCTGGCCGCGGTCGATTGCGACCGCCCGGGAGAACTGCTGCGGCAGGCGCACGCACCCTACGCGGGCGATAGCCTGATCAACCAGATGCTCGGCATCGACCTGCGCTTCACCTTGGCCGACAACGATCTACCGAAGGTCACGCGGATGTGCGAGCTCGCCGGCGTCGACGTCGCCTTTCCGCTGCTCGATGAAGGCGTGGTCGAGTTCTCGGCGCGCCTGCCGGCGTCGATGAAGCTGCGAGGCACGCGGCTGCGCTGGCTCTTCAAGGAGGCGCTGCGCGACTTCCTGCCGGCCGAGATCATTCGCAAGCGCAAGCACGGTTTCGGTTTGCCGGTTGGCGCTTGGCTGGTCGGCAACCGCGGGCTGATGAATCTGGCGAGCGACGCGGTCGATGCCCTGCGGCCGCACGGGATCGTTCGACCTGCGTTTGTCGACGATCTGCGCGGCAGGCTGTTGGCCCAACACCCAGCCTACTACGGGACGATGCTATGGGTGCTGATGATGCTCGGCCTGTGGCTCGACGCGAAGCGGCGGTAGCGCGCCGACCGCGGCTGCGGCCGACGCGCTCGATTCAGGCGCTGCGGCGGACGATCCACCACTCGGGATTCTGTTCCTTCGGCAACCACGCGCTCTGTACCCTCGCACGCGACGCGTAGATTGTCCAGGCGGCAGCGGCGTCCGGCAACCCGAGCGAGGCGAGGGTGGCTATTGCCGGACCAATCTGAGGAAAGTATGCGGTGTCGGACTGGTCGCTGTCGTCCTGCACGCGGCCGCCAGGCGCCGGGCACGAGCGCACGCCCGGGTAGTTTTTGGCCCACAGTGTGTTCCAGTCCGGGTAAAGCGGCGCGCTGGCGTTGTCGCACACACTGAGAGCATAGGGTGTGTACGCCCAGCACCAATTGGATCCTACAAAGCGCCTGATCACCGACTGCGCCTTCCAGTTGAGGAGACTGTCATTGCGGTAACCGCGCTCGGCCGCCCAGGCGATCGACCAGGTCATCCAGTCGTCCATCCACATGGCCACCCCGGTGGGAGTGCCGCTATCGCTCGGATTGGGCGTCTCGGCCGCCGAGTAAATGACGTGCGCGAAGTCGTCGCGACTGAGGAACAGGCCAGTCAGGCCCGACGCGTCGAGCGGCTTGATGCGGGTTTCCATCTGACTAAGCGCGCGCGTGCAAAGGGCATCGAGCGTCGTCTTCAATGGGTGCGCGTCGGGTGTCACGATCGCAGCGTTGGCCACGTTGCGGAAGCCCCACGAGTGATCGCGGACGTTGCCACCGTGGCTCCAGGGGCGCGGCCAGCCTGTGCCGCCGCCGGGCGACCAATTCATCCAGGGGTGGATGCCGTGGAACTGCGTCTGCTCGAGTTCGTCGAACTCGGCCGTCAGCAGATAAGGTACGTAGCCCGAGCATGGCATGTGGGAAAGATCGGTCCAGACCGCGCCCTGCGACTTCGAGCGGTGTTGAATAACCGCGGTGGCGCTTTGCGTATGCGTGTAGCCGGTCATCGACGGGTCGGCGCGCAGATCGATCGGGTAGCCGGTCGTCTCGTCGCGATAGTTCCAGGCGACCCATCCCGACAGGGTCGTTCCCAACCAGTGATAAGCGTCGTTGTGAGCACGCATCGCGTTGAAGGCGCGCCGATCGCCCGAGATCAGGTAGGCGGCGGTCCAGGCATCGAGCGGGGCGAGCTCGCGCTTGCCGCCGCCGGAGGCCATTGCGGCGTCGAGTTCGCCCACGCCGCCCCAGGCGAGTGACTGCGGCATCGTTGCGAGCCAGTTGGCGTCGATCGTGATGTCCGCGTACTGCGGCACGAGTCTGGTCGATGCCAGGTAGGCGCGGTTGTGGCGGGCCCAGGTCTGAGGCTCCGACGGCCACCAGCGGCGCAGCGGGTAGCGCCGGTCGGCGCGGATCACGAAGCCGTTGTTCGTGTAGACGACGGTGCCGCCGATCGACAGCGTGACGTTGCCGGTTACGTCGAAGGCCTGCACTCGCGCCGCCGTGTTCTCGAGCACGCAGACGGCGTAGACGCGCGCGACGACGCCATCGACCTTGTAGGCGCGGATATTGAACCACGCGGTCAAGTGCGGGTGCTGGCTGCCGGTGCCGTTGACGCGCAGCGGACCGCCGATGCACAGCTCCGACACGATCGGGCCGGCAAGGTGCGTGAACTCTCGGCGCGGCGTGATTGTTCCGTTCAGCAGATGTTTGGCCGAGAGGCTGAACACCGTGCCGCCGATGTTGCAGGAGAAGACAGCATCGAATTCGGTAGCGGCCACCTCGGCCTTCGTGACCGGCGCGCCAGTTACCGGTGTGCCGCTGACCACCCGATAGCTGCCTGAGTTGTCGCCGGCAGTCGGAGTCAGAAAAGTCAGAGCCCCGTGCAGCACTGAACCGTCGGTCTTCCACCGAGCCAGCGGGTTCCACTGCGTGGGCAGTAGCGTTCCGTCAGCACGCTGAACGACGAGTCCCGCACCCGCTGCAAGTGCACCCTCACGCAAGGGCCAACCGATCGTCACCGGCGAGCCCGCCGCTCTGGTTCCATCGGCGAGATCGAACCCGACCACCAGACCGCTGGACGGCGGTGGTGGTGGAGCTGCCGGCGGCGGAGGCGGCGGAGGTGGAGGGGGGGGTGGTGGCGGTGGCGGCGGCGGAGGTGGTGGCGGCGAACCGGGGGGCGGAGGCGGCGGTGGCGATCCGGGGGGCGGAGACGAACCGGCCGGCGCCGGATTGGCACCCTCTGATCCGCCGCAGCCGACGACGAGCGCGCTCGCGCCAAGCGAGGCCGCGGTCAGGAACCTTCGGCGCGACGTGGTAAAGGCCGCTGATTGCTTGTCGTCTCGTTCAGCCATTTGCCCTGCCATTCAGTCGAGAAATCAGTCTGATTACGCTGCTGCGAGTCGATGCGATCGACTAGACGCGGAACAACCAGACGTTGTCGTTGACGCTGCGGATGTAGCCGCACAGCCGCAGCTCGGGCGCGTAGAACCAGCGTCCGTACATGTCGCCCACGCCGTCGGCCGGAGGCCGGGGAGGCTTCGCGCCCGAAACCGCCAAATCGGTCACAGCGAAGGTCACCGGGTCGCACTCATAGACGTTGTTCTCGTCCCAGCGAAAAATCAGGAACGTCCCTCGCGCGGCGCACCAGATGACCGATGAGCGACGGGCGGCCTTGGACGCTCTTTGGCCGCCGAAGGAGATCGGTGTCTCGGCGCCGCTGTTGTTGAGATCGAACATGGCACCGAACTGCGTGCAAAACCGCACCAGCCGATTGCGCACTGGATCGACGCAGAAGGCAGTGTCGATTTCGTACACGCTGCGGACTGCTACGAGCGACGTGGTTGCCGTGACCTGGTCCCAACGATAGAGGCCGCCGCCCGGGTTCTGGAGCCAGACGTTTTCGTTTGCGTCCTTCGCAACCCCCTGCGCCACGTAAACCGCATAGGAGGGGCTCGTCGGCAGTGATGCGTAGGTTCGGGCGGGCTCGTAGTCATTGGTGTCGGGATTGAAGGCGTCCACCGCCGAGGTCAGGCCGTTGCCGTTGCCCCAGATGGCGGCGCCGCCGATATAGAACATGCGATTGCGCGCATTGACGAACTGCAGATGCCAGTAGGTGTGGCGTGACGTCGGTCGACCGTCGCTGTAGTACGGCGTGCCGATGTGCGACGACGGTCCGACCACCGGGGTCGGATTGTTTCGCCGCACCCAGCGCGGCGCATCGTTCTGCAGCCGCAGCGTGTACACCTCGTTGCCAGCGTAGTCGGCATGGCCGCCACCGGCGAGAAACACCTCGCTGCCGTTGTCCTTGACGCAAGCGCCGGAGTAGGCGGTGACGTACTCCTTGCTCCCTCCGGGTGATGGAAAGCCTTCCTGGGCGCTAGCCAAGCGAGAACTCGGCAACTCGATCCACGTCAGTTGCTGCCGGCCGGCGAGCCATGCCGGCGTCCCGACAACGGGCGGGGGTGCCGGGGGCGGTGGCGGCGCAGGCGGTGGGGCCGAAGGCGGGGGTGGCGGAGGAGGTGGTGGCGGGGGTGGCGGAGGAGGCGGTGGCGCAGGTGGCTGCGGCGGCGCTGGGGGCGGTGGTACCGGAGGCTGCGGCGGCGTTGGCGCCGGTGCTGGCCCACCGCCGGACGGCCCGGTGGGCAGTTCGCCTTCGGTCGTGCCTCCGCAACCGAGCACGACCAGGGATCCAACCGACGCGGTCGCAGCGCCGAGAAAGCGCCGACGAGAGACGACGGTCCACACTGCCTTCTTTGGAGATTTCATGTCTTGCGAGGCTCCGCCCAAGGAGATTCTCCGGGCTGACTGATCACCCCGGAATTATCGAGTGGCAGCGACGCTATCGAATCGCCCGCTCAGAGTAATGCGTCCGGGCAAAACCGGCTGTAGGGCCTACCGGGATCGCGCATCACGCACGCTTACGGTAGACCCCGAGCAGGCAGTTCTCCGGATAGCGGACGTCGAGCGAGCGCAGCGCCTTCTGCATCCAGAGCTCCGCGATGCTGAACAGCCGGAACCCGGAGAAGGTGCGACAGTCGTCGAGATAGGCAAAGAACACCTCCTCCATCCGGTGCGCGTTGAAGTGCGACGCAAGCGTCTTGCGCGTATTGAGCCGAAACGCCGTGGGAAAGGTGTCGCGCGCCTCGACATCCCAGATCAGCCGCTTGCAGCGGTGATGGAACCGGTTCGGCACGAGTGCCGCCAGCAAGGACACGGGCGACCACTTGTTCGGCGTGTAGACGACCACCAGACCGCCGGGTTTCGCCAGTGCCGCAAGCTTCGCCACCGAGCGACCCGGATCGGTGATGTGCTCGGCGACCATGCGCAAGGTGATCAGATCGAAGCGGGTGTCGGTCGGGCAATCCTCGATCAAACCTTCAAAGCGGTCGCTGATGAATGGATTGTCGCGAATGTTGGGGTCCGGATCGATGCCGAGCAGGACGGCGCTGCGCCGAGACAACTCGCCAGCGAGCTCGGGATTGCTCGGAAAGATGTCGCGACCGCACCCGACGTCGGCCCAGAAGATGCCGGGTCTTACCAGACTGGCGACGAGCGCCTCGTAGTGGTCGTCGGGGTTGAAGTAGTCGAAGCGCAGGCGAGTGCGCGGACCCCAGCCGAGTTCCTTTTCGCGCCGGTACTTGCGATTGAACACCGCCATCAGATCGGAGCGGTCGGGTGCGCGCACCATGGACAATTCGTTCACGAGTTCGAGTCCTTTCGCTGGAGCGTAACGGCCCTGGCCGCGGGAGCCGCGCGTCGGTTGCCGAGCGAGAAGATGCCCGCATGCAGGCGCCGCCGCAAGCCATGCGAGCGCGCTGTCGGCCACGATTGGGCCGATGAGACAATCGCGTACGCGCCAAGCCACCGGTCGCGGCACGACGGGCCGGTGCAGATCCTCCTCATGGAATCCGTTCCCAAGATCTCCGTTGTCGTCCCTTGCTTCAACGCCGCGCCCTATGTGGTGGCGACGTTGCGTTCGGTGCTGGCGCAGAGCGGATTCGACCTCGAGATCGTGGTCGTCGACGACGGCTCGACCGACGGTTCGGCCGACGTGGTGGTGGCGGCTGCGATGCCGGAGGTGACGGTCTTGCGACGCGAGAACCGCGGCGCGGCGGCGGCGCGCAATGACGGCATTGCCCACGCGCGCCATGACTGGATTGCCTTCGCCGACGCCGACGACCTGTGGCTGCCGGGCAAGTTGCAGGCCCAATGGGCGCTGCTCGCGGCGCAACCGGGCGCGCGCATGGTGTACACGGACGTGCACCTGTGGCCGAGTGTTGAGCCCGCACCGTCGGCGGAGTTTCTTGCCGACTTCGACCGCATCGCCGCCGACCGGTCACGGTGGAAAGGTCCGGACGGCTGGATCTACCCGCAGCTTCTGCTGCAATCCGAGGTGGCCACACCGACCGTGCTGATCCACCGGTCGGTGCTCGACGAAGTCGGCGTCTTCGACACCGGCCTGAGCGTCGGCGAAGACTATGACCTGTGGCTGCGGGTGTCGCGGGTGACGCCGATTCTGCGCGTGCACGCGCCGATGGTTCTGTACCGGATGCACGAGTCGAACACCACCAAGCGGGCGCCTGACCGCAACTACAAAGAAGCGGTGATCGCGCGCGCGATCGAGCGCTGGGGCTATCGGTCGCCGGACGGATCCCTGGCCGACAAGGCGGCTGTGATGCGTCATCTGGCGCGAAGCTGGGTCGACTTCGGCATGCCGCACCTCGTGGCCGGCAACCTCTCGACCGCGCGTCAAGCGGCGCTCAAGGCGGTACGCGCCGATCCCTCGCATTGGACTGCCTGGAAGCTGATGGCGCGCGCCGTACTCGGGACCGTGCGCGCCGGTCGGCAGCCGCCGGCCTGATCACTGCAGGTTGATCGGCTAATCTCGGGCAAACTAGCGAGGACACCTGGTGGCGGGCAGCGCCTATTGAGCCGCAATTTCATGGTGTTCGGTGTCTCAAACTCGCTCACAGGTTCCGGTACGAGGTAATCAAACTCGCTTCACCGTATGGCTTGCCGGCGCTGCATCTTATATCCGCGACGCCCAGTAGTCCGGCGTGGCGATTGCGCTCGGACCAAGACACGCTCATCCAATCGCGAATCCGGATGAAGCGCTCAATCATCTGCTCGCTGACGCTTTCGCGCTCGCAGTAAGCGAGGAAGTTCGAATCCGAACTGTGGTCGAGCATCGAATTCACCTTTTGCCCTTCGCTACCGCCGGCGCGCAGCCGGTCTGCCAGGGCGAGCTACGCGACCACCAAGGCTCCGCCATCGACCACCAGCGTATGCCCGACGATTGCGCGCGAAGCGGGGCTGCACAGAAACTGCGCCGCAAGTGCCACCTCGTCGACAGTCACTAGTCGGCCGATCGGCGAACGCCGCTGCGCTTCCGCCAGACGCCGCTCTCTGTCGGGAAAGGCGTTCCACGCAGCCGTCTCAATGCTTCCGGGCGAAAGGATATTGACGCGGATACCGCGCGGTGCGAGCTCGACCGCAAGGTGACGGGCCAGGGATTCGACCGCACCCTTGGACGTGCCAACAGTACAGTACGCGGGCACCGCGCGCACAGCGCCTGCGGAGGAAAGTGCGATGACCGTTGATCCGGCCGTCATGGCCGGGAGCAGACCCTGCACCAGTTCAAAGAACGCACGAACGTTCAGCGCCAGCGTCCAGTCGAGATGACGTGCCGTCAGTTGTTCGAGCGGACGGTGCACGCCCGTGGCGGCGCAATGAACCAGCGAGACGATCGTGCCAGCCCGCTGCATCATCTGCTCCAGGACCGTCCCGATGCCCTTGGGTAAGGTCAGATCGGCGCGCAGCACCTCGAGCGCAAGCGCCTCGCTGTCGGCGTCTGCCTTCAGTGCCGCGGCCGCTTCGTCGTTCTTTGCATAGTTGGCAACGACCATCGCGCCTGCGCGTGCTAGCCGCAGCGAGATCGCCCGGCCGATGCCGCGCGTGCCGCCGGTGACAAGCACGGAAGCGCCATGCAGACTGAACTCACTGCTCATCGGCTTTGCCCGGCCAGGAAGTCTTCCAGCAAGTCGTCGCGGAAGTCCGCCGCGAACTGGTCCGCTGTAACAAAGGAAAAGAACAGCTTGGCCTGTGCCACGCTCTTGCTCTCGATCTCCACGCGGCAATCGGCCGTCGCGTATCGGTCGTCGTTGGTCGTGATCATCGCATGCACGAGCAGTTCGTCACCGGGTCGCACCCATTGACGGAAGCTGGCCGAAAGGATTCTGGCCAACATCGCTTTGCCCCTAGGCCGCCGCTCGGCGTCCAGACCCTTGCCTGCGGTCTGCGCCATCATCTCGGTGAGCAGCACACCGGGCACGACCGGAAAGCCTGGAAAGTGATCGCGAAAATACTCCTCGTCGGGGCGCACGGTGCGTGCGGCCACTGCGAGTTTGCCGGGCACCAGCGAGACGATGCGGTCGATCAGAATGAAGCGCATTGCCGCTGCACCGCCTCAAGCGTCTTCCAACTTGCCGTGGCGACGCAAGACATCGAGTACATCGCCGACCCGTTTCATCGCGTCGACGCCTCTCGCCGACCGATGGAGCTGGCCAGGTCGATCACTCACGAAAGAGGGGCCGAACATCGGCGGCTTGTAGTCGTAGGTCATGGTTCCGTCCCATGGTCGTTGCGGCTTTCGTTGTCGGCATCCTGGCGTCCGGCAGGCAATTGCTTGAGCAGTTCCGGCAGCGCTGTCTGCACGGTGTTCCACACCACGTCGAGGTTGACTTCAAAGTACCCGTGGGCGATGCGGTTGCGCATGCCGCGCATGTTTCGCCACTGTACTTCGGGATGCGCCTGCGCAAACTCGGCGTAGCCGTCCATCACCTTCGTGGCGGCTTCGCCGATGATGATGAGGCTCATGATGACGGCCTGCTGGGTACGCTTGTCCTCAAGGAAGTCGTCTTTGGCCAAGCCAGCGACGAAGCCGCACGCATCGGTCGCGGCCTGCCGCATATGGTCGAGGTAATCGGCCAGGCGGCTATCGCTCATATCGGCCGTGCCTCTGCGAGCACCGTGGCCCGGAACTTCGGCGGCAGGTCAGCCGGTGTCAGCAGATCGACGTGGATGCCGAGCAACGCTTCCAGCTCCTCTTGCAAGCCGCCCAAATCGAACAGCGTCGCGCCGGGCAGCGCATCGACCAGCAGATCGAGGTCGCTGCCCTCCCGGTCGTTGCCGTGCAGCACCGAGCCGAAGACGCGCGGGTTCGCCGCGCGGAAGCGGCCTGTCGCTTCGCGCACTGCGCTTCGCTTCAGGTCGAGCACAACGGACGGTCGCATGGGCATCCCTTCTAATCGAAACTCGTTGAGCTGCTATGCGCTTTCCCGAGCCGAAAGTCGATCGGCAGGCGGCGCTTTGCAGCTCGCCGGCATGCGACCGACAGCAGCGGCTCATTGATATCGAGCGCGCGAACGCGGTGCCCCAGCGCGGCCCACAGCATGGCTTGCGTGCCGTCGCCGCAGCCGATAGCCACGACGAAGTGATTGCGAAGATACTCCTCGTCGTGGCGCACGCTGCGTGCGGCCACTGCGAGTTTGCCGGGCATCAGCGAGACGATGCGGTCAATGAGAATGAAGCGCACGGCCGCTGCACCGCCTCAAGCGTCTTCCAACTTGCCGTGGCGACGCAAGACCTGGAGTACATCGCCGACCCGCTTCATCGCGTCGATGTCCTTTTCCGAGAGGTGGATGTCGAACTTTTCGTCGAAGCCGGCGATGAGGGTCAGCGTCCCGAGCGAATCCCAGCCCGGGATGTCGGTGCGCATGGTCGCGGCGGTCAGCGTACCGGCACCTTGCTCGAAGATCTCGGCGATCCAGTTCAGCGCGTCCTGCGTTTTCAAGTGTGTTCTCCGTCGGGTTCGTGCGTGCCTGCTACTGCGCCGTCATGCCGCCATCGACGGCAAGGTCGGCGCCCGTGATCCAACGCACTGCAGGTGCGAGCAGAAAGACGATGGCCCGGGCCACGTCTTCCGGCTGGCCGATGCCCAGCGGGTGCGCCGCTTTGATGCGCTCCACGTGCTCGGCCGAAAGCATTCGCAGCGCCTGCTCGGTCATCGGCGTGAACACGAGACCCGGCGAGACGCTGTTGACGCGAATCCGCCGGCGCGCCAACTCGATGGCCATCGCGCGCACCGCGGCGCAAGCCGCGCCCTTTGTCGCGCAGTACCCGATCTGGCCTGGCACGCCCACGTGGCCATAGGCGGAAGACACGAAAACCAGACTGCCGCCCTCGTCCACGTGCACGTCGCGCCGGCACACGGCCCGCGCCAGTTCGAGGCCGGCAAGCAGGTTGACGTTCAACTGTGCCTGCATCACCTCAGGCGTGTTGGCATGCAGGGGCCGCGTTTCGACGATTCCGGCCGCATGGCACAGTCCGTAGATCGGGCCGGTGTCCTGGCGTAAGCGGACCACCGCCGGCACGATCCCGTCGACCTGCGCAAGATCGAGCGGCAGCACGCGATGCTCGGCTTGCCCGAGCAGTGCGGCAGTTTCTGCCAGCCGCTTCTCGTTGCGCCCGGTCAGGATCAGTCGCGCGCCGTACTTGGCCAGTTCGACGGCCGCCGCGCGGCCGAGCCCCGACGAGGCACCCGACACCAGTACCCAACGCCCGGCGAAGTCGAGGAAGGAGTCTTGGTCATTTGCCATGTTGCGGCCACTCCGTATGAACCATGCGCGCTTGTGGTTCGAGCGTCAGAAACGCCGAGCCCCACGACAGGCCGACACCGTAACCGAGTAGCATCAGTCGCAGGCTTCGACCGGCCGGTCGCTCGAGCCGGCCCTGAGTGATGGTCAATGGGACCGACGGTCCGCCGGTGTTGCCGAAGTGTTCGAGGATGATCGGCACCTTATCGGGTGCCAGTCCCACTTTTTTGACCAGGTGGTTCATGATGAATCTATTCGACTGGTGCAGGATGAAGTAGTCGACTTCGTCCTTGTCGGTCGCCGCCGCCTGCAACGTGTCGCGGATCAACGGTGCAATCACGCGCAAAGTGAAGTTGAACACGTTCGAGCCGTTCATTGCCACGCAATGCTGCCGCGGGTCGGCATTGAAGCGGTCGCGAAAGCCGCCGGCCGGGATGATGAGATCGTCATAGCCCGCTCCGTCGGTGTGAAGGATGAAAAACCAGTCGGCCTGCTCGTCTCCGCCAGGACGCCGCTCGAGAAGCGTGGCCGAGCCGGCGTCGCCGAACAGCAGGGCAACGGAGCGGTCTGCGCGGTCGGCATAGCGGGTCGGCGTCTCGCCGTTGAGCAGCAGAACGCGCCGGTGGTTCGGCGTCGACAACAGCGCGGCTGCCAGCCACAGGCCGTAGACGTAGGCTGAGCAACCGAGGTTCAAATCGAAAGCTGCGCACGAAGTCGACAAGCCCAGGCGCTGCTGCAAGAGGCAACTGGTCGACGGCATGAAGTAGTCGGGCGTCTGGGTCGCCATGATCAGTACGTCAATCGTGCTTCGGTCGCACGCCAACTCCTCGAGCAATCTGTCGGCGGCGGCAAAGCACAGGTCCGAACTGCATGTGCTGTTGTCGGCGACCCGACGTGTCGCGACGCCCGCCATACCGACGACTTTGCGCACTTCTTCGGGCGCAAACTCGGTGGTGTCGGTAATGTTGTCGAAGCGCCTTTCCGGCACGCAGGTTGCAATGCCCGCGATGCGCGGCCCTGGCAGCCGGGCTTGTGACATGTTCAGTCTCCAGAGTAGCGGTTGGCCGTATCGGGTACCTCGGCGATCGATTCCAGCAGCAGCGGAGCAAGATGCTGGTAGCGGGTGGCGCTGCGTTTGGCGCGGATGTCGCGGAACACGCGTTCAACCTGTCCGCCGGTCAGGCCGGCCGCCAGAGCCACTTCCTGCGGTGAGTGCCCGTGATTCAAGCCATAAAGGCACAGATCCATTTGTGCATAGGGCAGCGGAAAGTAGAACTCCTCCTGAGTTTGGCTCAGCGAGTAGGTATCGGTCGACGGCGGGCGGCGGCGGATCTCCGGTGGTATGCCCAGGTATTCAGCCAACTGGTAGACCTGCGACTTGTACAGATGGGCGATGGGCTTCAGATCAGCGGTGCCGTCGCCGTTCTTGACGAAAAACCCTTGGTCGTACTCGAGGCGGTTGGGAGTGCCGATCACCGCGTAGTTCAATCGGTCCGCATGGAAATACTCCAACATCTTGCGCACTCGCTGCTTGAAGTTGGTTGCAGCGACAATTCCCAGGTATGCGGTCGCCGTCAGTCGCGTCGTAATCTGCCTTCCGTCGGGCGTCTGTACGACCAGTGAGAACACCCGATACGGCGATCCGTCGCTCAATTGCGACAGCGCGATCTTGCACCTGAAGTCCGCCCTGTAGTCGGGAATGACCTCCCGGATACTGTCATCGCGACGGCGGTAACTGCCGGCGGCATCGAGGATGGGTGTGATGTCTTCGACTCGGTAGGTCACACCTAGCGCATCGGCCACCTTGTGCCCGAGCTCGACGCTCTCCGGCGAGCATTCGCGCTCCGGCATCAGGAGGGCGAAAACCCTATCTTTGCCGAGTGCCCGGGCACACAACGCGGCGACCACGCTGCTGTCGACCCCTCCGGAAAGGCCGAGCACGGCGCCCCTGCGCCGCAACTGCTGCAGCACCCGATCGCGAATCGCCGCGCAAATGCGTTCGACGGTCTCGGCAGCGTCCAGCCTGAGCACATCGGCCGAGAACCCAGAACTGCTCATCGGTTCGCGTCCTCGGCGTGAGCCAGTTGTCGCTTGTCGATCTTGCCTGTGGGAGTTTGAGGCAGTTGATCACGAAACTCCACCACCTTCGGCACCATGTGGTCCTCCAGGTGGCGGGCACAGTGCCGCAGTACCTCCTCCTCGGTCAGACGCCAGCCTACACGCGGACTGATCACTGCCTTGACCGCCTGGCCGAGAACCGGATCGGGTACGCCGATGACCGCCGCCATGCCTACGCCGGGCAGCGAATACAGAACGTTCTCGACCTCCTTCGGGCTGACCTTCTCGCCGCGGCTCTTGATGATGTCGTCGCGTCTGCCGGACCAGTACAGATAGCCTTCGTCGTCCATGCGAAACAAGTCGCCCGTGTGAAGAACCCGCTCGCCGGGAACCGGGCCGGGGCGCAGGACCTGGTCCGTTTCCTGCGGCAGCTTCCAGTAGCCGCGCATGACGTTCGCGCCTCTGACGACCAGTTCACCGACTTCGCCGGGCGGCAGCCGCCGTCCGAGTTCATCGACGATGTAGACCTCGACGTTCGGCATCGCCTTACCCACCGATGTCGGGCGCTTGTCCAACTCATCGGGCGGCAGGTACGAAACTCGCTTGCACTCCGTCAGGCCGAACATCGAGTACAGCCTGACGTCGGGGAACGCCTGTCGCAACCTTGCGATGTGCTCGGTGGGCAGCGCCGCTCCGGTATTGGTGATGTAGCGCAGCGAAGGACACCGGTAGTCTGCGAGATCCAGTTGCAGCAAGATGGCCGATATCGTTGGCACGATCGGAAAGCCGGTGACGCGTTCGCTGACCAGACGCTGCATGACCGCATGCGGATAGGCGAATGACCTCTCCAGCACGACCGTGCCTCCGACCTTTGCCGCCATCAGCACCTGATACAGGCCGTAATCGAAGGACAGCGGCAGGACGTTCAGGATGACGTCTTCGGCGCGATTCTCGAGGTAGGTCGTGATCGAAGTCGCCGCCGCCACCATGTTCTGGTGCGTCAGCATCACGCCCTTCGGCATGCCGGTGGAACCCGACGTGTAGATCAGCGCGGCAAGATCGATGTCGATGCAGCGCTTCGCCGGTGGTACCAAGCGCCGGGGCTGTCCGATCATCAGGCTCGCCCATGGCGTCACCCTGGTCGCGCCGAAGTCACTGGGTTTCGCGGCCGAACCGACCGCCACGACCGACGCCAGATGTACGGGCGGCGCAGGATGACTTGCCAATTCGTCGAGCTTGCGGACTCCGGTCACCAGCACACGCGACTCGGAATCGTTCAGTACGAAGATCAGTTTGTCCGCCTTCGTCGTTGGATTGATCATTACGAACACGCCGCCGGCCTTCAGCACGGCAAACACAGAAACCACTGCTTCGACCGAGTTGTCGAGGCAGATCGCGACCCTGTCTCCGCGTGCAACGCCCAAGTCGATCAGCGCATGCGCGACCTGGTTCGATTGCTGCTCCAGGTCGCGGTAGGACAGACGCGCGGCACCACAGACGAGCGCGATCTTGTCCGGGTGCTCGGCAAAGCTGTGCTCAAGAAACGCTTCGAGCTGCACGTGTCGGCCCCTCAGGCGTCACCGTTCTTGCGCCGGATGTATGCAGCCACAGCGTTAATCGTGTCGAGGTTCTCGGGCAGCAGTTCGGCGTCCTTTACCTTCAATCCGAAGCTTTGCTCGAGGAACGTAACGAGTTCCAGAACTCCGGTCGAGTCAATAATGCCGAGTTCGAGAAAGGAGTCGTCGGCGGCAGGGGTGCGGCTCTCATCGCCGAACAAAAAGTTCTCGATGATGAAGCTGCGGATGATCTGCTCGATGCCCTGCATCAAACCGCTCCCGTCGATACGCAATTGAACTGCCGTGCGAGAAGCTGCGTCGACAGGATGCCGACGAACGCCATGTTGTCCGCAGCGCCGATCAACCGGCCCCGCAGCGCCTTCTGATAGAGCATGCTCACGGCCAACGGATCGAACAAACCGGTCTGCCGCACGCTCACCGGCGACAGCGCTTCCGCGACATACTCGGCGCGGGCTTGGCCGCGCTGAACGTCGATGAAACTTGCCGCATCCGGTGCGCGATATGGTTGCTTCGGCCGCCGGCGCACAGACTCCGGCACGAGGTGCGTGGCCGCGCGCTTCAGAATGTACTTTTCGTTGAGCACCTTCATCTTCAGAGAAGCGGGCAGTCGGCTGCCGAATTCGATCACCCGGTGATCCAGGAACGGGAAGCGTCCTTCGACCGAGTGTGCCATCGCCACGCGATCGCCCTGTGACGACAGGATGTAGCCGGGCAGCAGCATGCTGGCCTCCAGGTACTGCGCCCGGCCAAGCTCGCTCCACGACTTGAACGACGACGGCAGACAGGTCGCCAACTCATGATAAGAGTCGCCACGGGCCTGCTGCGCGCGCACGTCGTCCGAGAAGAAGGCCTTCGCCCTCGATGTCAATTCCCAGCGTGGCAGGTGCGAGAAGAACGGACTCGCCAGATCGTTAGTGCTGACGCGAAAGAAGCTGCCGCGGTAGGAATCCGACTGCGCTCGGAGATGTGGCAGGTATGGATAGAGGCGGCGCAGCAGCAGTGGCCGCCAGTTCGACGCCGATTGCCGGCCCCAGAACCGGCGGATCTTCGCCTCCTTAAAGATGTCGTAGCCGCCCAAGAACTCATCGGCACCCTCGCCGGTCAGCACGACCTTGTAGGACGCCCCGCGAACCAGCGCAGACAGCAGATAAAGAGGCGCAGGCGCCGTCCTCAGCAGGGGTTGCTCGGCATGGCGCACAACGTCCGGGAAGACGCGGCAGATGTCGGCCTTGCTGCAGCGTAGCGTCTCATGCGCCGTCGACAACGATGCGGCAACCTCCTGCTGGTAGTTGCTCTCGTCGAACTCAGCGTCCTCGAATGCAACCGAGAAGGTCCGCACGCGCCCTCCGGAACAGCGCTGCGCGAGCGCGGTCACCAACGACGAGTCAAGGCCTCCGCTCAGATAGGCACCCACCGGCACGTCGGATCTAAGGCGAAGGCGTGTCGCGTCGGCCAGGAGGTGTTCCAGTCGAGCCGCCGCGTCGACTTCGCTGACCACCTCCTCTGCAGTGGCGAAGTCGTGCTGCCAGTACGGCCAAATCCGCATCCGACCGTCCTGCAGCACCAACGAGTGTGCGGGCGGCAGTTGCCGCACGTTGCTGAAGAACGTCCTCGGCGGCAGCGGGCACCAGAACGTGAAGATCTGATCAAGCGCATCGAGATCGACCGTTGCCGCGACCGCCGGGTGGCACAGAACAGCCTTCGCCTCGGATGCGAAGACAAAGGCCTTCGGCGTATCGGCATAAAAGAACGGGCGGACACCCGCGCGGTCGCGCGATGCGAACAGCTTGCGCTGGTGGCTGTCCCAGATCGCGAAGGCCCAATCGCCGTTGAAACGATCGACGCAGTCGTCGCCGTAGACCTCGTACATCTGCAGAACGACTTCGGTGTCCGACTGGGTCGCGAACTTGCGTCCCTGGCGCATCAACTCGGCGCGCAGTTCGAGGTAGTTGAAGATCTCGCCGTTGAACGTGATCCGGATCGAACCGTCGGCATTGGCCATCGGCTGCCTGCCGGAAGCAAGGTCAATGATGCTCAGCCGCGCATGTGCCAGTCCGACGGAACCATCGCTGTCCAGATGAACACCGGTCTCGTCCGGGCCGCGATAGCGAATCGTCGCGATCATCCGTTCGAGCTGCTCGCGCCGAACGGAATCCCCAGCAAAGCTCACGATACCCGCGATTCCGCACACGTTTCCGCCTCAACTGCCTGCAGGGCTCTGCCTGAACATTCGGCGCCTATGCAAGTCTGGCGCGAAGGACATCGCATAGTGCCTTGACCGCCGGCTCCTGCCACATCGTGTCCGAGTTCCCAGGCACATCGACGAACTCGATGCCGCCCGTGATCAGTTGGAGCCAGCGCAGGTTCGCATACTCGAAACTCCTTTGCGGCACATTTGTTGGACGGATGACGCATGCGGACCCACTGTATGGTTCTGGAGTCGAATTCATGAACGCCGCGACTGCGACATGGTAGCCATCGCTGAAGCGGTCCGGCAGGGCTGCCTCGCGAGCCCTTGCGGCGGCGTATGCGCTCTTGCCCTTTCCGTATTCGAGTCGGGCCAACACTCCTGCGATGCTGCCCTGCAGATAGCTGATCCTGCCGGCCGACTCCGGAGAGACTATCCGACCCAGGTGAAAGCGCCATCGCCGCGCCTGCTGAAACAAACGATAACCAAGCGGGTCGGGTGTCAGCATCGCCCGGGACTTCGCGGGATCAGGAGGGTCGATCATGATGAGAGATCTGACGCGACGGCCCCGGGCGGAAAGCGCGATAGCGGTCTCGCGTGCGAGCACTGCTGCGATGCAGTAGCCGACAAGTGTGACGGGTTCGTCGCGCGAACAATCGTCCACGCTTTCCCCGTAGTAGGAGGCAAGATCCCGCAAGTCCAGCGGTGGCCGGTCGCGGGGATGTGCGGGAGCGCGCAAGCAGACGATCTGCAACTCGCGGCCCAACTCGCGAAAGGCGGCCGACTGCGGCCCGTCGGGCGTAACCCAGAAGACCCCCCTGTTCTGCCCACGCGGGTGCATCACTACGAAACGACCGCTCCGCGGGCCGGAAGTCGTTGGCCGCACGCCGTCTGGAGCGTCGACGCTGGGCGCGGATCCCGGTAGTGACATCGCGCTACCTGCTTACACGGGAACCACGGCCGGCGTCGGACGGGAAGACGACGACAAGATAGCCTCGGCATGCGCCAGTTCCATGAAATCGGCGAGAACATTGAACGGCGTACACGGCAAACAAACGACCGACGCGATCTCGCGCACGCCACTACAGACGCGGCTATCGATCACTACCAAGTAGTTCTTTCGGACCACGTGGCCGACGTTTCCTGAGACGACGACGTGGTGAAAAAGACATTGCGTAGTAGTCATCGGACAATGGTGTTGAAGGCACCGCGATGACCTTGCCCGCCAGGCACCAAGTCCGGCGCGGGAAAGTTATTCGCACGGACCTGAAGAATCTCAGCGCATCATCCTTGAGTCCTGCGCAAAAGCTGCTCGACAGAGCGCGCTCCCGCCTTCCACAGTGGAGAGTTCAAGGGCGCGGGTTGCACGATCGCAGCTTTTGGCCGCAAATCCCGGAAACCGCGAACCGCGAAACAGTCCCGGTGCTGGTCGAGGAAGGAGACCAGCTTTCGGAATCGTTCCAGTACAAACCGGTCCACGCTGTGCTTCCGCCGGTTCAACAATTCAAAACTGTGTGAAAGGAGCACAAAGGCGAGCCGGCCGGAGTCGAGCGCCTGCCAAAGAAGCCCTTCGATTTCGGCAAACGAACAAGCGCCAAGCTGGGCAGGTCTCAGCCCCCCAGAGCCATCTGCGAACACCGTAACTGGGTACTCCGTAACTCCTTCATAGTCGACCGGCTCGACGACTATCTGGCCGGGCAACAGGCCGCTGTCCGCGCCGGATGCCGTGGCGTTGTAACTGCTGTCGAACCGGATGCCCACTTGCCGCAACGCTGACAAAGTACGAATGTCGAAGCCGCATCCTCCGGCGCGAAACGCGCAAGGTGTCGCGCCGCCGGCGCGCTCCAGCAGTCGCCCCCCCGTGGCAATCAGAGTTCCCTGCTCCTGCTGCGTGAAGTGGCGCAGGAACTGCCGCTTTGACCTGGAGCCAGGCAGAAGTGGCTCCTTCCACTCGTCGACCCATTCCGTATGCAAATGCAGTTGGGTCTCCTGATCCCGCTCGTTCAAAAGCCCTACGATCTCGGCCAACGGCGCGCCGCCAAAGCGCCCGGAGAACAGCGGCTCGACGAAGAACACGCCGGTCATCCCGTGATCGCGCAGCATGTCCGCTTGATACGTCATGCCGAAGTCACCCCGCGCTGTTCGACCGTAGACGTACTTGCGGAACGCCTCCGGAAACTTTGCGTCCAGATCGGTCCAGCCGTCGCACCAGATCTCAACGTCAACGGTGAAGAATACGTCGAGCATGTTTGTGCTGTGCTTCCTTGATGGCGTCTCTTAAGTCAATCGCTCGCGCGATGAGCGATGCAGATTCGATAAATTGACGAAGGGTTGATTCGACCACTCGGGAAGATAAGGTGAGCGGCGCCGGCGGCGCAAGGCGCAGCTTGGCAGTCGAGCACGGCGCCGTGCCCACGAGCGCTGCGTAGTACTTGCCGCGCCCGTCGATGGGCGAACTGACGCGAGGGTGCAGGCGGCGCAGCAGCCTGACGTGTACTCGGCCTCGGTGCGCAAGGCGCTTGAAGTAGGCAGCTATCAAGGGCGAAGTCTCAGCGTTACAGAGTATTGCCTGACTTTGTGACTTTCGAACAGATCAGCTTGGGTCAAGCAGGCGGCGATGTGGCGTGCCGCAGATCGCCCGCACGGAGCCGAGCATCTACTCGCGCGGAGGTGCTGCAGTTCGCGCGGCGCCGCGCGACGCGGATCAGGCGGCGGCGCGCACGGCGTCCGCGAAGTGCGCCGTCTGTTCGGCGCGCAACCGGTCGCACAGTCGCCCGGCGGGCAGTTCGACGTCGCGATAGCTGATCGGCTGGTCCTTGGCGATGTCGTGCTTCAACCGGCAATCGACCGAAAGCGCCATCGGCAGGTAGTCGCCGCGGCGGCAGTTCTCGTAGGTATCGATCAGGCCGTAGCAGGTGAAACCGCCCATGCCGTCCAATGTCTCGCCGGCCCGCAGGTCGCGTTTGGCCACGGCGATCGTGTCGCACACGGGCGCGCCGCGCGGCGTCAGCGTCGGATCGCGAAAGAGTACAGCCCGCGCCACCGAGTGCGGCAACTGCATGTGCGGCAGGTGATACGGCGTGTAGAACATGTACAGCGGGCCGTCGCCGAACTTGAAGTAGCTCATGTATTGCTTCTTGATCGGATGGTCGTTGTAGGCCATCACGAAAGCGCCGGTATGCGGTTCCGCGCCGAGCACGAAATCGACCAGACCGCCGTTCTTGAAATCGCCAACACCGAACTTGGTGAGCAACTCCTTGACGTGCGCGCATGTATGACCGTACATGCCGCGCACCGCCGGGACGAAGCCGGCGGCGTTGCCCATGATCGCCGACTCCAGGGCCAGCTTAGAGCCGTCGGCAAAGGAGGCCACCATCGCCGCTTTCTGCTTGTGGCGCTCCGCGAACTCACGCTGCGTCTCCGGGTTGCGGTAGCGGTTCAGGAAACCCTTGATCTGCCCCATCAGCACAGGCCGGTATCCCATGCTGTCGACGAAGCGGAACAGGTTCATGGCCACGCCCGGTTCGTCGCCGTCGGTGTACGTGTACACGACGCCGGCGCGGTCCGCGTGAACCTTCAGTATCGGACCCACGGACGCATCAACCTCCGCGTTCATCAGGACGACGTGTTTTCCGTTCTCGATCGCCTCCAGCGCAACGCGGGCGCCGAACTCCACGTCGCCGGTCGTCTCGATCACTGCTTCCACCGCCCCAGCCTGGCATAGCAGCGTCGGATCGTCGGTCACCGCGTAGCG
The DNA here is from genome assembly GCA_037441125.1 of Burkholderiales bacterium. GTDB lineage: Bacteria > Pseudomonadota > Gammaproteobacteria > Burkholderiales > Burkholderiaceae_F > JALHMQ01. The sequence continues at coordinate 87,807 of JBBIST010000001.1, forward strand.
GCCGCGCGCGATGGCCTGTTCAAGTGCGGCAACGGTACTCACGCGTTCAAACTCGGCGACGCCGGCATCGCGGTATGCGCGCTCCGCCTGCGTCGTGGTTCGGTTCGAAATCGCGACCAGTCGCATACCGGGCATCGCGGTCAGGATCTGCAGCGCGATACCGCGCGCCATGTACCCGGCGCCGACCATCGCGACGCGCACCGGGTTGCTCTGCTCGAGGCGCCGCGCGAGCGCCGTGTCAACGATGATCATGTGGGGCTCCTTACTGAAGCGACGGCGGCGCCGAAGTCGGGCCAGTTGCGGTCCGCTTGCGAAATTACGCGCACGGGTGCCGGCCAGTGTATGTCAAACGCAGGGTCGTCGTAGCGAACGCCGCGCGCAGACGCCGGCGCGTAAGCGTGCGAAGTGAAGTAAACCAACTCGGTATTGTCGACGAGGGTCAGGTAGCCGTGCGCGCAACCCTGCGGGACGTAGAGCAGCGTGTCCGAATCCGCGCGCAACTCGGCGCCGGCCCAGCACCTGAACGTGGTGGATTCCGGTCGCAGATCGACCGCGACGTCGTACACTGCGCCACGCACACAGCGCACGACCTTCACTTCACCGTGAGGTGGCTCCTGGTAGTGAAGGCCGCGCAGCGTTCCGGCCCGCGGACTGAAGCCGGTGTTTACCTGCACGAATCGCCCCTGCAGTCCTTGCTGCGCGAGCTCGTGCTCGCACAGCATGCGGGCGAAGTAGCCGCGCTCGTCGCGCCGCGGCTCCATCTCCAGCAGGAATGCGCCCGCGACGGCAAGCTGGACAAACCGCACGCTTTCCTCCTAACGACAGTCGACCGCATGGTACGCGTGGGGGCGCACGCTCGCTACGGCCGCATCGTGCTCATGCGGACAGCCGCCCGACATTGTTGTACTTCGCCACGCTGCCGGCGCCACCGGCCGCCGCCTGATCGGTGCACACGGGTTACCCACCGCGCCACGCGCGACTGGTCTGTTACAGGCGGGCGGCGGCGCCGTGGACAACCCTGCGGCTACCGACTTCAACCCGCAGCTGATCCACAGAACTCGGCTCAACTCGCATTCAAGCGAGCGGAGCCACTTCTGGAAGACGATGTCGGACACAAGCTAGTCGCGGGGCTCGCCGCTCGCCAGCGACCAGCCCTGCTGTGCGAAGATGTAACGATACTGAGAATGAACCTCGTCGCGCAGCCTAGGCACAGTTGCGTCGATCTTTGCGCAGCATTCGCCGTAGTTCTCGACGAGGTAACCAAATTTGAGCCAAAGTGCGTCGGCGTCGATCTCATCGACCGAAAGTCCCAAGCGCATAAGATCGAACGGTTCGAGCAGGCGATCGTTCTTGCGCGGCTGGTACGAGATGCTCAGCACGGGACGCGACGACACCAGCGACAGGAGCACGCCGTGGAAGCGCGTGGCAACGTTCGCATCGGTCTCGCGGATGCAGCGCAATAGATCGTCGAAGCTGGTGACGTCTTGCACCCGAACGCGGCTGGCGGCGGCCGGGCTGAGACGCGAGCAGAGGTCGTCGATCGCTACAGGATCGCTGCGGGTCTGGCTCGCAAACATGACGATCTCGTATCCACAGGTAGCCAACCGCTCGCAGAACACGGCCAGTGTATCGATGTAGCGCGTGTAGTGCTCGGCACTGGCCTCCGGGTCGATTCCGGGTCGACGATAGGCCATTGGACTGACACCGATTACACGCGGGCGAAGGGGCCGCTCGCCCGAGGGCGGAGGAGCGAGCCCAAACGCGAGATCCGGTACGAGCCGAATCTCTCGATCAACGCCAAAGCCGCGCACGAGCTCGATAGTGTCCGGATCGCGCAGGCTAAGGTAGCTTGCCGACGACAGCGTGCTGCGCAGCAACTTGGCGCTGGTCGAGTTGACCGGCCGGCCGCCGACGCTGACAACGAGCAGCGGCTTGCCGGCCAACCGGCATGCCCAGGACCAGCTCGCCAAGGTCAGCGGATGACCCAGTTGGCCGCCCCAGTGATCGAAGATCTGTCCGCCTCCCAGCACGATCAAGCCGTCAAGCGACTTTGCCGTGCGTAGTTGCGCCGGAAAGCGCGCCGCTGCGTGTGCGAGCGTCGCCAAAAGGAGCCTCGCCGCGACCAGTGCAGACCAGACCAACGGCAGCGCCACTCTTAGCTTTGCCTTCCATCGGCTGCCCACGCCGGCCGATGGCGGATGCTGAGGAATTACCGGGCTAGGTATCGAGTCGTGTGGGCGGCTGCCGGCGCTTGGTGGCACAGGGCGCGCGCCGTAGTCGACTGCCTCGACGGCGAAGCTGCGCTCGACTGCCTCCGGGCGCGTGCTCAACGCGAGAACGCGCGTCGTCGGCGCCTCGCGACGCACCCATTGCAGGAAAGATGTGAGCAGCGAATCGTCACCGAGGTTGGCGTTGCCGTAAGTGCCGATGACCGCCAGCCGCGGCGATGCCTCGACGGCGCGCGGGGTCGCAGGTACGGCGTCTCTATCTGGCGATGTTGGTCGGTCGCGATGCATCATGACTCCGTTCGAACCATCGTGAAACGGGCGCGCAGGTAGCGCAGGACGGTCAACTCGGCTCCCGCCGGACGACCTTGGATGAGCCAAAGCGCGGCAAGGACAACGACGTAGGAGCCGACGCCGAGCGCAACCGCGGAAAGCAACGCGAGCGCGCCACCGGTGGCCGCGACGCGCTCGACGAACGCTGCTACCAGCAGGTGCATCATCACCGACGCGGTCACGGGTCGAACTAAGACGGCCAGGCAACTCGGCAACGACAGCCGAAGCTGCGGCAGCAGCACCGCGAAGCTTACTGGCAGCAGGACAACGCTGACCGCTAGGACGCCGTAGGCAACGCCCTGCAGGCCCCACCACACCCCTGCCAATGGCAAGGCTGCGATGAGCAGAACGGCGTGCGACGCGCTGAGAGCGGTCGCGATCCAGGGCTTGCCGATCGCCAGAAAGATCGGGAAGCCGTTGCTTACGAGCACTTGCACGGCGCCCACCCAGGCGAGCGTCTGCACCACTTCGATCGCTTGCGACCAGTTCGGCCCCAGCAGAACCGGAACGACTAGCGGCGCGACGGCGGCGATTCCCAGCGCGGCCGGCAGACCGACAACGGCCACCAGACCGAGCACTGCCAGGTACCCGGTTCGCAGGCGGTCAAGGTCGTGCGTCATCTGCGCGTAGCCCGGCAGGACGGCGCGATTGATCGGCGCCACCAGTTCCGAGGTTGGCAGGGTGGCGATCTCGGCGCCGACACTGAATGCGCCGAGACCGCTCGGTCCCGCGACCCGACCGACGACGATGTCGGCGTAGCGAAATCGAAAGTAGTCGAGCAGGTTCTTCAGCAGTAGCCACTTCGAGAACGCAAACAGCTCGCGCCAGCAACTTAGGGTCAGCCGCGGGCGATGGTCGTGCAGCGCATAGCTCAAGACCACTCCGGCCAGCGTGCCCGCAGCCATGCCGGCGAGCAGCGCCCGGTAGTCGGCGAACACGAACGCGAGCGGGATCGCGGTGCAGAACATGGCCACCTTCTTGCCGGCAATGAACACGAAGGCGCGCCTGAATCGAAATTCCCTTTCCAGCGCGAGGACGCCCACGTTCTCCAGCCCGCGCACGAACGCCAGCAGGGCGAGCAGCGCCATGATCGGCACCAGGCGCACTTCGTCGAAAAACCGCACCGCGGGCGCGATCGCGAGCAGGAGCCCGGCGCCGACGAACAGTCCCAGCAGCGCGTGCAGGGTCCAGGTCGTGTCGAAATGCGCTCGGGTCGCGTTCGGGTGCCGGATCAGAGCCGCGTCGAAGCCAAACGAGCTGACCGCTTCCAGCAGAGCGGCGATTGCGGTCGCCATGGCAATCAGGCCGAAGTCCTCGGGCACCAGCAGGCGCGCGAGAACGAGCGTGCTCAGCAGTCCCAGTCCCCGATCGAGCAGGCGCGCACCGATCATCCAGCCGGCGCCGACCGCCATGCGCGCGCCAAGCCCCGGCGCAGCGTCGGCCGAAAGGCCCGGCCCAGGGCTGGGCCGGACCGCCGCGGGGCGCGTCGGCGCGCTCAGCCTCGGCCTCTTTCCGCTGCGGCCGGCATGCGCATCGCCGCGAGGAACTCGGCGGCAATGTCTGCTCGCTGCCACCAGGCCATGCGCAGGACCAGCCCCAGGAGGCGCACCTTCTCGCTGAGCCTCAGGGGCGCACGCAGGATCGCGCGTGCGTTCTCGACGCGATGGCGCCGGGCGAACGCGGCCGCCCCGGCTTTGCGCTTGGCGCCGGGCGTGTAGAACGCGTGGATCCTTTCGGCCGACATGTGCGACGAGTAGGCGTCCGCATGGATGCGGCGGAAAAACAGCAGCGCGTCGACTTCGATGAAACGCCCGTACAGCGCGAGCTCGGCCAGCAGCGTGTTGTCCGATCCGGCAAACGCGCCGAGCCGGCGCGTGCGCCCGAGCACCTCGCTGCGCATCAGGCCGTAGACCGCGTGGCACTGCGGGTCCTGCTGCGAGACCGCCCGGAATCGGTCGACCGGCGAATCGTGCTCAAGCGCCTGGCGCTCGAGGTAGGGGCCAAGGGCTTCGCCGTCGGCACCGACGAAAGCGGCGCGGCCGCAGGCGAGCACCGCCCGCGGCTGCGCCTCGAGAGCTAGCCGACAGTCGTGCAATGCGGTGGGCGCGATGTAATCGTCGGCCGACAGCCAACGGAAGTAGCGGCCGGCGGACAGCTCGAAAACGCGGCAGAAGTTGGTTGCGGCGCCGAGATTGACCTCATTACGGTAGTAGCGGATCCGGCGGTCCCGCTCGGCATACTCGCGGCAGATCGCCTCCGTCGCGTCGGTCGAGGCGTTGTCGCAGACGACGATCTCGAAGTCGGAGTACGTCTGTGCCAGGACAGACTCCAGGGCGACGCGCAGAAAGCGTGCGCCGTTGAACACCGGCACGCCGACGCTGATCTCGGGTTCGACGTGTACTTGCGGGACCAGCGATCTCATCATCGGTACAGCCCTTGACGTTCAAGCTGCTGCTCGCCGTAGCAATGCAGTTTGCGGTAAGGCAGGTCGTGTTCGAGCAGCGGTACGCAAGAGTGAACTGCCAGCCAGGAGATCGCGGCGATCTCAACATCTTCGCCGCGGGCGCCGATGCACCAGACGTTCAATGGCGCTCCGGTGTCTTGCAAGTCTGACTGCACCATGGTCGCGAGGGCGATCTCGGTCGCGGATCAGGTCATGTGGGATAGCCGGCGGACTTGTTCCAGACCATCCATGGACAGTCGCCGCGCGCTTCCATGCGGTCCAGCCGAATCTTGTCCTTGAACGTGTCCATCGCTGCCCAGAACCCCGTGTACTTGTAGGCGAACAGCCGGCGCGCGGCGATCAGTCGCGCGAACGGTTCCAGCACCAGCTCCTCGCCGTCTCGAATGTGATCGAAGATCTCGCTGCGGAGAAAGAAGTAGCCGGCGTTGATCCAGTAGTCGGACTGGCTCACGTCGCGGATCTCGGTGACCGCGCCGTCAGGCGCGCAGCTCACCGCATGAAAGCTCTGCGAGGGGCGCACGGCGAGAAGGCTGGCAAGCGCGGCGCTGGCGCGCGCCTTGATCAGGTAGTCGTCGAGCGGCAGGTCGCTCAGCCCGTCCGAGTAGTTGGCGAGAAACGCCTCATCGTCGGCGACGAAGCGCCGCACGCGCATCAGCCGTTGGCCGAGGTTGGCGTGCATCCCGGTGTCGACGAAGGTGATGCGCCAGTCGTCGACCGAGGGACCGAGCAGCTCGATCCGGCGGCCGCCATCGTAGGCGACGAAGTCGGTCGACATCTCGTCGCGGTAATTGAGAAAGTACTCTCGGATCAAGTCGCCGCGATAGCCGAGGCAGAGAATGAAATCCTTGTGCCCGAAGTGCGCGTAGTAGCGCATCAGGTGCCAGATGATCGGCCGGTAGCCGACGTTGACCAGCGGCTTGGGGATCGTCTCCGAGTGCTCGCGCAGGCGCGTGCCCAGGCCACCGCAAAAGAGAACAACTTTCATTGTTTCTCCAACTGACCGTGATGAGCGGTACCCGACTGCGCCGACGCCACAGCAGTTTCTTCGATAAGACCAGCCTGCAGCAGCGTGTCGGCCGCAGTGGCGAGCACCTCCGGCGCGATACCGGAGGCAGCCGCTACGTCGTACAGTCCGTGCGTACCGTCGGCCTGGTTCAGCAGCCACAGAATTGCCAACTCGAACTCGCGCGGACCGCTGCCTCCCGTTGACCGGAATAGGCCGCGCTTGCCGGGCCGCGGCTCGCAAAACGGCGCAAGGTTGCGGAAGCGGCGGTTCGAGCCGACGCGCGCCAAGATCGACGCGATCGCCTGCACCGACTCGGCGAGCGAGTCGAGGCGCATGAACTCAAGGTTGTCGGCCGACGAGTGATACTCGGCATATTCGCCATTCGGCGTACGCGTCAGCCGGCCGACCGCGAGATCAAACCCCGGCGAGCAAAACTGGCGTTCGTCGTAGCCGTACGGAGAGAAATCCACCGTCCGGTGGTGCGCGCCCAAGGCGCGCAGCACGCCGCCGGCGATGAGGTCGATCTCGGTGTTGCCGCGCCGGCTCCTCTTGTAGGTCAGCGGACCTGCGTCGCCGAGCAGACCGAGCACGAGTCCTCCGCGCAACTGCCGCGCGGCTTCCGTGTTGCGTGCCAGCCAAGCGATAGAACCAAGTGTGGCCGGAGCAAAGACGATGCGATACGAAAGGCGTGGGCGTGTCCGCAGCAATTCGCGTGCGACGAAGGTCGTTACCGCAATGCCGGAGACGTTGTCGTTGGCGAGCGATGGATGACAAACGTGCGTGAAGAGCAGAAATTCCTCTTCCGTCTCGCCGCGCACGCGACACTCGGCGTAAGTGAGCGCGCCGGGCGCGAGCTCCGAGTCGATGACCACTTCGTATACCCCTTCGGGCAGAGCCTCGAGTTGGCATTGCGTCGGGCAGAAGCCCCAGCGCTCGGCCCAGTAGCTGGTGCGATATGGGATCCAGTCGGGATGGTCGGGCAGCGTGTAGAGGTGCGGCCGCAGATCGGCGAGCGACAGACGCGCGCGCACCGGCGCCGAGTAGTTCAGCACATGCAGGCTGTGGCGACGGAAGTCGATCACGCGCCGCCCGTTCGCATCCGCGACGTAGGCGTCGCGGATACTCCACTCGTTCGGGACTTCCCAATCGAATACGGGCGTGGTGCTCGGCACCTCGGTGCGCTCAAGCGGCACGTGGCGGCCGATCAGATCGAGCGTCGCGCGGGTTCCGTCGCCGGTGATGCTGCGGCAAATCGGAAAGATCTCCTGCATGAAGCGCTGCGCGCGCTCGGCCAGCGTGCGTGCGCCGACTGGATGCTGCAGGTCGGCGAGGAGATCGTATTGGATCATGGCGTCGGCTCTACCGTCCGATGCTGGCGTAGCGCGCCACGCTGGCGGGTTCTATGAAGCGGCGGCCGTCGATGAAGAGTGGTGCAGCCTTACGCTGCGCCAGGATGCGCGGCGCGTCCTTGAACTCCTCCCAGCGCGTGAGAAGAACCACTGCATCGCAGTCGGCGAGCGCATCGGCCATCGAGTCGGCGAAGCGTATCGCCGCTGGCATGACGGCACGCGCGCTTTCCTTCGCGACCGGGTCGTAGCCGGTGACACGCGCACCGCGTTGGACCAGTTGCTGCACGATCGGAATCGCGGGCGACTCGCGCGTGTCGTCGGTGTCTTCCTTGAATGCCAGACCGAGCACGCTGACGCGCAGGTCCTTCAGCGACGGGAAATGGCTTTCAAGCAGCCCGACGATGCGCGCCGGCTGCTGGAGGTTGGTCTGGATGACCGCATCGAGCAGCGGCATCGGCTGGCCGCGTGCTGCGCCGTGGGCTGAAAGCGCCTTGGTGTCCTTTGGCAGGCAGCTGCCGCCGTAGCCACAGCCGGCCCAAAGAAACGAGGTGATCGGCGCCTGCACCCGCCGCCCGTCCTCGAGCGTCAGGGTGAGATAGCGTGCGGCGTGCACGCCACGCATCACGTCGGCGATGTCGACGCCACCCAGCGCGCTACAGAGATTTCCCATCTCGTTGGAAAACGAGATCAGCGTCGCCAATAGCGAGTTGGAGACGTACTTGATCATCTCCGCAGTCTTGTTGTTTGTCTCGAACTGCGGCGTCAGCTTGAACGGTGCGTAGACGCGCCGCTGTACGTCGATGCTGCGCGAGTCCATTCCGCCAAGCACGATGCGATCCGGCCGCATGAAGTCGTCGATGGCTACGCCTTCGGTCAGGAACTCTGGATTCATGCCGACGCCGAAGTCGGCACCGGCGTACTTGCCTGACGCTTCCTCGAGAATCGGGCGCACGACCTCGTCCGTGGTGCCGGGCACCACCGTGCTCTTCACGACCACGACGTGGTAGGCATCCTTTTCGGCCAACGCCGCGCCGATTTGTCGTGCTGCTTCGCGTACGAAGGTCAGATCGATACGCTCGCCGTCGAACGGTGTCCCGACCGCAATGAAGGTGAGTTCCGAGCCGAGCACGGCGCGCCGCAGATCGGTGGTGGCCACCAGGCGCTTGCCCACGTGTTTGGCGAGCAGGGGCTGTAGGCCGTTTTCATGGATTGGTGGGATGCCGCGGTTGATGCTCTCGACTTTGCCCGCGTCGACGTCGACGCACATGCAGTCGTGGCCGATCTCGGCAAAGCAAACACCGGAGACGAGGCCGACGTAACCGGTGCCGATGACGGAGATGCGCATCAGGCGTCCTCAGCCTCGCGATTGTGGTGGTACCACATCAAAGTGCGTCGCAGGCCGTCGTCGACCAGCACGGTCGGGTCATAGCCTAGGTGTCGGCGGGCCTTGTCGATGTTCGGACAACGCCGGTTCGGGTTGTCGACCAGATAGACCTCTTCGGGATTCGGTTTGCGCACCAGCTTGCCCTGATAGCCGAACAACTCGCGCCCGAGGTCGATCAACTTCTGCGCCAGCTCGGCCATCGAGATCTCGGGCCGTTCGATGCCGATGTTGTACGGTTCGCCGGGATGGCCCTTGACGAGCACCTTGTAGTAGCCGCAGATCGCATCGGCCGAATAGCAGAATGTGCGCGTCGGCTTGCCGTCCGAGTACATGACGAGATCGCGGCCGGCAAGAATGTCACGCGCGAAATCCGGAATCACGCGTCTGTCGGTGATCTTCAGGCCCGGGCCGTAATTGTTGAACGGCCGCGCCATCTTGGTGGAAAGCCCATATTCCCGGGCGAATACCACGCAAAGCGTTTCGCCGAAGCGTTTGGATTCGTCGTAGCACGCACGCGGTCCCGTGCACGAAACCAAGCCGCGATAATCCTCGCGCGTCGGGATGGCGTCTGCACTGGGATCACCGTAAATCTCGCTGGAGGAATAGAAAAGGAACCCCTTGACCGGCTTGCCGCGGTCCTGCTGGAGCACGCTCCAATCCAGAAGATTGCGCAAACCGTTGATGTTGGCGTCGATGGTTTTCAGCGGGTACTTGCGATAGAAGGGCGGCGAAGCGATGCCGGCCGCGTGAATCACCCAATCAAAGTCAGGCATCGGTTGCGGCAGCGGCTCGACGAGGTCGCGCACCTCGACGGTGAAATGCGGCGTGTTGCCGAGTTCGAGCAACCATGCCGGCTTGCCGCGAACGAAGCTGTCCCACACGGTCACGCGGATCGGTTGGTCCGGGCTCAGCTTGCGGTTGAAGTGCAGCGCGGCCCTCACGAGGTAGTAACCGAGGAAGCCGGCGCCGCCGGTGATGAGCAGCGAACCGCCGGCGATGCGCCCGAACTCCTCCTTTGAGTTGGCGCAGATGTAGTCGAGGTCGCGCTCGAGCAGTTCGGCGAGGGGCGGGATCTTGGTGCTCGTCATGCGGTCTCTCGCAAGGGGAATCGGATCGGCGCGGCGGGCATCAGATCGCGAGCGGAATTTTGCGGCCGTAGAACGCCTCGGCATAGCCCTCGGAAGCATTGCACTCGATGCCGCGCAGCCGTGCCAGCGCTTCGAACGTATCGCCTGCGAACCAACTGCGGGCGCGCTGGCTCGGAAAGCACTCCAACAGGATCTCGGTCTTGCGCGTCAACTGCGCGCGCGTCACAGGAACGAACACGTTCGGCACGCCCAGGTCGCCGTCGAATTTCGGTATCTCGTACTCGAACACGAGTTGGTTGCGGAACGTGTTCCAGGTGAGCTCGTTCACGAAGCGATGATCCTGGTGCAGGTCATTTCGATAGTGCGTGAAGATCACGTCCGGCGCGTGGATCTTGAGGGATTCGAAGTAATCCTTCACGGCCGCGCCGTCGTGCGGCAGGTAGCTGCCGCGAAACGATTCGACGTACACGACCGAGTCGCTCGCGCCTCGCATCAGACATGCGGCGGCGGCACGCGTCTCGGCCGCACGGTCGGCCTCCGAACTCAGCGTGACCCAGACGAAGCGGGTGTCCGGCCAGCGTGCGCACATCTGCAGCACGGTGGCGCCGCAGCCGATTTCAATGTCGTCGCAATGCGCGCCCAGCAGTAATACGCAGCGCGGTGCACTCGCACGACCGATCGCCAAGTCAAACATCGCGACGTCTCTCCCGCTCGATTCGCCCAAGCAAGCTCAGAACACGCGAACTTCGGGAATCGGCACCACGAAGCGTCCACCCCACTCGCGGATGTACTCGGCCTGGCGCGAGATCTCGTCCTTCAGGTTGCACGGCAGGATCAGTACGTAGTCGGGCCGCGCCTCGCGGATCGCCTCCGGCGCCAGGATCGGGATGCGCGTTCCCGGCGTGTACTTGCCCTGCTTGTAGGGGTTGGCGTCCACGGTGAAGTCGAGGAAGTCGGTGCGGATGCCGCAGTAGTTGAGCAGCGTGTTGCCTTTGCCGGGCGCGCCGTAGCCGACGATCCTTTTGCCGCGGCTCTTGGCGTCGATCAGGAAGCTAAGCAGCTTGCGTTTCGTGCCCTTGACCTGCTCTTCGAAGCCGCGGTAGCGGTCGAGCGTCTCGAAGCCGTCGTCGATCTCGCGCCGGCGCAGTGCGCTGACGCGTTCGCTCACCAGCAACGCGGCGTTTTCCGCGTGGCGGCCGTAGATGCGTAGCGAGCCGCCGTGGGTCGGCAACTCCTCGACATCGAACAGCGTGAGGCCGTGGCGCGCGAAGATCCGCTCGACGGTCACGAACGACAGGTAGCTGAAGTGCTCGTGGTAGATCGTGTCGAACTGGTTTTCCGCGATCAGCCGCGCCAGGTGCGGGAACTCCATCGTGATCACGCCGTGCGGTGCGAGCAGAATCTTCATGCCGCCGACGAAGTCGTTGATGTCGGGTACGTGCGCCAGCACGTTGTTGCCGAGCAACAGGTCAGGTCGACCATGTTCGGCGGCGATCGCGGCGGCGCTCGCGCGACCGAAGAAGAGCACGGTCGTCGGCACGCCCTTGGCGATTGCCGCCTGGGCGACGTTGGCGGCCGGCTCGATGCCGAGCACCGGCACGCCGCGGGCGACGAAGTGCTGCAGAAGATAGCCGTCGTTGCTGGCGATCTCCATCACCTTCGAGCTGGCGCCGAGAGCGAAACGCTCACTCATCGCCTGCGCGTAGCGGCGCGCGTGCTCGACCCAGCTTGTCGAGTACGAGGAGAAGTACGCGTACTCGGAGAAGATCTCGTCCGGCGTGACGAACTCCTGAAGCTGCACCAGGAAGCAGCGGTCGCAGACGTACGCATGCAGCGGATAAAACGGCTCCATCTCGTGCAGCTGGTCGGGCCGGATGTGCGTCTGGCACAGCGGCGACAGGCCGAGATCGACGAAAGTGTTCGTGAGCGGCGCCGCGCAGAAGCGGCAGGCAAAGCTGCGGGCTGCGCCTTTCGCTGCGACCGTGCTTGCCTGCGACAACGCGTCCATCCGGTGTCCTTCCCGACCAAAACGAGTGGTCAACCAAGCGCGATCTTGCTCGCGCGTCATGGCCGGCGTTCCGCCGCCGCTCTCGGCTCGCTCGACCAGCCGGCTTGACCGCCTTGCGCCCAGGCCAGCGGTACCGAGGCATTTGGCGCCTGACAGCTCCCCTAAATAGGCTACTCGAAGCCCCGCCCGCCGTCTCGTCCAATCTTCGGCACCCTGCGTGACCTGGCGATTGTCATCGACCCCCGAGTCCAGCCAGCACCGGCCTCGACCGAGCTGACTCGAGGAGGGGCGTCCCCCTGGACCAAGACCCACCTGCCGGTGCATCGCAACAAACAACAGTCCTGTGCCCGGTGACCGACCAGATCATCCAAAAGACCGCGCTTCAATCATGGTTGTACTTCCGCTGCAACACGAGTTTTCGACAGTCATGTCGCATCACATGTTCGAGGCATATCCTCTCGGTCCCTACCGGGCAGTCGTGACCGGCCTGCCTGTCACGTCGGTGCCGAGGCGCCGAAGTCACATCGTTCGACGCGAATTTTCGCCGATACGAGTATTCGTCTCACCCTTGTTGCGGATCACGGGTATCTCTATCGGGCTCTTGGGGGTGGTAGGGCAGGCGTCCCTCGTGCGCAGGCTTGGTTCGGACCATCAGAGTCGGGGTGATGCATGGTCAGGTTCTTTCGCCATCACGTTCCAGTGGGAACGCTGTTACAGCTCGCCGCAGACGGTTTGGTGTTATTCGGCGCCTTGCTCCTTGCGATGTGGATACAGCTCGGGCCCTACGGCGCCCAGCTTTCAGATGCCGTCCTTCCGGGGGTCGTCTTCGCCGTTCTGGCGCTCGCAATCAACGCGGCTGTTGGGACGTATCGGCATGACGAGATCGTGAGCCTGGGCGCGACCGTTGGACGCCTGTTGATTGCCGTGGCTTTGGGCGCTGCGGCGGCCTACGTCGCCTTCGGTGTGCTGCCGAACGGGCAGGCGGCGCAGGCGGTGATCGGCTACGCAGCACTGTTTACGGTCGTGGGTCTGGCCTTTCTGCGGCAACTGGCGCAGGCGGCGCGCTATTTCGGACTCGGGACGCGCAAGGTGCTGGTGGTCGGCACGGGGCCGGAGGCGCGCGGCGTCGAGACCACGCTGCAGGGCCTCGGCTATCCGCGCTTTTCGGTGGTTGGCTTCTACGACGCCGGCGGCGAGGCGCTCGCGGGGCGCTCGTCAGCCCGGATCTTCCCTGCGAGTCAGAGCCTGTGTGAGGTGGTCGCTCGCAACGCTGTCCAGGAGATCATCGTCGCCGTGCGCGAACAGCGCGGCGGCGTGCTGCCGTTGCGTGAACTGCTCGACTGCCGCATCAACGGCGTTCCGGTGCTGGATCTGGCCGGCTTCTACGAGCGCGTGCGCGGCGAGTTTCCGGTCGAGTCGCTGAAGGCGAGTTGGCTGATCTACGGCCAGGGGTTCGCGCAAGACGCGACTCGGGCCTTCGTCAAGCGGGTGTTCGACGTGGTCGGTGCCGGTGCCCTGCTGGTATTGGCGGCTCCGGTGATGTTGCTCACCGCGGTGGCGATCCGACTCGACAGCCGAGGGCCGATTCTTTACCGGCAGGATCGCGTCGGCCAGGGCGGTCGCACCTTCCAGTGCATCAAGTTCCGCAGCATGCGCGTCGACGCCGAACGCGACGGCGTGCCGCGCTGGGCGCAGGCCGGCGATCCGCGCGTCACCCGCGTCGGTCGCGTGATCCGGCAACTGCGCATCGACGAGTTGCCGCAATTGATCAACGTCGTCAGCGGCGAGATGAGCCTGGTTGGGCCGCGACCGGAGCGACCGGCCTTCGTTGCTCAGTTGCGCGAGTCGATCCGCTTCTACGACGTGCGCCACAGCGTCAAGCCCGGAGTGACCGGATGGGCGCAAGTCCGATACAGCTACGGCGCCTCGGTCGAAGATGCCGCGCGCAAGCTGCAGTTCGACCTGTACTACGTAAAGAACCACTCGCTGTTCCTCGACCTGCTGATCCTGCTCGAGACGGTGCGCGTGGTGCTGTTCCGAGAGGGTGCGCAGTAGGCGCCGGCGTATTGCCGCTGCCAGTTCCGACGCAAGACCGACTGCCTGCTTTCGCTCACACTCTTGCCGCCTGCGCGCATGAGAGCCGAGTGGCCCCTCGATCCCGCGGTCTGGTCGTTCGGTCTGGCGTCCTTAGTGTTCGCCGGCTTCGCCTTCCTGCTGCTGCTGCGGCTCAAACGCGAGGCGCGCTCGGCGCTGTTCCTGGCGGCCGTGGTGCTGTCGGCGCTGTGGGCGGCCTGCGTGCTGAAGTTCAGTTTCACCGGCGCGCACGGGCTGTGGCGGCTCGCGATCGTCCTCGACCTATCGCGCCTGCTTTGCTTCATGGGCTTTGCCTTTGCTCTCCTGCGTGGCGGCGCGGCGACATCCGGACCGCGACCGGGATGGGCGGCGCCGATCGGCATGGTCGCGGTTGCCGCCGCGGTGCTCCTGACCGGCTATCCGCCACCTGGTGTGGGCGAGGGCTTGGGCGAATCGTTTCTGCTACCGCTGGCGGCGATGGTGGCACTCAGCATCATCGGGCTGGCGTTGGTCGAGCAGTTGTTCCGGCGCACGCCGAGCGTGCAGCGCTGGCACGTATGGCCGCTGTGCGTGGCTCTGGGCGGTCTGTTCGCTTTCGATCTGATCGTGTTCGCCGATGCCCTGCTGTTTCGCTCGCTCGACCCCGCGCTGTGGATGGCGCGCGGCCTGGTGCAGGCGCTGGTGGTGCCGCTACTCGTCGTGGCCGCGGCGCGCAATCGCAACTGGTCCTTCGACGTCGCGATGTCGCGCGGCATGGTGCTCGGGTCGACCGCGCTGCTCGGCTCGGCCGCCTACCTGCTGGCGATCGCCCTGCTCGGCTACTACGTGCAACTGTTCGGCGGCGCCTGGGGCCCAACGCTGGCGAGCGCGTTCGCTTTCGCGGCGCTGCTCGCGTTCGCCTTCGTCACCGCCTCGCGCACCTTCCGCTCGAAGCTGCGCGTGCTGGTGGCGAAGAACCTGTTCGCGCACCGCTACGATTACCGCGAGGAGTGGCTGAAGTTCAGCGCTTTGATGGCTACGTCCGGCGAGCAGCGGCCGCTGCGCGAGCGCTGCCTGATCGCGCTGGGCGAGCTGGTCGAGACCTCGAGCGCGGCGCTGTGGCTGCGCACCGACCGCGGCTTTGAGCAGGTCGCTCAGCTCGAGCAGCCGCAGATCACCGAGATCGACGGCGCCGGCGACGACCTGCCGGCCTTCCTGCAGGCCACCGGTTGGGTGATCGAGGTCGACCAGGCGCGCGGAGATCCGGCGCGCTATCGTGGGCTGCAGTTGCCTGCCTGGCTGCGCTCGCATCGCAATGCTTGGCTCGTGGTGCCGCTGCTCAACGCCGACGTGTTGGTCGGTTTCGTCGTGCTCGGCCGGCCGCGAGTGCAATTGCAGCTCGACTGGGAAGTGCTCGACCTGCTCAAGACCGCCGCTCGCCAGACTGCCGGCTACCTGGCGCACGAGGCGGCGACCGAGGCGCTGCTGGAGACGCGCAAGTTCGACGCCTTCAACCGGATGTCGGCCTTCGTCGTGCACGACCTGAAAAACCTGGTGGCGCAGCTTCAGCTCCTGCTCAGCAACGCCGAGCGCCACCATGCCAACCCGCGGTTCCAGCGCGACATGCTGGCCACCGTCGGCCATGTCGTGGCCCGAATCAACGCCTTGCTGCAGCAGTTGCGCTCGGGCGAGACGCCGGTCGATCGGCCGCACGGCGTCGACCTGCGTAACGTTCTGGCGCGGGTGCAGACCGTGCGCGCCGCCGGTCGCGGCCAGTTGCACTGCGAGTGCGACGGCGAGCCGTGGGCGATTGGCCACGCCGACCGTCTCGAGCGCGTGATCGGTCACTTGGTACAGAACGCTTTCGAGGCGGCCGCCGCCGATGACAGCCGGCAGCCGCGAGTCACGGTCGGTGCCGCGCGCCGCGGCGATGCGGTCGTGCTCGAAGTCGCCGACAATGGCACCGGCATGACGCCCGAGTTCATTCGCGACCGGCTGTTCAAGCCTTTCAACACCACCAAGCCGGGCGGCATGGGCATCGGCACCTACGAGAGCCAGCAGTACATCCAGAGTATCGGCGGCCGGATCGAGGTCGAGAGCACCCCCGAGGCCGGCACCCGGTTTCGCGTCCTGCTGCGGGCGGCCGAGCCGTCACCGGTGGCGGAGGTCGTCTGATGCCGGCGGCGATCGTTCGCATGCCCCGACGTCTGGCCGCCGGCCGAGGGCAGCGATGACCACTGCCCGACGGCCGTTGCTGATCGTCGAGGACGATCCGGCCCTGCAAACGCAGATGGAGTGGGCCTTCGATGCCTACGAGATTGCGCTTGCCGGTGATCGCGCCGAGGCGCTGGCGCAATTGCGCCGCTGCGAGCCGGCCGTGGTCACGCTCGACCTCGGTCTGCCGCCGGCGCCCGACGACGCGAGCGAGGGCCTGAGCACGCTGCGCGAGATCCTGGCGCTGGCGCCGCAGACCAAGGTGATCGTGCTCACCGGCCAGGCCGACCGCGCGCACGCGTTGGAGGCGATCGCGCTCGGCGCCTACGACTTCTACGCCAAGCCCTTCGACCCCGAGGTGCTGGCGCTGGTCATCGAGCGCGCGTTTCGCCTGCACGAACTGCAGGAGGAAAACCGCGCGCTGCTGGAACGTTGCGCGCGCGCCGGCGTCCCCGGGCTGATCACGCGCGACCCGCACACCGAGCGCCTGTGCCGGACGGTGGAGAAGGTGGCGCCGAGCAACGTGACGGTGATGGTGCTTGGCGAGTCGGGCACCGGCAAGGAGCTGGTGGCGCGCGCGCTGCACGATCTGTCGCCGCGTGCGGCGCGCCGCTTCGTCGCCATCAACTGCGCCGCGATTCCGGAGGCGCTGCTCGAAAGCGAACTGTTCGGGCACGAGAAGGGTGCCTTCACCGGCGCCGTCAAGCAGACCGTCGGCAAGATCGAGACCGCGCATCGCGGCACGCTGTTTCTCGACGAGATCGGCGACCTGCCGCTGCCCTTGCAGGCGAAGCTGCTGCGCTTCCTGCAGCAGCGCTCGATCGAGCGCATCGGCGGGCGCGAGGAGATCGCGGTCGACGTGCGCGTGCTGTGCGCGACCCACCGCGATCTGAAGGCGCACATCGCCGACGGCCGCTTCCGCGAGGACCTGTACTACCGGTTGGCCGAGATCGTCCTGCACTGTCCGCCGCTGCGTGAGCGGGTCGGCGACGCGGTGCTGATCGCGCACGCGCTCGTGCACCGTTACGCGCGCGAGATGAGGCGCGGTGCCCTGCGCCTGCGTGCGGACGCGGTCGAGGCGATCGAGCGCCATCGCTGGCCGGGCAACGTGCGCGAACTGGAAAACGTGCTCAAGCGCGCGGTGGTGATGGCCGACGGCAACGAGATCGGCGCCGCCGACCTCGACCTGCCGCACGGCGGCGAAGCCGGCGACGAGCCGCTGAACCTGCGCGCCGCGCGCGACGCGGCCGAGCAGCGAGCACTGGTTCGCGCGCTGGCCCGCGCCGACAACAACCTGAGCCGGGCGGCGGAGCTGCTCGGCATCAGCCGGCCGACGCTGTACGACCTGATGGCGCGGCTGGGAATGAAAGCGGCCGGTCACAGCGCCGGCGAGGAGGTGCGATGAGCGAGCGACCCGGGAACGATCTGGCTGTTGCGCGCAGCCCCCGACAAGGGCACTCGGGGGCAGGCGGCGTGCGCCTGCTTGCGGCAGCGGCGGTGGCGGCGGCGCTCGCAGGCTGTTTTACCGAATCACCTGAGCGGCTGATGGCCTCGGCGCGCGAGCACCTCGCGCGCCAGGACGATGCCGCGGCCGTGATCCAGTTGCGCAATGTGCTGCAGCAAGACGCGCGTCACGGGCAGGCGCGCCTGCTGCTCGGCAGCACGCTGCTGCGCCAGGGAGATGCCCAGGGCGCAGAACGCGAGTTGCGGCGCGCGCTGGAGTTCGGCGTCTCGCCGGCCGAGGTCGCACCGGCGCTGGCGCGGGCGATGCTCGAGCAGGGACAGGCGCAGGCACTGGTCAAGGAGTTTGGCGCGCTTTCGACCGAAGGCGCCGGCGGCGCCGACCTGCGGGCGGCGCTGGGTGAGGCGCAGTTGCGGTTGGGCAACCTGGCGCAGGCCCGCAGCGACTTCGACGCTGCCCTGCAGCTCGCCGCCGACCACGAGGCGGCGCAGCTCGGCCTGGCGGCGCTGGCGCTGCTCGACGGCCGCAGCGGCGAGGCGATGGCGATCGCCGAGCGGCTGATCGCGGCCGATGCGCGCTCGGCGCGCGCGCACGCGCTGCGCGGCGAGCTGCTGCTGGCCGCCGGCGATGTCGCCGCCGGCCGCCAGTCGCTGCAGCGTGCGCTCGAGGCCGATCCGCGCCTGACCGCGGCGCGGCTCGTACTGGTGACGCACCTGATAGACGCCCGAGCCTTTGACGAAGCGGCGGCGCAGATCGCCGCCGGCCGCAAGGCGAGCGGCGGTGACGCCCGCCTGGTGCTGCTCGATGCCACGCTGTCGATGAACAAGGGCGAGCACGCGGCCGCGCGCGCCAAGGTGCAGCAGGTGCTCAAGGTGGCACCCGAGCATGTGCCGAGCCTGCTGCTCGCCGGCCGCATCGAGCTGGCCGAGGGCAATCACGACTCGGCGCAGAGCCATCTGCGCAAGGCGCTTGGCCACGCACCCGACAGCGCCGCGGTGCGGCGCGCGCTGGCGACCGCACAGTTGCGCGCCCATCAGCCGGCGCGTGCCAAGGAGACGTTGCAGCCGCTGCTGGCGCGGTCGCAGGCCGGCGATCCGGGGCTGATGCTGCTCGCCGGCGAGGTCCATCTGGCGGCGGGCGATTTCGAGCAGGCGGGAGGTTTCTTCGCGCGCGCCGGCACCGGCGAGGCACAGAAGGCGGCGGCGCAGACTCGCCTCGGTCAGATCGCCCTGGCGCGCGGCGACATCGACGACGGGCTCAAGCAGCTCGAGGCGGCGGCCGCGCTCGAGGGCAGCGGCGTGCAAGCCGACCTGGCGCTGATCGCCGCCCATCTGCGCCGCGGGGCGCCCAAGCAGGCGCTTGCGGCGGCGCGGGCGCTGGAGAAGAAGCAGCCGCGCAATCCGATTTCGCACCACATGCTCGGCATGGCGGCAGCCGCCGGCAACGATCTGCCGGCGGCGCGCGCACACTTCGGCCGCGCGCTCGAGCTGGCGCCCGGCTACCTGCCTGCGCTGTCGGCGCTCGCCGGCATGGACCTTGCCGCGAAGCGCCCGCAGGAGGCGCGGCGGCGTTTCGAGGAGCTGGTCGCGCGCGAGCCGAAGAACGAATCGGCGCTGCTCGCGCTGGCCGAGATCCAGGCGCGCACCGGCGCCGCTCCGAAGGAGGTGGGCGAGACCTTGCAGCGCGCGATCGCCGCCGATCCGCAGTCGCTGCGGGCGCGTGTGGCGCTGGTCGACCTGCTGGTCGCGCAGCGCGATGGCAAGGCCGCGCTCGCTGCGGCGCAGACGGCTGCCGGTGTCGCGCCGAACGACCCGCGCGTGCTCGCGGCGCTTTCGCGGGCGCAGGAGGCGGCCGGCGAGTACTACCAGGCGGTCGAGTCGCTGCAGAGACTCGCTGGATTGCAGCCCGAGTCGGCGCAACCGCTGCAGCAACTGGCAGCGTTGCACCTGAGGCAGCGGCAGCCGGAGCGCGCGCTCGAGGTGCTGCGGCGCGCGCAGCGCATTGCTCCCGACAACGGCCAAGTGAGGTTGGCCATGTCGGCGGCCTTGCTGGTTGCCGGCCGGCCGGACGACGCACTGAAGGAGGCGCGCGCCACTCAGACCGCCTTTCCGCGCCTGGCTGCCGCGCACGCGCTGGAAAGCGAAGTCCACGCGTCGCGGCGGGACTGGCCGCGCGCCGAGCGCGCCGTGCGCGAGGCGATCCGGCTCGAACCGCGCGCCGGCGTCCACGCGATTCGGCTGCACGCGGTCCTGATCGCCGCCGGCAAAATGGCGGACGCGGGGAACCATGCGCGGCGCTGGCTGGCCGAGCATCCGCGCGATCTGCCGATGCGCATGCACCTGGCTGATCTCGCCTTGCGCGCCAAGGACTACCGTTCGGCGCACGCGTTGTATCTGCAGGCGATCGAAATCGCGCCCGATAACCCGATCGCGCTCAACAACCTAGCCTGGGTCGCGGGCGAGCTTGGCGACGCGCGGGCGCTGGAGTACGCCGAGCGAGCGCTCAAGCTCGCGCCGAACAGCGCCAGCATCCTGGACACGATGGGCGTGCTGCTGGTCAAGCGCGCAGAGGCGCAGCGCGGACTCGAGTACATCGAGCGTGCACGCGGCATTGAGCCCGCGCGCGCCGAGTTCCAGTTGAGTCGGGCGCGGGCGCTGATCGCCCTCGGGCGCAAGGACGACGCGCGCCGCGAGCTGGAGGCGCTGGCTCAGCGGACCGAGCCCTTCATCGGCAAGGACACCGTGCCCGAACTGCTCAAGGGTCTGTAGGCCGACCAGCCCTATAGTCGGGCGCGCGGCGCCGGCGCCCACAGCGTCACCGGCGCGATCGTCAACACGCAAAGCTGAGCCAACTTCATGAGCATCGTTGCAGTCGTGGGTCTGGGATACGTCGGCCTGCCGGTCGCGGTCGAGTTCGGCAAGCGGTTTCGCACGATCGGATTCGATCTGAGCGAGGACAAGGTCAGCGCCTATCGGCGCCACGTCGACCCCACCGGCGAAGTCAGCAGCGACGACCTGAAGGCCGCGCATCGGCTCGAGGTCGGCACCGACCCGGCGCGGCTGCGCGAAGCCGACTTCGTCGTCGTCGCCGTGCCGACACCGATCGACGATGCGCACAACCCGGACTTCGCACCGCTGGTGTCGGCGTCGATCTCGGTCGGACGCAACCTGAAGCCGGGCGCGATCGTCGTCTACGAGTCGACCGTCTATCCGGGCGCGACCGAAGAAGTGTGCATCCCGATCCTCGAGCGCGAGTCCGGGTTGCGCTGGAAGACCGACTTCTTCGTCGGCTACTCGCCCGAGCGCATCAACCCGGGCGACAAGGAGCGCACGCTGACCAAGATCACCAAGGTCGTGGCCGGCGACACACCGGCCACCCTGGAGAAGGTGGCGCAGATGTACGGCGCGATCGTCGCCGCCGGCGTCCATCGGGCGAGCAGCATCGCCGTGGCCGAGGCGGCCAAGGTGATCGAAAACACGCAGCGCGATCTGAACATCGCGCTGATGAACGAGCTGGCGCTGATCTTCAACAAGATCGGCATCGACACGGTCGAGGTGCTCGAGGCCGCCGGCACCAAGTGGAACTTCCTGCCGTTTCGGCCCGGGCTGGTCGGCGGCCACTGCATCGGCGTCGATCCCTACTACCTGACGCACAAGGCCGACAAGCTCGGCTACCACCCGCAGGTGATCCTCGCCGGCCGCCGCATCAACGACGGCATGGGCAAGTTCATCGCCGAGCAGACCGTCAAGCAGTTGATCCGCACCGGCTCGCCGGTCAAGGGCGCGCACGCGATCGTCCTTGGGCTCACCTTCAAGGAGAACTGCCCGGACCTGCGCAACTCGAAGGTGATCGACGTGATCCGCGAGCTGGAAAGCTACGGCGCTACCGTGCACGTGCACGATCCGGTGGCGCTGCCCGAGGAAGCGCTGCACGAGTACGGCATCCGCCTCGTGCCGTGGGAGCACCTGCCGCGCGCCAACGCGATCGTCGCCGCGGTCGCGCACAAGGAGTTCAAGGCGCGGCCGCTCGAACACTACATCGACAAGCTCGCCCCGGGCGGGCTCTACGTCGACGTCAAGAGCCAAGCCGATGCCGCCGCCCTGCGGGCGCGCGGCCTGCACGTATGGCGGCTGTAGCGCTGCAGGCGGCGCGGCGGCGTGCGTTCGCGGCGGCGCTCGCCTGCGGCACGGCTGCGCTCGAGGCGCGGGTCGGCTGCGACCCTGGGTTCGCGCTCAGGGCTTGCGCTCGAGCGCCAACCGCCAGCCCGGATTGCTGCCCTCGCCGCTGTAGGCGCCGCGCCGGGTCCAGTCGCGCGGCGTGCGGTTGAAGTCGACCGCCGCGTCGCTGAACGAGGCGAGCTCGGCTGCGTACCAGGAAGCGCCGCTGAGCATGCCCGGGCGCGGGTAGAGGTCGAGCGTGCCGAGCGCGCCGCGCGGATTGCTCAGGTGCGCGCCCGCATCCGCATACGCGCCGGTGCTGTTGTCGCTGGCGCTGGCGGCGCTGACCGGAGTGGCGGCGAACACCGCGTTGCCGAACACGCGCTGGGTGGAAGTGGCCGCGCCGCCGCTCACAAGAATGCCGGTGTCGCGCGCGACCACCGTGTTGCCGAACACGCGCACGAAACGCGGCACGTCGTTGTGCGGCCGGATCGTAAGCGCCGAGCCGAAGTCGTTGACCATGACGTTGCCGTAGAAGGCGATGTTGCCCTCGCCCTGGAACAGCGCCGAGGTCGAGTTCTGGTAGAAAAAGTTGCCGTAGATCTCGTACAGGTCTTCGGCTCCGGGGCCGCTGAGCGGGAAGTGGCCGACCAGCAGGTTCGGGCGTGCCAGGCCTCCGGTGGCGCTGTTGGCGGCCGACTTGGTGAAGACGTTGTGGCGGATGATCGTCTTCTGCGGCGCGGTCGGCATGCCGGCGAGGTTGGTCGGCCGCGGCAACTGATGCTTGATCTGCATGTTGTAGCCGATCGAGTCGCGGATCAGGTTGTGCTCGATGATGCCGGCGATGAACGGGCTGCGACCGTCGGAGTTGCCGAAGTAGATGCCGGTGCCGGCGCCCTCGATCACGTTGCGGCGGACGATCCAGTTCCACACCGTCGAACCGACCGTCGAGATGCCGACCGTCTGCTGGTCGTTGCCGACGCCGCGGATGCGCAGGTTCTCGATCGTGATGTGGTGCGCCAGCCCCTGCGCGGCAATCCCGGCGCCGCCGAGGTTGCGGCCGTCGATTTCGAAGTTGCGCAAAACGATGTGGCTGGCGTCAGACAGGCGCACCGTGTTGTGGGTCGAGCGGCCAAGCAGCACCGCCGGCGCGCCGCTCTCGGGACCGGTGATCACGATCGGCTGGGTCGGCGTGCCGTGCAGCCCGAACAGCGGCAGCCCGGGCACGTCGCTCAGGTTGTCGTATTCGCCGGGCGCCAGCACCAGTGTGTCGCCGGCGCGAAGCCCGCGCAGCAGGGTCAGGTAGTTGCTCGGGTTGGCTTGGTGTACGGTGCCGGCGACCGGTGGCGGCGAAGGCGCAGGCGCTGGGGCCGGCGGCGGCGCTGGGCTTGGGGCAGGCGCCGGCGTTGGGGCGGGCGCAAGCGTTGCGGCCGGCGTGTCGCTGCCGCCGCAGGCGGCGACCAGCAGTGCACAGGAGGCAAACAGCGCGGCGCGCCGCGCGAGGCAAACGATCGGCATGGCAGTGTGTCGCGTGCGGTGAAGTGGTGAGGATAAGGACCGGCCGCTTGCGCCGGCCCGCGCCGATCGGCTAGTCCGGCCGCCGATACGGCACGGCTGCGCCTCGCGCCGATTGGCGTCGCGGGTCAGCCGTTACGATGAGCGTGAACTGCCGCAGACGACCGACGACAGCGATGCCTTCCTCCCATCCGCCACTGACCGAACTGCAGGCGCGCGTGCTCGGCGTGCTGGTCGAAAAGCAGCGCACCGTGCCCGACATCTATCCGCTGTCACTGAACGCGCTCGTCGCCGGCTGCAACCAGAAGAACAACCGCGATCCGGTGTTCGAGGTCGGCGAGGCGCAGGTGCAGGAAGCGGTCGATGCGCTGCACGCGCGCTCGCTGCTGTCGCAGTCGAGCGGTGCGCGCGTCGCGCGCTACGAGCACAACCTGGCGCGCGCCTTGCGCATCCCGGACCAGGCGGTGGCGCTGCTCGCGGCGCTGATGCTGCGCGGGCCGCAGACCGCCGGCGAACTGCGCATCAACAGCGAGCGGCTGCACCGCTTTGCCGACATCGCCTCGGTCGAGGCCTTTCTCGACGAGCTGGCCACACGCGCCGAAGCCCAGGGCGGGCCGCTGGTGGTCAAGCTCGAGCGTCGCGCCGGCGAGCGCGGCGAACGCTGGGCGCATCTGCTGTGCGGGCCGGTGCGGTCAGCCCCGGTTGAGACGCGCGCCGACGCCGGCGGCGAACTCGAGGCCCTGCGCCGTGACTTGGACGCCGTACGTGCCGAGGTAGCCGAACTGCGCGCGGCGCTCGAGATCGTGCAGCGCGGCGGCTAGGACCCGCCGGGCTCACGGCTGTGGTTGGCCTTCTTCCGCCTTCATGCCGAGAATGAAGGCTTCGTCCCTCAGGCAGTCGCGCACGAATGCGAACACAGCTTGCAGGTCTTCGGGTTTCAGGTGCGGGTATTGATCGAGGATCTGAGCTTCGCTCCAGCCGGACGCCAGCAGATCGAGCACAAAGTCAACGCCGATGCGCGTGCCGGCAATGCGTGGCCGGCCGAACAGCGTGTCCGGTGTCGCCACGATTCGTCCACGCCAGTTCATCGTCAGCACCTCCGAGTCATTGTCCGGCCGGTGGCTTCCCGCCGGCTGTTGCCAAACGCAAACGCCCGCGCTTCGAACCGCAGCGAGTATGCGCCGAAAAGGCGCGTCGGCTCGCCCCGGCGCAGGTCGGGAGGCACACCCATTGCGCGACTTCCTCGCGATGCTTGATGCTGCCGAGGATCATCGCAAAGCAGGGAGCTTCAGCGCGGGGCGACCCACTCGGGCGACGAGCCGGATCGCGCTAGATTGTGTCCACGACGCGGCGCGCATCCGGGTCGGGTGCGCCTTGGCGTCGCAACGGATCGGGGAGAGGCACATGACAGAGCACGATGTAGATCGTTCGCGTTGCGCCGGCGCTGCGCTGGCAGCGGCGCTGCTGGCGGTCGGGTTGGCGGGCTGCGCGACGGCGCCAGCCGGTCCCTCGGCGCGCACCGAACTGCGGCCCACGGCCGGCAATGCCACGAGCGGCTGGGTGCAGTTCGATCAAGTGGGCAAGCTGGTGCGGGTGAGCGCCGAAGTGCGCGGCCTGAAGCCAAACTCGGAACACGGCTTTCACGTGCACGAGAAAGGCGACTGCTCGGCGCCGGACGCGATGAGCGCCGGCGGCCACTTCAATCCGGGCGGCAAGCCGCACGGCCACTACGGCAGCGACGAGCGTCATGCCGGCGACATGCCGAACCTGCGCGCGGACGCCAACGGCGTGGCGCGCTTCAACTGGACCTCGAATCTGCTCGCGGTCGGTACCGGTGCTGCCAACGTGATCGGCCGCTCGGTCGTCGTGCACCGCGACCCGGACGACTACAAGTCGCAGCCGGCCGGAAACTCCGGACCGCGCATCGCCTGCGGCGTGATCGCCGCTCGCTGAGCGGCGCGGCGGGGCGGCCGCGCTGACCCTTGAGGTGCGACCTCGCTCGCAGCGCGGTCGCCGGCGGCGAGGAACTTACAATCGCCGCTTCCGGTCCATCGGTTCAACATGAAGCCGCCTCGCCTTGCCCGCGCGTGGAAGATCGCGCTCGCCACCGCGCTCGTCGCCGGCGCCGGTCTTGCCGCCTGGCTGTACTTCGAGGCGGGCGACGACGGGCCGCAGTTTCGCACCGTCAAGGTCGAGCGCGGGCCGATCACCGCCACGGTCTCGGCCACCGGCACGCTGAACCCGGTGACTTCGGTGCAGGTGGGCACGCAGGTCTCGGGGCAGATCAAGGAGCTGTACGTCGACTTCAACTCGCCGGTGCGGCGCGGCCAGTTGATCGCGCGTATCGACCCCGAGACCTTCGAGTACCGCGTGCGCCAGGCGCAGGCCGACGCCGAGGCGGCGCGCTCGGCGCTCGGCCGCGTGCAGGTGAGCGTGATCAACGCCCAGCGCGAACTGGCGCGCGCGCGCGAGCTGGTCGAGCGCAACTTCGTCTCGCCGGCCGAACTCGACGCGCGCCAGGCGGCCTTCGATCTGGCGCAGGCCGACCTGCGCAACGCCCAGGCGGTGGTGGCGCAGCGCGAGGCTTCGCTCGCCTCGGCGCGCGTCGATCTGAGCCGCACCGAGATCCGCGCCCCGGTCGACGGCATCGTCATCAAGCGCAGCGTCGACGTCGGCCAGACGGTGGCCGCGAGCCTGCAGGCCCCCGAACTGTTCGTGATCGCGCGCGACCTGCGCGACATGCAGGTCGAGGCGTCGATCGACGAGGCCGACGTCGGTCGCGTGCGCGTCGGCCAGCGGGCCAGCTTCAGCGTCGACGCCTTTCCCGGCCGCAGCTTCAACGGCGAGGTCAAGCAGGTGCGCAAGAGCCCGCAGACGGTGCAAAACGTCGTCACCTACACGGCGCTGATCAGCGCCGACAACGAGGGCGGGCAGTTGATGCCGGGCATGACCGCCAACGTGCGCATCGTCACCGACATGCGCGAGTCGGTGCTCAAGGTGGCCAACGCGGCGCTGCGCTTCCGGCCGCCGGGCGAGGCGGCGGCGCGACCGGCGGCGGGCGAGGCGCGCGCGGCCGAGGTCAAGGGCGACGGCGGCCCGGGCGCGCAATGGCGCGAACGGCTGGTGAGCGAACTCAAGCTCGACGCCGACCAGCAGGCGCGGCTCGACCCGATCCTGCTCGACGCGCGCGCCAAGATGGCGGCGCTGCGCGAGATGCCGGAAGAGGCGCGCGCGAAGATGGCGGCCGCGGTGCGCAGCGAATCGCGCCTGCGCATCGAGGACATCCTGCGGCCAGAACAACGCGCGCGCTACGCCGAGCTCGTGGCCGAACAGGCCGGCCGCGGCGGTGCGCGCGCCAGCGGTCGGGTCTGGATCCTGGCCGACGGCGGGCCGAAGGCAATCGAGGTGCGGGTCGGACTGACCGACGGCAGCGCCACCGAGATCTCCGGCGCCGGCATCGCCGAGGGCGTGGAACTGCTCAGCGGCACCGTGGCAGCGGCGCCGCCGCCGGCGGCCAAGGGCATGCCGCCGCGGATGTTCTTCTGAGGGACAGGATTCGGGATTCAGGATTCGGGATTCGGGGAAGGACCGGGAAGCGCATCGGCCGCCGCTTTTACCCTGAATCCTGAATCCCGAATCCTGAATCCTGACTTAACTCGAAACGTCATGCTGATTCGCGTCGCAGACCTGCACAAGGACTACACGCTCGGCGACACGGTCGTGCACGCGCTGGCCGGGGTCACGCTCGAGATCGATGCCGGCGAGTTCGTCGCCGTCATGGGGCCGTCCGGGTCGGGCAAGTCGACCTTCATGAACCTGATCGGCTGCCTCGATCGGCCGACGCGCGGCAGCTACCGGCTCGCGGGCGACGACGTCGCGCGCATGGACGGCGACCAGCTGGCCGCCGTGCGCAACCGGCGCATCGGCTTCGTGTTCCAGCAGTTCAACCTGCTGCCGCGCACGAGCGCGCTGGAGAACGTCGAGCTGCCGCTCGTCTACAGCGGCGCGCCGGCGGCCGAGCGACGCCGGCGCGCGGCGGCGACACTGGCGCAGGTGGGGCTGGCGAGCCGCGCCGCGCACCATCCGGCGCAGCTTTCGGGCGGCCAGCAGCAGCGCGTGGCGATCGCGCGCGCGCTGGTCAACGAGCCGGCGCTGATCCTCGCCGACGAGCCCACCGGCGCGCTCGACTCGCGCACTTCGGTCGAGATCATGGCGCTGCTGCAGCAGTTGAACCGCGCCGGCATGACGATCCTGCTCGTCACGCACGAGCACGAGATCGCCGCCTACGCCAGCCGTGTGATCGGCTTTCGCGACGGCCGCGTGCGCCGCGACGCGCGCCAGGCGCCGCGCGATGCCGGCGCCGATCTTGCCGCGCGCGAGCTCGACTCCGACCCTCTGGTTGCCTGAGCCCGGCCTGAGCCATGAACCTGCTCGTGATCCTGCGCATCGCCTTCAAGGCGCTGCGCGTCAACAAGCTGCGCTCCGGGCTGACCATGCTCGGCATGATCATCGGCGTGGCGGCGGTGATCGCGATGATCGGCATCGGCGCCGGCGCGCAGGAGCGGGTGCGCGATCAGATCCGCAGCCTCGGCTCGAACCTGATCATGATCTTCCCGGGATCGACCACCGCCAGCGGCGTGCGCCTGGGCACCGGCGCCGCGCAGACGCTGAGCGAGGACGACGCCGCCGCGCTCGAGCGCGAGGTCGAGGGCGTGGTGGTGGCCGCGCCCAGCCTGCGCGGCGCCGGCCAGGTGATCGCCGGCAACATGAACTGGTCGACGCAGTTTTTCGGCACCACCAACGACTTCCTGATCGCGCGCGACTGGGCGCTCGTCTCCGGCCGGCCGTTCGAGGAAGCGGAGCTGTCGGGTGCCGGCAAGGTGGCGCTGATCGGCCAGACCACGGCCGAGAAGCTGTTCGGTGCCGGCGTCGATCCGGTCGACCAGGTGATCCGCGTGCGCCGGGTGCCGCTGACCGTGATCGGCGTGCTCGATCGCAAGGGCCAGAACGCGCTCGGCCAGGACCAGGACGACGTGATCCTGATGCCGATCGCCACCGCCCGCAACCGCGTGCTCGGCCAGGCGCAGGGGCGGATCAAGCGGGTCGGCGCGATCTCGGTCAAGGTGGCCGACGGCAAGGACATGCGCGCGGTCGAAGAGCGCATGCGCGAGATCCTGCGCCAGCGGCTGCGCGTGCAGCCGGGCGGCGAGGATCCGTTCACGGTGCGCAATCTGACCGAGATCCTGCAGACGCAGGAGGCCGCCAGCCGCGTGCTTACCCTACTACTCGGCGCGGTGGCCGGGGTCAGCCTGCTGGTGGGCGGAATCGGCATCATGAACATCATGCTGGTGAGCGTGACCGAGCGCACGCGTGAGATCGGCCTGCGAATGGCGGTCGGCGCGCGCAGCCGCGACATCCTGCGGCAGTTCCTGGTCGAGGCGATCGTGCTGTCGCTGGTCGGTGCCGCCGCCGGCATCGCGCTTGGCGTCGGCGCGTCGCTGGCGATCGCGCAGTTCGCCAACTGGAACACGTTCATCACGCCGCAGGCGATCGCGCTCGCGGTCGGCTTCGCCGCCGCAATCGGCGTGTTCTTCGGCTTCTACCCGGCGCACAAGGCCTCGCGCCTGCTGCCGATCGAGGCGCTGCGCTACGAATAGCGCCGGGCGTTCGCGCGCGCGCTTCGGCGCCGCCGCGGGCGACGCCGCCGCGGCCGCATAATCCGCGCCTTGCGCAAACCGCCACCACCGATCGATCGCCACCGGGCCGCTGCGGGCGGCCCGATTCTTGTCTGGACAGCGAGTGGACTGGACCCTGTACCTGAAGGCGGCGATCCTCGGCATCGTCGAAGGCCTGACCGAGTTCCTGCCGATCTCGTCGACCGGGCACCTGATCGTCGTCGGCTCGCTGCTCGACTTCACCGGCGAGAAGGCGAAGACCTTCGAGATCGCGATCCAGAGCGGGGCGATGTTCGCCGTCATGTGGGAGTACCGGCAGCGCCTGCTCGGCACGGTGACCGGCCTGGCGAGCGAGGCGCGCGCGCGCCGCTTCGCGCGCAACGTGCTGATCGCCTTCGCGCCCGCGGTGGTGCTCGGTCTGCTGTTCGGCGGCCTGATCAAGGCGCACCTGTTCTACCCGGTGCCGGTGGCGGCAGCGCTGGTGCTCGGCGGCATCGTGATCCTGATCGTCGAGCACCGGCACAAGCGGCTGTACGGCGCGCGCGACCTGCAAGGCGCTCGCCATGCGCGCGTCGAGTCGGTCGACGACATGAGCGCGCTCGACGCGCTCAAGATCGGCCTGGCGCAGTGCGTGGCGATGGTGCCGGGGGTGAGCCGCTCGGGGGCGACGATCATCGGTGGCATGATCTTCGGCCTGTCGCGCAAGGCGGCCACCGAGTTCAGCTTCTACCTGGCGATCCCGACCCTGATCGGCGCCGGCGCCTTCTCGCTGTACCGGCAGCGCGAACTGCTCAGCCTCGCCGATGTGCCGCTGTTTGCCGTCGGCACGGCGTTCGCGTTCGTCTCGGCGCTGCTGTGCATCCGCTGGCTGATCCGCTACATCGCCAGCCACGACTTCGTCATCTTCGCCTGGTACCGGATCGCCTTCGGCATCCTGATCCTGTTGACCGCCTACACCGGCGTGGTCGAGTGGCACCATTGAGGGCCTGCCGCGCGGGCCAAGTGGGAGGGCAGCGATGAACGAGAACCTCGAAGTGCGCGAACTGCGCTCGCTGCTGCGCTCGCGCGTGCCGATCGTCCTCGTCGAGACGCACGAGGAGCCGCGCATCCTGGCGCTGCTGCAGCAGGCGTGCAATCTCGAGCAGCAGATGCTGTTTCGCTGGAGCATCGTCGACGGACTCACGCGCCACGGCCGCGACGAGGCGATCTACAACACCAACAACCTGGTCGACGCCCTCAGGCACGTCGACAAGACGGCGCAAAGCGGCGTCTACGCCTTCTGCGACGCGCACCCGGGGCTGAAGGAACCGGTCAACGTGCGCCTGATCCGTGAGACCGCGCTCGAGCACCACCGCAGCGCGCGCACGCTGGTGTTCGTCAGCCCGCGGCTCGAGGAACTGCCGGGCGAGCTGCTGCGCATGGCGGCGCACTTCCGGCCGCAGCGGCCGACGCGCGACGAGATCCGCGCCATCATGGCCGAGGAAGCGCGCCTGTGGCACGCGCAGTCGGGCGAGAAGGCGCGCGGCGACCGCGCGATCGTCGAGCAACTGACGCTGCATCTGCTCGGCATGGAGCAGGATGACGTGCGCCGCCTGGTGCGGCAGGCGCTGCGCGCCGACGGCGAGCTCAATGCCGACGACCTGCGCCGCGTGCTCGCCACCAAGCACGAGGCGCTCGGCGGCGCCGGCGCGCTGTCGTTCGAGGCGAACACGGTCGGCTTCAACCAGGTCGGCGGACTGGAGCGGATCAAGCGCTGGGTGCGACTGCGCCGGCAGCCGTTCATGGACGCCGCCGGCGACGGCACGCCGGATCGCCCGCGCGGCATGGTGCTGCTCGGCGTGCAGGGCGGCGGCAAGAGCCTGGCGGCGCGCGCGATCGCCGGCGAGTGGAGCGTGCCGCTGATGCGGCTGGACTTCGGCGCCCTGTACAACAAGTACTACGGCGAGACCGAGCGCAACCTGCGCCAGGCCTTCGCCGCCGCCGAGGGCATGGCGCCGTGCGTGTTATGGATCGACGAGATCGAGAAGGGCGTGGCCACCGGCGGCGGCGACCAGGACGGCGGCGTCTCGCGGCGCGTGCTCGGCACGCTGCTCACCTGGCTGTCGGAGCGCAGCCGGGCGGTGTTCATCGTCGCCACCGCCAACGACATCTCGCAGTTGCCACCCGAGCTGGTGCGCAAGGGCCGCTTCGACGAGATCTTCTTCGTCGACTTCCCGCGGCCGCCGGCGCGCGAGCAGATCTTCGCCATCCATCTGGGCAAGCGCCGGCTGGCGCCTGAGCGCTTCGATCTGGCGGCGCTGGCGGCGCGTAGCGAAGGCTTCTCTGGCGCCGAGATCGAGCAGGCGGTGATCGCCGCCTCGTTCGAGGCGCGCGCCGCCGGGCGCGAGGTCGACCAGGCGCTGCTCGCCGCCGAGCTCGAGCGCACGCGGCCGCTGTCGGTGATCATGGCCGAGCGCATTGACGCCCTGCGCGAGTGGGCTACCGAGCGCGCGGTGATGGCCGACGAGGTCGATCCCGCAGCCTGACCCGCGCGCTTGCGTCGACCGCCGAAGACCCTGCAAGCCTGACGGCCACTACCGCCGCGTGAATTCGCGGCGCAGCTTTGCCGCAAGCCGGCGATGACAGGTGCTGCGCCAAGCGCGACACTCAGTGCAGCGATACCCGATCGACTCCGGGCGCGCTGCGCGATGAATGACCCCGATGTGCCGCTGACGCAGTTGCTTGCGCAGGCAGCGCAGGGCGAGCGCGCGGCGCTCGATCGGGTCTTCGCCGCGCTTTATCCCGAGCTGCGCAAGATCGCGCACGCGCGGCTGCGCGCCTGGGGCGCAGTGGCGCAGCTCGACACGACTTCGCTCGTGCACGAGAGCTTCCTGCGGCTGGTCGACGCCGCCCAGCTCGCGCTCGCCGACCGCAAGCACTTCTTCACGTACGCGGCAAAGACGATGCGCAACATCGTCATCGACTTCGCGCGCGCCGAACTCGCCGAGCGCCGCGGCGGCGGTCAGGCCGAACTGAGGCTCGACATGGCGCTGGCAAGCGAGCTGCCGGCCGGCAACGACGGACAGACTCTGGTCCGCGTGAACGACGCTTTGCTGGCGCTCGAAGCGGTCGATCCGACGCTCGCGCAGGTGGTCGAGATGCGCTACTTCGCCGGCTACAGCGAAGCCGAAGTCGCCGAACTGCTCGGCTCGTCGGAAAGAACGGTGCGGCGCCAGTGGGAGAAGGCGCGCGCGTTCCTGCTGGCGACGCTGCAGGAGTAGCGGCGACCGCGCGTTAGCGGCGCAAGCACGAGATGGCCGCAGTCGCGACCGCAATCCGTACGTTGGGCCGAGCAAGGCCGGCGGCCGGCCGCGCGACGGGGCTTCACGCGCCGGGCAGCGCGGTCGCGCCGGCAGGCATCGCGACCGCGGCCGGACGATCGACGGCGCGCGAATCCGCGGTCGCCAGCGGCCGGGTCGCAAGCACGTCGATGAACACGAGAGTCGCAAAGGTCGCGCACAGCGCGGCGGCGACGGAAACGAAGTGGCGCAGGACGTACCAACGGTCTTTCATGACGACCTCCATCGAACCGGCTTCGATCGCTGCTGAGACTTCGGGCGGCGATCCAAGCGCTGGGAACCTTTTGCCTGGACATACGGCGTCCACGCGCCCAACCGGCCAAGTCGGTGCAATAGGCGGCATCTGCGAGTCATGAAATTCACGACCGAGTCCTGGCGCGCCGTTTCCGCACTGCTGGACGAAGCGCTCGATCTCGAACCGCAGGCGCGCGACGCGTGGTTCGAAGGCATCGCGCGCACTCGGCCGCAGTTCGCACCGGCGCTGCGGCGCCTGCTGGCCGCGCACGCGTCGAGCGAGACGGCCGACGTGCTCGCTCGCCCGCCGGCGCTCGCGGTCACGGGCGCGCCGCGCGCCGGCGACGCGGGGCTCGCGGCCGGCGATCGTGTCGGCCCGTATCGGCTCATGCGCGAGATCGGCAGCGGCGGCATGGCCGACGTGTGGCTGGCCGAGCGCGCCGACGGGGCGTTCACGCGCACCGTCGCGCTGAAGCTGCCGCGCGTCACGCGCCTGCGCCGCGATCTCGCCGCGCGTTTCGCGCGCGAGCGCGACATCCTGGCGCGACTCGAGCACCCGCACATCGCGCGGCTGTACGACGCCGGCGTCACCAGCGACGGCCTGCCTTATCTTGCGATGGAGTACGTCGAGGGCCGGCCGATCACACGCTACTGCGACGAGCGCCGCCTGGACCTCCGCACCCGGTTGAAGCTGTTCATTCAGGTGCTGGAAGCGGTTCAGTACGCGCACGCGAACCTCGTGATCCACCGCGACCTGAAGCCGTCGAACATCCTGGTCACCGCCGACGGCCAGGTGCGCCTGCTCGACTTCGGCATCGCCAAGCTGCTGGCCGAAGACGACACCGCGCGCGAGACGCAGCTCACGCAGCTCGCCGGCCGGGCGCTGACCCCCGACTATGCGAGCCCGGAGCAGATCAAGGGCGAGCCGCTGACAATCGCCTCGGACGTGTATTCGCTCGGCGTCGTGCTCTACGAACTGCTCTGCGGCAGCCGGCCGTACAAGCTCAAGGTGCAGTCGGCGGCGCAGTTGGAACTGGCCATTCTCGAGGCAGAGCCTGCGGTGCCGAGCTCGAGCCTCGCCGGGGCCGCAGCCGCCGCGCGCAGCACAACGACGATTCGCCTGGCGCGTGCGCTGCACGGCGATCTGGACACGATCGCGCGCAAGGCACTTGCCAAGATGCCGGCCGATCGCTATCCGACCATCGGCGAGTTTGCCGGCGATCTGCGGCGTCATGGCGCCGGCGAGCCGGTGCTCGCGCGACCGGCTTCGTTCGCCTATCGCGCCCGCAAGTTCGTCGCGCGCAACCGCGTTCCGGTGGCCGCTGCGGCCAGCGTCGCCGTCGCCCTGCTCGCCGGCATCGCCGTGTCGCTCTGGCAGGCAGGTGTTGCCCGCGAGCAGGCACGCGTCGCCGAGCGCGAAGCTCGGCGCGCGCAGGCAGTGCAGAACTTCGTGCTCGACATCTTCCGCGCGAACTCGGACCGCCAGAAGGATCCCGCCCGTGCGCGCAACACCACGGCGCGCGAACTGCTCGATCTTGGCACCGAGCGTCTCGAATCGGCGCTCCTGGATGCGCCCGAATCGCGCGCCGAAGTGATGAAGACGCTATCCGAGATGTACTACCAGCTCCAGCTCGAGGAGCGGTCGGCGGCAATCGAGGAGCGTCGCATCGCGCTGTTGAAGCAGATCCATGGACCCGATGACCCGCGCGTTGCCGAAGCGCTGGTCAACTTCGCCGCGGCGCTGCACGCGACGCCACGGCGCAACGAGATCCTGCCGGCGCTCGACGAGGCCAGACGGATCCTCGATCGCAACGGCGACTACACATCGCGCCTGCGCGGCGAACTGCTCACGCGTTTGGCGCAACGGCACCAGAACATATCGTTCGAGAAGATGCAGGTCTACGCCGACGACGCGGTTCGTGTCCTGCGCCCGCACCAAGTGCCGAACGAGGACCGGCTGAGCACGGCGCTGCACCTGGCGGCCCGCGCGCGCGTGCAGAACGGCGACTACGCCGGCGGCGAGAGGCTCTACCGCGAGTCGATCGCCGAACTTCGCAAGAGCGCGCCGATTCCGCAGGTCGCAGTCTTACAGGCGCTGGTATCGCTCGCGGAAAGCCTTGCCGCCCAGCAGAAGTTTGACGAGGCGGTGGCGACGTATCGCGAAGCGGCCGACGGCGCACGCAAGTATCTCGGCCCCGGCGACCCGGGGGTGATCGTGGCCGAATCAAGGCTTGGCGCGCTGCTGCACGCGATCGGCGAGCGCACCGAAGCACGTCGGCTGCACGAGCAGGCGCTGCGTACCGCACTGGCGCAGAAGGGCGACGCCGACACGCTGTTCACGCCGATCGCGCGGATGGACTACGGCCGCAGCCTTTTTGCCGAAGGAAGAATCGCCGAAGCGGCGGAGATGATTGCGCGCGTCAACGCGTCAAACCGCGTGCATTACGCCGGCTCGGCGGTGCTCGGCTACGGCCTGCGCAGCGAAGCCTTGGTCCTGCTTGCGCAAGGGCGCTACGCGGAATCGCGGCAGCTCTTCGCCGAAGCGCTCGCCATCTGGCGCAAAGGGACCGGTGCAAACCTGCATCCGTCGCGCTTCAACCGTTTCCATCTCGACCAAGCACGGCTCGACCTCGCGGTCGGTGACGCTCGGCAAGCGATCGGGCGGCTACGCGAGATTGTCCCGCCGCAAAACGCCGAGTCGCTGCCGTTGCGCAGCGACGAGGTCGAACGGGACGCGCTGCTTGCGCAGGCGCATCTGCAACTTGGCGACGTGAATCTCGCGCGCACGGCGGCACGGGCCGCCGTCGACGCTTTGCTCCGCTCGCCGGCGCGCAGGCACTTTCCTGTGCTCGAAGCGGATGCCTCTTTGCGCTTGGGCCAGGCGCTGCAAGCGGTGGGCGAGCTTGGCGCAGCGCGAGCTAGCATCGAGCGCGCCGTCGAACTGCGCACCGCACTTGATCACGCGACCAGTCCCTGGCTCGCTGAGGCGCAGATCGCGCTTGCCGAGTGTCTGATTGCGCTGGGGCAAGCGAATGCGGCACGCGACTTGATTGCGAAGGGCGGGGTGATTCACGCCGCGCACAGGACGCTCGGCGTGCACTTCACTGAACCGCTGAAGGCGGCGGCACGCCGCTTGGCACGGCGCGCGCCCGCCCGTAAGACCCCAGCGATACTCGTTTGGCTAGCGTGTCGCCGCGTACACGCGCATGCTGCGGCGCGTTCCGTCCGGATCGCAGCGTTCGCTTTTCAGCGTACCCTCGAAAGCAAAGCCCAGCCGCTCCGCGACCCGCCAACTGCGCACGTTACGTTCGTCACTCATGCACCACACGCGCCGCGCACCAAGGTGCTGAAAGGCAAACTCAATGATCGCGCAGGCCGCCTCGGTGATGAAGCCCTGACCTTGACTCGATTTTCGGCACCACCAGCCGATTTCGAACACGCGCGTTTGCCAGTTGAAACGATGCAGCCCGCAGTTACCGACGTGATCGCCGCTGTCGCGCCGGAAAATCAGCATCGGAAAGTCCGCACGTAGCAGCCAATTGGCCGCGCCACGGCGACAGAACTCCTCGGACTTTTCAACTGCTGGTTCTTCCAGTGCCCACGCCATCGATGCTGGAAAGCGGCGTAAGTCGTCCAGAGTCTCGACCACTGACGTGTGGACGACCGAACCATCACGCGGACGCGGTGCCCGAATGGCAAGGCGCTCGGTGTCGAGGCGATCCGGAATGTCCAGCAGGATGGGATTGAAGGCGGATGCGCTGGTTGTCATTCTGCCCGCCTCGTTCAGACCGATCTGAAAAGTTTGTCGTATTCGAAGCGCCGAGTCACCTTGGCGGTCAGCTTCCTGGCGTCCGGGTGTGCGGGGTTGATGAGGGCAGCCCACTCCTCTGGAACGATGACCGAGGGCACGAGCAGGATCGCGGAGCGCCGCGACGCGATCCACTCGGACCCGATCCTCACGCTCGTCTTGCCCGCGGGAATCGCGGCCCACGTTGCCGGCAGCGTGGCGACATCCCGTTCTTCGCGTGCCGCCCAGATGGCGTCGGGAACGTCGATTCGAACCACGAAGCGGTTCAGCGGCAGCCCGCCGGCATCGATGTGCGCCGCTGTCTCCAGCACCGCCAGCGCGATGCTCGGCGCCGCATACACGACCGCCTGCATGGCGTCGTTCCAGCGCCCAGGATGGGCGGCGGCGCCACCCCCGCTCAGATCGTCGGCCGCGAACTTGCGCGTCTCGGCCGCGATCCGCCACAGGTTCACTGATACGCCCCGCTTTCGATCGCCCCGAGAAGGCGGGCCACGACCTCGACGCCGGTCGGCGTGTCGATCAACTCGGCCGGTTTGCGGCCGCCTAACGACGGCTGCGGACGGTCAAGCCATTGCCCCAGCCACTTCGCCGCATCGAATCCCTTGGCCTGCTGCGCCGTCGAGTGCGCCACGATGTCCTGCACGATCCCGATCAGCTTGGCCATGCCGATGGCCGCCTGACCGGCGCTGCCGGAGACGACATCGCCGGTCGACGACTTCTTCTCGGCCGTGGCCTTCGGTACGCCGAGCATGTCGAAGACCCGCACCGCGGGGATGTCCATGCGCTTCGCCAGGTCCTTCAGGAAGCGGCCGGCCACGCCGCGCCGTTCGATCTCGACCATCTGCAGCGGCGTCGCGCGCGCGACCCGGCGGACAAAGTCGTCGACGCCCTTGGCGCGGTGATATGCGACGACGTAATTGTCCTTCGCCGCCGCGGCCTTGCGGCCAACGATCACCTTGACGGCCGTCGGCTTGCGCTTGGCGGCGACCTTCTTGGCCGCCACCCGAGCGCCCGCTTGCGCCTTGCGCACCAGCTGATTGCCACCGGAGCCCGCCATCCCGATTCTCCTGTCCACATTGAAACGCAGGATAGTCTCATTCTGTCCAGCCCACAAGGCGCTGAACGCAAGGAGGGCAAGGTGGTCACCGAGTAACCCGAGTCGCGTGGCCTGCTCGGGCGACGGCACCGCGGTCGCGATCACGGATCGGCAAGGCGTTGCGTCGCGGCCGCCGGCGCAAAGAAGCGGCGATTGATCGGCAGCGCCGACGACATCCTCGCCAAACTAACCCGCGCTCGCACCGCCTCGGCGCGGGCGCGCGAACACCAGATCCCAGACGCCGTGGCCAAGCCGCTCGCCGCGTGCGTGGAACTTGGTCGTCGGCCGCTCGCACAGCGGATTGCGCGGCGTTGGCGCGAAGTCCGGGTGCAGGTTGACGAGCTGAGGTTCGGCCGCCAGCACCGCCAGCATCTGCGCCGCGTAGTGCTGCCAGTCGGTGGCGCAGTGCAGATAGCCGCTCGGGGCGATGCGCGTGGCGAGCAGGGCGACGAACTCGGGCCGGATCAGCCGCCGCTTGTGGTGGCGCGCCTTCGGCCACGGATCGGGAAAGTAGACGTGCACGCCGGCGAGCGAGTCGGGCGCCAGCATGTCGCGCACCACCTCGACCGCGTCGTGCGCGACGATGCGCACATTGGCGAGCGCGCCGGAATCGATGCGCGCGCACAGCGCGCCGATGCCGGCCGCATAGACCTCGACGCCGAGGAAATCGACCTCGGGTCGTGCTTGCGCGATCGCCGCCGTGGTCTCGCCCATGCCGAAGCCGATCTCCAGCACGCAAGGCGCGCGGCGGCCGAACAGCGCCTCTAAGTCGAGCGGCGCCGGCGCGTAGGGCACGGCAACCCTTGGCAGCACCTCGGCGTAGGCGCGCTTCTGGCTCGCGGTCACATGGCCGCGGCGCAGCGTGTAGCTGCGGATGTGGCGCCGGCGGAAGTCGTCGCTCGCCGCGGCCGCTGCGTCAGCCTCGTTCATCGCCGGTCGACTCCTTTCGCCGCGTTCGCGCCTCGGAGGCCGTGAGCAAATCTACTGCGCGTCCCGATCTCGCGCCTGCGCTGCTCGCCGTACGCTTCTGTACGGGTCCGCTGCTCGGCGCGACCTCGGGCCGCTCGCGACGCTTTCCTCACAGCCTCTCAGCGCCGCCGGGGTGCCGGCTCGGCGAGCAGCAGCTCGCGTGCCGCCGCCAGCGCCTTGCGCCCGGCGGCGTCGAGCGGCGGGTAGGCGAGATCCATCTCGCGCAGCGCCTGCACCACCGCCGCCACCACCACCAGGCGCGTGAACCACTTGTTGTCGGCCGGCACCACGTACCACGGCGAGCGCACGCTTGCGGTGGCGCGGATCGCCTGCTCGTAGGCGGCCATGTAGGCATCCCAGTGCGAGCGCTCGTGCACGTCGCCGGCGGCGAACTTCCAGTTCTTCTCGGGCTGGTCGATGCGCTCGAGGAAGCGCTTTTTCTGCTCGTCGCGCGAGACGTGCAGGAAGAACTTCAGGATCCGCGTGCCGTTGCGCGACAGGTAGTCCTCGAAGCGGGCGATGTCGCGCAGCCGCTCGTCGAAGATCGTCTTCGTCAGGCACTCGGGCGGCAGCTTCTGCGCCGCCAGGATCGAGCGGTGCACGCGCACCACCAGCACCTCTTCGTAGTGGCTGCGGTTGAAGATGCCGATGCGGCCGCGCTCGGGCAGCGCGCGCCAGATCCGCCACAGCCAGTCGTGGTCGAGTTCCTCGTCCGACGGCCGCTTGAACGAGGTCACGTGCACGCCCTGCGGATTGACGCCGCTCATCACGTGCTTGATCGTGCCGTCCTTGCCGGCCGCGTCCATCGCCTGGAACACCAGCAGCAGCGAGCGCCGGTCCTGCGCGTACAGCTTGTCCTGCAGTTCGGCAAGTTGCGCCACGCCGTCGGCCAGCCACTGGCGGCTCTGCGGCCGGTCGCTGTCGTCGAGATGGAAGGTGTCGGCCGGATCGATGCGCGCCAGCCGGAAGCGGCGGCCGTCGGTGACGCGGTAGCGCGCCAGCATCCGCGCCAGCGCGCTGCGGCCGGCCTTGCCGTGCTTGTCCCAGATCATCGCGCCCGCCGGCTGGTAGGCGCCGGAGAGCCGATCCCCGGCGAAAGTGGAGCGGGTGAAGGGAATCGAACCCTCGTATGCAGCTTGGGAAGCTGCCGTTCTGCCATTGAACTACACCCGCGCGCGGCCGCAATTTACAGGATGATCGCGCGCCGGCGCGCGCCGCCGGCGGCGCGGCGGCAGGCCGAATGCGCGCGCCGTCGCGCCGGGTAGACTCGCCGCCCACGCGATCGCCGGTGACCGTCTCCGGCGCGCCTGCCTTGCGGGGACTGCAGCAGTGAACCGTCTGATTCAACGCGCGCTGGTGTTGGCGACGGCCGCGCTGCTGACTGCCTGCGGCGCCAACGACGACGACGCGCCGCGCACCGCGCCGACCGGCTTCGCGGTCAGCGCCGGCGACACCTCGGTCGTGGTCACCTGGGACATGGAACCCGGGCTCACCTACTGGATCTTCAGCGCCGCCGCCCCGGCGATCACGCGTCAGAACTACAACGAGTTTGCCGCGGCGCGCATCACCCAGCCGGCCATCTCGCCGCAACTGATCACCGGTCTGGCGAACGGCACCACCTATTCGTTCGTGATCAACGCCACCCGCGATGGCAGTGCCGGCGGACCGGCCACGGCGTCGATCGCCGCCGTGCCGCGACTGGCCGGCAGCGTCTGGACCGCCGGCGCGCCGTTGGCGGCCGATCTGAACGCGATCGGCTTCGGCCTCGGACGCTACCTCGCGGTCGGCGCCGGCGGCGCGCTGTTCACGCGCGGCGGCGGCGTGCTCGACACCGTCTGGACCGCCGGCACGACGGGCACGAGCGCGACTCTGAACGGCTTGGTCACCGCCGCCCTGATGGTCGCAGTCGGCGACGCCGGCACGATCATCACCAGCAGCGACGCCGTGGCCTGGACCGCGCGCGCCAGCGGCACCGGCGCGCGCCTGAACGCGGTGGCCTTCGCGTTGTCGGCCTACGTGGCGGTGGGCGACGGCGGCACGATCGTGCGCAGCACCGACGGCATTGCCTGGAGCGCGGTCGCCTCGGGCACCTCGAACGCGCTGCACGGCGTGGCGCTGCTCGGCGGCACGTTGGTGGCGGTGGGCGCCAACGGCACCGTGCTCAGCAGCAGCGACGGCGGCAGCACCTGGAGCGCGGCCGCTTCGGGAACGAGTGCGACGCTGCGCGCAGCCGCGGTCGGCGCCGGCCGTTTCGTGATCGTCGGCGACGGCGGCACGATCCTCACCAGCACCGATCTGGCCGCCTGGACCGCGGCGACTTCGCCGACGGCGCGCGATCTGCTGCGCGTGGTCTTCGGCTCGCAGTTCGTCGCCGTCGGCGCCGGCGGCACGGCGCTCACGAGCGGCGACGGCCTGGCGTGGAGCGCCGTCAGCACCGGCACCGGCGCCGACCTGCGCGGGTTGGCGCGCGGCGTCGCCCTCGACTACCTGGCGGTGGGCGCCGGCGGCGTCAATCTCGTCGCGCGCTGAGAGGCTGTGAGGAAGTCGTCGCGAGCGGCGCGCGCCGCTCAGCCCGGCGCCGCGCCGCGGTAACCATCCGGGTTCTTCTGCTGCCAGGCCCAGCCGCTGGCGCACATCTGCTCGATCGAGCGCTGCGCGCGCCAGCCGAACAGCGCCTGCGCGCGCGCCGGGTCGGCCCAGCACTCGGCGATGTCGCCGGCGCGCCGCGGCGCGATCTGGTAGGCCACTGGCCGACCGCTGGCCGCCTCGAAGGCGCGCACCATTTCCAGCACGCTGGTGCCGCGACCGGTGCCGAGGTTGACCGGCGTGAAGCCGGGCTGGCGCGCTGCGAACTCGAGTGCCGCCAGGTGGCCGAGCGCCAGGTCGACGACGTGGATGTAGTCGCGCACGCCGGTGCCGTCGGGCGTCGGCCAGTCGTCGCCGAAGACGTTCAGGTGCGCCCGGCGGCCGACCGCCACCTGGGCGATGAACGGAAACAGGTTGTTCGGCACGTCGCGCGGATCTTCGCCGATCAGTCCCGACTCGTGCGCGCCTATTGGATTGAAGTAGCGCAGCGACACGGCGGCGAAGCCGGGGTCGGCGCGGCACAGGTCTTCCAGCATGCGCTCGACCATCAGCTTGGTCGCGCCGTAGGGATTGACCGCCGCCAGCGGCGCGTCTTCGGCGATCGGCAGCCGCTGCGGCGTGCCGTAGACGGTGGCCGAGGAGCTGAATACGAAGCGGCGCACCTGCGCCTGCTGGCAGGCGGCGAGCAGCGTCAGCGTGCCGCCGACGTTGTTGTCGTAGTAGGCGAGCGGCCGCGCCACCGACTCGCCGACCGCCTTGAGCGCCGCAAAGTGCACCACGCGGTCGATCGGCCGGCGCGCCAGAAGGTGGTCGAGCGCCTCGCGGTCGCGCACGTCGCCTTCGACCAGCGTCACCTGGCGGCCGCTGATGCGCTCGACGCGCCGCACCGCTTCCGGCGAACCGTTGCTGAAGTTGTCGAAGCAGACCACCTCGTGGCCGGCGGCGAGCAGCTCGACCATCGTGTGCGTGCCGATGTAGCCGGCGCCGCCGGTCACGAGCACGGCGGCGCGATGGGTGGTGTGCATGCGGGCGGTCCTCGCGTCCGGTCGCGGCCGCTAGGCCGTCGGCCGATGTTAGCGAGGTACGCGGCGCCGACTCGTGACCGATCCGACTTTGCAGCGGCGCCGGTGCGCCCGCGCGGCGGGGCGAATTGAGCGGTGTTCGCGGCGGAAACACGGCGCTTCGCGGCGCGCAGGCGACCTAGACTGAATGCGCATCCGCAGTGCGCCGCCCGGCTTCGACCGTGCGGCTCGCCGCTTCGCCTTCGCGCCGAGCGCAGCGATCAACCTCCGGCACGGTGCTCGCGCTTCAACGGCCGGCGCCACGCCTGGAGGGGAACGCACGGTCGTTGGCGAGCGAGCCTGCGCCCGGATGCGCGGGAAGCCGCCCATGCTCGAGCTCTTGCGATCCGGCCGTCTGCGCTGGCTGTTGCTGGCGCTCTTCCTTCTCGTCGCCTCGGCCCTGATCGGCGGCGGCTATGTGTTGCACCGTCGGGTCGTCAACGAAGTCCTGGCGGCGCGCGGGGCCGAGCTGAGCTCGATCGGTCAGCTCAAGGCCGAGCAGGTCGAAGACTGGCGCCGCGAGCGCCTGCTCGACACGCGCTTGAAGGCGCTCGATCCGCTGATGGCGGCGGCGGTCGTGCGCTGGCTCGCGCACCCCGGCGACCGCGCCGTCGCCGCCCGGATCGGCCAGAAGCTGGCGCAGGAGCGGGACCTGCACCAGTATCGGACGATCCTGCTCGCCGCGCCCGACGGCCGACTGCTGATGGCGCTCGGCCCGGCCGCGACCGAGATCGACG
Source organism: Burkholderiales bacterium (assembly GCA_037441125.1). Classification (GTDB taxonomy): domain Bacteria; phylum Pseudomonadota; class Gammaproteobacteria; order Burkholderiales; family Burkholderiaceae_F; genus JALHMQ01. The sequence goes on from JBBIST010000001.1 coordinate 130,568, forward strand.
CGCCGGCGCGTGATCTCGTCCGCAAGACGGCGGAGTCGGGCCAGGCCGGCTTCGGCGCCGCGCACCGCGCTGCGGACTCGGGCGCGGTGCTGCTCGACATCGCCGCGCCCGTATTCGACCTCGAGCGACGCGTGCGTGCGGTGCTGCTCGTGCGCACCACGCCCGAAGTCGATCTCTTCGTCCTCGTGCAGGCCTGGCCCACACCGAGCCGCAGCGCCGAGTCCCTGCTGGTGCGCCGCGACGGCGCGGACGCGGTGTACCTGAACCGGCCGCGTCACAGCAACGCGCCGGCGTTGTCGCTGCGGCGGCCCGTCGGCGGCGACCCGGTGGTGGCAACGAGGGCGGCGCGCGGCGACACGGGCATCGTGCGCGGACGCGACTATCGCGGCGTCGAGGTCCTGGCCGACCTGCGGCCGGTGTCCGACTCGGACTGGACGTTGGTCGCCAAGGTCGATGCGGCCGAGATCCTGGCCGAGGCGAATTACCGCGGCCGCGTGATCGCCGGCTTCGCCGGCGGCGGCATCGCGCTCACGGCGCTGCTGTTCGCGGCGTTCGTCAGCGCGCAGCGCCAGGAAGGCTACCTGCGCCTGTACCGGGCCGAACGCGAACGGCGCGAAGCGCTGGAGGAGTTTCGCGCCACGCTGCGCAGCATCGGCGAGGCGGTGATCTCGACCGACGCCGACGGGCGCGTGCGGCAGATGAACCCGGTGGCCGAGGCGCTCACCGGCTGGCGCGAAGCCGAGGCGCAGGGCCGGGCGCTGGACGAAGTGGTCCGCCTGGTTGACGAACGAACGCGCGCCGGCGTCGAGAGTCCGGTGGCGCAGGTCCTGCGCCAGGGCTACGTGGTCGGATTCGCCGCTCACCAGACGTTGATCGTCGCCCGCGACGGCGCCGAGCGGCCGATCGCCGACAGCGGCGCGCCGGTGCGCAACGAACAGGGCGAGACCGTCGGCGTCGTGCTCGTGTTCCGCGACCGCAGCGCCGAGCGCGCGGCGCAGGCGCAACTGGCCGCCAGCGAGCAGCGCTTTCGCGCCACTTTCGAGCAGGCCGCGGTCGGCCTCGCCCACCTCGCCCCCGACGGTCGCTGGCTGGACGTCAACCGGCGCCTGTGCGAGATCCTCGGATTCACGCGCGAAGAGCTGCTCGCACGCACCTGGCAGGAGATCACCGACCCGGCCGATCTCGAGCGCAACGCCCGCGAGGCGCGCCGGATGCTCGCCGGCGAGATCGCCATGTACGTGACCGAGAAGCGCTACCGAGGCAAGGACGGGGCGATGATCTGGGCGCAACTGACCGCGGCACCGGTGCGGCGCGCCGACGGCAGGCCCGAGTACGTGGTCGCGGTGGTCGAGGACATCGGCGGGCGCAAGCGCACCGAGGAGGAGCTGCGCAAGTTGTCGCGGGCGATCGAGCAAAGCTCGGAGGGCATCGTCATCACCGATCTGCAGGCGCGCATCGAGTACGTGAACGAGGCGCTGGTACGGATTTCCGGCTACGCGCGCGAGGAACTGCTCGGGCGCAACCCGCGCGTGCTGCAGTCGGGCAGGACGCCGCCGGACACGTACCAGTCGATGTGGTCGGCGCTGAGCGCCGGGCGGCAGTGGCGCGGCGAGTTCTTCAACCGCCGCAAGGACGGCAGCGAATACGTGGAGTCGGCGCTGGTCACGCCGATCCGCCAGGCCGACGGCGCGATCACGCACTACGTCGCCGTCAAGAGCGACATCACCGAGAAGCGGCGCATCGCCGCCGAGCTCGACGGCTACCGGCACCGTCTCGAGGACCTGGTGGTCGAGCGCACCGCCGAGGTGGAAGTCGCGCGCCGGCAGGCCGAGGCCGCCAATGTCGCCAAGAGCGCGTTTCTCGCCAACATGAGCCACGAGATCCGCACGCCGATGAACGGCGTGCTCGGCACGCTCGACGTGCTCGCGCGCGGCCGGCTGAGCGAAACCCAGGCCGACCTGGTGCGAACGGCGCAGGAGTCCGGCCGCACGCTGCTCGGCATCATCGACGACATCCTCGACTTCTCCAAGATCGAAGCCGGGCGCATGCAGATCGAGCGCGCGCCGTTCTCGGTCGCCGACCTGGTCGAGGGTCTGTGCGACGGGCTGGTCGCGCTCGCCCAGCGGCGCGACGTCGACCTGAGCGTGTACGTGGCGCCGCAGATCCCCGAGCGCGTCGTCGCCGATGCGCTGCGGCTGCGCCAGGTGCTGTTCAACCTGATCGGCAACGCGATCAAGTTCTCGGCCGGCCGCGCCGACCGGCGCGGGCGCGTGGCGGTGCGGGTCACGGTGGCGCAGCCGGCGCCGCTGCGGCTCGCCTTCGCGGTGATCGACAACGGCATCGGCATGACGCCGGAAGTCGTCGCGCGCCTGTTCGTGCCGTTCTCTCAAGCCGAGGCGTCGACCACGCGCCGCTTCGGCGGCACCGGGCTCGGGCTGACGATCTGCAAGCGCCTGACCGAGCTGATGCAGGGCGAGATCTCGGTTGCCAGCCGGCCGAGCGAGGGCTCGGTCTTCACGCTGGCGCTGCCGGTCGAGGTGGCGGCCGATCAGCCGCTGCGCGCGGTGGCCGTCGCCGCCGGTCGTGCGTCGCCCGAGAGCGTGCACGACGAGACGCCGCCAGAGCGCACGATCGGCGCCGCGGCGCCGCTGTCGCCGGCCGAAGCACGCGCGCGCGGCCAACTGATCCTGGTGGCCGAAGACGACGAAGTCAGCGCCAAGGTGCTGCGCAGTCAGCTCGAACTGCTCGGCCGCAGCGCGCAATTCGCCGCCGACGGCGCCGAGGCGCTGCGGCTGTGGCAGGCCGGCGGCCATGCGCTGCTGCTCACCGACCTGCACATGCCGGTGATGGACGGCTACGAACTCGCGGCCGCGATCCGTGCGCAGGAAGCTGCGCGTGCGCCGCTGCGCCGCACGCCAATCGTCGCCCTGACCGCCAACGCGCTGCGCGGCGAGGCCGAACGCGCGCGGACCCTGGGCATCGACGACTACCTGACCAAGCCGCTGCGGTTCGAACTGCTGCACCAGACGATCGACCGCTGGCTTGGGGTGCCCGGCTCGTCCGACCCGCCCGCTGCGCCGCCGGCGACGCCCGACGCGGCGATTGCGCCTGCGGCCGGCGCCGCGCTCGATCTCGATGCGCTGAAGGCACGTGTCGGCGACGACCCGGCGACACAGGGAGAACTCCTGCGCCTCTTCCTGAGTAGCGTCGCCGGCCAGGCCGCCGAGCTGCGGGCGGCGACCGACGCGCGCGCTGCGGCCGCCGTGGCCCACAAGTTGAAGTCGGCGTCGCGCTCGGTCGGGGCGACGGCGCTCGGCGACCTGTGCGCCGAGCTCGAGGCCGCGGGGCGGGCCGCCGACCGCGAGGCGATCGTGCGCCAACTGCCCGCCTTCGACGCGCGGCTGGCGCAGGTCGAGACCGAGATCGGCCGTTGGCTGTCGGCGCACGGCAGGCGACAATGACCGCGACCCCGTGGATCTTTGCATGAGCGCCGCGCCCCGACCGATCCTGGTGGCGACCGAAGTCGCCAGCGACGCCGAACTCGTGCGCAAGCTGCTCGCCGACGAGTTCGATCACGTGTCGGTCTCGACTGATCCGGACCGCAGCGTCGAGGACTTCGAGCGCCTCAAGCCCGAGGTGCTGGTGCTGGCGTTCAACACGCTCGAGAAGGCCGAGCGCTACACGCTGGGGCTGTACCGGCTGGGGACGCAGGCGCAGGCGATCCCGCATCGGACCGTGCTCCTGTGCGGCAAGGACGAGCTGCGCCGCGCCTACGAGCTGTGCCGGCGCCAGTACTTCGACGTCTACGTGCTGTTCTGGCCGGCCACGCACGACGCACCGCGCCTGCCGATGGCCGTGCACCACGCGCTGCGTGCCGGCGGCGGCCTGCCGCGCGACTTCGCGGCGCAGGCGCGCAGGATCGCCGAACTGGAAGCGAAACTGGCGCAGTACGAGGCGGCCGGCGTGCAGCACGCGGCCGACGCCGGCGGGGCCGTGCGTGCCGCCGGACGCGGGGTGGCGGCGGCGATCGACGGCTTCTCGCAGCGCATGGCCGACGGCGACCTGCGGCGCGTGGTCGAGGTGCGCGACCGCCAAGGACTGCACGAGGAGTTCGCGCGCCTGAAGGTCGAGCGCATCGAGCCGTCGCTGGCCGCGGCCGCCGACGCGGTGACGCCGCTTGCCTCGTGGGCGGGCGGGCTGCGCGCGGCCGTGGCGCCGCAGCTCGAGGCGGCGCGCGCGCTTGGCCGCGCGCTCGAGCAGGCGCCGGCCGTACTCGTGGTCGAGGACGACGCTTTCCAGCGCCAGTTCCTGGCGCAGATGCTGGCCGACGCCGCGCTCGCGCTGCTGTTCGCTGCCTCGGCCGGCGAGGCGTTTTCGCTCGTGCGCAAGCGACGGCCGGACTTGGTGCTGATGGACATCGACCTGCCCGACATGAACGGCATCGACGCCATGCGCCATCTGAAGGCGGTCGAGGCCTTCGCCGGCATCCCGGTCGTGATGGTCACCGGCCACAGCGAAAAGCAGCTCGTCATCGATGCCCTTCGCGCCGGCGCCGCCGACTACATCGTCAAGCCCTTCGACCGCGCCACCCTGGTGCCGAAGATCCGCAAGTTGCTCGGCGCCGGCCTTTCGGCCAGGCCACCCGGATAACCGCGGCTGCGGGGGCGCGGCTGCGGGTCCGTATGATCCGCCCGCAGTGATTGCCTGCTCTCGCCCCAGCCCGCGCGCCGCAACCGCCGCGCAGGCGCCTTTCCCAGACCACGCCACGACGCCGCCCGGCCGCAGGGGCCGAGCGCGCGGCGGCTGGCTGCTTGTCGCCATGGCGATGCTCATGACCTGGTTCGTCGCTAGCGAGGCGCGCGCCACCACGCCGGCGGTGGCCTTCCACTACGGCGCCGCGCCGCCGATCGACGAGCTGCGCGCCTTCGACTGGGTGGTGCTCGAACCCGGCCACGCGCCGCGGCCCGACCGGCTGCCGGCAGGCACGCGCTGGTTCGCGTACGTGAGCGTCGGCGAGCTCGACCCGCGCCGCGCCTACGCGAAGGACATGCCGGCCGCCTGGCTGCGCGGCGACAACGCCGCCTGGGGCACGCGCCTCGTCGACCACGCGGTGCCGGGCTGGTCGCAGTTCTTCGAGCAGCAGGTGATCGCGCCGCTGTGGGCGCAGGGCTGGCGCGGCTTCTTTCTCGACACGCTCGACTCGCACCGTCACTTCGCGCTCGACCCGCAGGCGCGGCGCGCGCAGGAAGACGCGCTGGTGGCGGCGGTCGAGCGGCTGCACGCGCGCTTCCCCGGCATCGGCCTGATCTTCAACCGCGGCTTCGAGATGCTGCCGCGGCTGCGCGGCAAGGTCGAAGCGGTGGCCGCCGAGTCGCTGTACCGCGGCTGGCAGGTGAGCGGCGACCGCTACTTCGAAGTCGGCGCCGACGATCGCGCCTGGCTGCTGGCGCGGCTGCAACAGGTGCGCGGCGACGGCCTGGTGGCGATCGCGATCGACTACGTGCCGGGCGCCGAGCGCGCGCTGGCGCGCGCAACGGCCGCGCGCATCCGCGCCCACGGCATCGTGCCCTGGGTGAGCAGCGGCGCGCTCGACCGGCTCGGCGCGGGCGACGTCGAAGTGCAGCCGCGCCGCATCGCGCTCGTCACCGACCTGCCGCCCGATGTCGACATGCAAAACGCCAACGCCTACCGGCTGCTGGCGATGCCGCTGCACTGGCTCGGCTTCACGATCGACCCGGTCGACGTGCGCGGAGAGCTGCCGCCGGACCTGCTCGACGGACGCCACGCGGCGCTCGTCACCTGGTTCTCGCAGCCGCCGGCCTTGCTCAACCCCGACTTCGAAGGCTGGCTGCAGCGGCAGGTCGACGGCGGCCTGCGACTGGTGATGTTCGACACGCCGGCCGTGGCAGCCGACTCGGCGCTGGCGCGCCGGCTCGGGCTGGCGCGCGCGCAGGCGGGCGCCGGCGCGCTGCGTATCGAGCAGCGCGATCCGATCGTCGGCTTCGAGACCGAGCCGCCGCCGTTCATGACCGCCGAGAGCGTGCAGCTTGCCGGCGCCGGCCAGTCGCTGCTGCGGCTGCGCGGCGCCAGGGAGGTCGCGCTCGATCCGGTGGCGCTCACGCCCTGGGGCGGCTGGGCGCTGGCGCCGTTTGCGCTGCGCTGGGACGCGCTCGCGCCGCCTGGCTCGGCGCAGGCGGGGGGTGCGCGCTGGGTGATCGATCCGATCGAGTTCCTGCGGCGCGCGATCGACGCGCCCGCCTTCCCGGTGCCCGACGTCACCACCGAAGCCGGCCGCCGGCTGCTGCTCGTGCACATCGACGGCGACGCCTTCGTCTCGCGCGCCGAGCGTCCTGGGGCGCCGTTCGCCGGCGAGGTGCTGCTCGACGAAGTGCTGGCGCGCTACCGGATCCCGCACACGGTCTCGGTGGTGCAGGGCGAGATCGCCGGCACCGGGTTGTTTCGCGAACTGGCGCCGACGCTCGAAGACATTGCGCGCCGGATCTTTGCCCTGCCGCACGTCGAGATCGCCAGCCACTCGTACTCGCACCCGTTTTTCTGGCGCAAGCTCGCGCGCGGCGACGATCCGGCGCTTGCGCCGCGACCGCTGAACCTGATGCTGCCCGGCTATGTGTTCGATCTGAACGCCGAGATCGGCGGCTCGATCGACTACATCGACACCCGGCTGGCGCCGCCGGGCAAGCGCACCGAGGTGTTCCTGTGGACCGGCGACACGGTTCCCACCGCCGAGGCGGTGGCGCTGGCGGACGCCGCCGGCGTGCTCAACATGAACGGCGGCGACACGCTGATCACGCGCTCGCGGCCGACGCTGACGCTGGTCTCCGGTCTCGGCCTGCGGCGCGGCGCCGGATTGCAGGTGTTCGCGCCGAACCAGAACGAGTACATGTACACCAACGGCTGGACCGGTCCCTTCTACGGCTTCAGGCGCGTGCTCGAGACCTTCGAGCTGACCGAGACGCCGCGGCGCCTGAAGCCGATCAACATCTACTACCACACCTACTCGGCGACCAAGACCGCGTCGTTGAACGCGCTGCATCACGTCTACGGCTGGGCGCTGGCGCAGCCGGTGGTGCCGGTGTACGCGTCCGACTACATCCGCAAGGTGCTCGACTTCCACCGGATCTCGATCGCGCGCGACTGGCGCGCCGCCGCGCCCACCTGGCGCGTGCGCGGCGACGGCCATCTGCGCACGCTGCGGCTGCCGGCCGATGCCGAGCCCTCGCTGGCCGCAAGCAAACAGGTAGCAGGCGTCGCCCCCGGCCCCGGCGCCCGCTACGTGCACCTTTCTGCCGCGGCGGCAACGCTGGTGCTCGCGGCCGAGCCGCCGGTCGTGCACGTGCGCGAGGCCGCCGGCTGGATCGAGGACTTCAGTCGCAGCCGCGAAGGCATCCGCTTCACCCTTGCCGCCTACACCACGACCCGCTTCGTGCTCGGCGCCGCGCGCGGCTGCCGCGTGCGCGTCGACGGCCGCGAACTCGCGCCCGCGGCCACCGCCGGCAACGATCTGACCTATGAGCTACCTGCCTTCGCCACCACCACGACGCCGCGGCGCCACCTGGTGGATGTCCGATGCGGCGCGTGAGCGCCAGCGGCTGATCCCGGCGCCGATCGCGCTCGCCTTCGGCGCGCTCGTGGCCGCCGCGCTGGCGCTGCTGTTCCCGTTTCGCGGCCTGGAAACGCAGATCGGCCGCGACGGGCCGCGTCCGGACGCGCTGCAGATCGCGTACCTGGAGGCCTGGCTGACGGTGCGCCCGCAGCGGGCGCAACTGCGCTACGTGCTTGCGCACAAGCTCGTGGCTGACGGCCAGTACGAGCGCGCGCAGGAGCACCTGCGGCAGCTCGCCGCCGACGACGATCCGCGACTGCGCAGCCGCGCCGAGCTGCTGGCGATCGACATCGGCGTGCGCCAACTGGCGCCGCTTGCGACCGACGATCCGCAGCGCGCGGCGCGGGCGACCGAGTTGCGCGCGCGCCTGGCGGCGCTGCTGGCGCGCAGCGATCTGCCGGCCGAGGTCGGCCTGCTGCTGGCGCAGCGCGCCGCCGCGCTCGGTGCCGGCGCGGTCGTCAACGACTGGTTCGCGCGCCTGCTGCGCCAGGCGCCGCCGCTGCCGGCCGCACACTGGGAGGACGGCGCGCGCCTGCTGCTCGCCGCCGGCGAGCATCGCCTGGCGGCGCGACTGTTCCTGCAGGCGAGCCTGGCCGCGCCCGCGGCGGGCGAGCGCCGGCGCCTGTTCCTGCAGGCGCTGCGCACGCTGCAGGCCGCCAGCCTGTTCGACGAGGCGCTGGCGCTCGCCGACGCGCACTTCGAGACCTACGCCGCCGACACCGAAGTGCTCGAGTTCCTGACCCGCCTGGCGCTCGCCGCCGACCGGCCCGAGGCGGCGCAGCGCTACGCGATCGCGCTGTTGCGCATCTCGCTTCTGCCGGCGGCGCTCGAGCGCTGGCGCGCCGTCGGCCTGGCGCCGCCGACCGAGTGGCTGGCGCTGCACGCGCGCATCGCGCCGCGCCTGCGGCCGGCGCAAGTGGAGCTCGACCACGAGCGCACCGCGCGCCTGCCCTTCGACCACGAGCTCTATGCGTTGAGCTTCCAGGTGTTCGTCGCCAACGGCAACCTGCGCGACGCGCTCGTGGTCGCGCGCGCGGCCGTGCGCCAAGTGCCGCGCGACCTGCGCTGGCGGCGCAAGCTGGCGCAGGTGGCCGACTGGGCCGGCCAGCCGCAGCTCGCGCTCGAACAGTGGCAGGCGATCGCGCGTGCCAGCGGTCGCGCCGCCGACTGGACCGAAGTGCGCAGCCGCGCGCGGGTGCTGGGCGCGCACGAGGCGCGGCTCGATGCGCTGCGCGCGGCGCTCGCGCACGCGCCCGGCGATCCGGGTGCGTTGCAGGAACTGCTGGCGATCTATGAGGCGCTCGGCCAGCCCGAGCGGGCGATCGCGCTCTTGCGCGCCGAACTCGCCGCGCCGCTGCCTGCCGCTGCCGCCACGCGCCGGGCGCTGCTCGAGTCCCTGGCGGCGATCGCCGAAGGCAGCGGCGATCTCGAGGCGCAGCGCGCGGCGCTCGCGGCGCTGCTGCGCGAGTTCGACGCGCCGCCCGAGATCGCGCGCCGGCTCGCCTGGCTCGAGTACGGCCTCGGCGACAAGGAAGCCGCGTATGCGGCGCTGGCGGCGGCGCGCGCGCGGGCGCAGAAAGACGTTGCTGCCCACGCCGCGTTCTGGAGCGACTACGCGCAACTGGCGCGCGCCACCGGCCGCGCCGACGAGGCGCTGCGCGCCTGGCGCCTGCTGCTCGACGCCGGTGTCGCCGACACCGCGACCCTGACGGCTCTGGCCGCAGCCATCGCCGACGACGATCCGCGCGAGGCGGCGCGCCTGTACGAGCTGGCCTGGCAGCGCGACCGTGCGGCCGACGATCTGGCGGTGCGCGCGCTCGCCCTGTGGCTGCGCGCCGGCGACCGCGACGCGGCGCGTGCCTGGCTGGCGCGCGCCACACCGCAGCAGATCGCGCGCCTGCAAAAGGATGCTCAGTTCCTCGTGCAGCGCGCCTTGCTGCACCTGGCC
>JBBIST010000002.1:0-102691 GCA_037441125.1 Burkholderiales bacterium
CCACGAAGTCAAAGTAGCAAACTCCGTGGCGTCCATTTTTCGGGGACCAGTTCAGAGGGCAGAGCGGTTCATCCCCGCGCGTGCGGGGAACGCCCGGCCGCCACCATCAAACGGAGCCACTGCTGCGGTTCATCCCCGCGCGTGCGGGGAACGCCGAACAAGGGCGAGGCGTTCGACTGGTCCCAGCGGTTCATCCCCGCGCGTGCGGGGAACGCGAGCGCAAGGCGATCAACGAGGCGTTCGATCGCGGTTCATCCCCGCGCGTGCGGGGAACGCATCAAGACGCGCATCCGTGGCCGGCGCGTCTACGGTTCATCCCCGCGCGTGCGGGGAACGCATCGAGACCAGCGCCCAGACCCCGCCCATCAGCGGTTCATCCCCGCGCGTGCGGGGAACGCCGCAACTCGCGCTCGGACAGGGCAGCGAGCACCGGTTCATCCCCGCGCGTGCGGGGAACGCTTCGTGCTGCCGACCGACGACCGCAACTGGGACGGTTCATCCCCGCGCGTGCGGGGAACGCGCTGTCGTCGCCGCGCCGATTGCTACCTACTACGGTTCATCCCCGCGCGTGCGGGGAACGCACGTTCAGCGTCGGCGGCGCGCCGAGCACCGACGGTTCATCCCCGCGCGTGCGGGGAACGCGACAGCCGGCTCGTCTGCGCTGATGCGCCGGTCGGTTCATCCCCGCGCGTGCGGGGAACGCATCGGTCCCGATGTTCCGGTGCCGGACGAACGCGGTTCATCCCCGCGCGTGCGGGGAACGCTCGGGTGGAACATTCACGGGAAGCCGACCGACCGGTTCATCCCCGCGCGTGCGGGGAACGCCGCATCGGCCAGCAGACGCGCGATGCGTTCGGCGGTTCATCCCCGCGCGTGCGGGGAACGCGGCGGCAGCACGGTCAACATCAACACCGACTACGGTTCATCCCCGCGCGTGCGGGGAACGCCGCGCTGCCATGTCGGCTACGCTCACGGTCTGCGGTTCATCCCCGCGCGTGCGGGGAACGCAGGGTGATCACGATCCACCCGCCGGCCGAGGCCGGTTCATCCCCGCGCGTGCGGGGAACGCCATGGCCTTACTCATTGCTGCCCTCCATCGCTCGGTTCATCCCCGCGCGTGCGGGGAACGCTAGACTGCACAGGCACCACTAGGAGATGCTGCCGGTTCATCCCCGCGCGTGCGGGGAACGCACGCCCACCGCCTCGCGGATACTGGCGAGCGTCGGTTCATCCCCGCGCGTGCGGGGAACGCTGCGCGCCGCGCCGCGATCTCGTCCTCGACGGCGGTTCATCCCCGCGCGTGCGGGGAACGCCTCGTCCGCTTCCGCCGGCCCGTGCCCTGGGCCGGTTCATCCCCGCGCGTGCGGGGAACGCTTGCTGTAGGTCTTGCCGTCGCGCTCGTCATGCGGTTCATCCCCGCGCGTGCGGGGAACGCTACATGTGCGAGCCCGCCGACGACGAGGCCGCCGGTTCATCCCCGCGCGTGCGGGGAACGCACGCCGGCAAAGACGCTGGCAGCCTGCTGATTCGGTTCATCCCCGCGCGTGCGGGGAACGCAGCACCGCGCTGTCAGTGCGCACACTGTGCACCGGTTCATCCCCGCGCGTGCGGGGAACGCTGCACGGCGATTGCGTCGCGCGCCTGCGCGAGCGGTTCATCCCCGCGCGTGCGGGGAACGCCGCGTCGTATGCGGTGGCTGCCGCTGCGGCGTCGGTTCATCCCCGCGCGTGCGGGGAACGCACGGTAATCAGCCCTCGAATCGCGGACTCCGGCGGTTCATCCCCGCGCGTGCGGGGAACGCTTCCGGAATCTGGTCGGCGTATTCGCACGCCTCGGTTCATCCCCGCGCGTGCGGGGAACGCCTGATCGTGCCCGGTCTGATCAGGCCGGCATCCGGTTCATCCCCGCGCGTGCGGGGAACGCGAGACGAACAATGAATCGCGCCAAAACGATCGCGGTTCATCCCCGCGCGTGCGGGGAACGCCGGTTATTGAGCGGCCGGAGGCGCCCGATCAACGGTTCATCCCCGCGCGTGCGGGGAACGCCCCATCCGGCAGCCGCCGGGCGCGACCGGGGGCGGTTCATCCCCGCGCGTGCGGGGAACGCTATCCAACTCACCACGATCCGCCCGTCGCCAACGGTTCATCCCCGCGCGTGCGGGGAACGCTACAGGAATCTGGTCGGCGTATTCGCACGCCTCGGTTCATCCCCGCGCGTGCGGGGAACGCCGGTTATTGAGCGGCCGGAGGCGCCGGATCAACGGTTCATCCCCGCGCGTGCGGGGAACGCGGGCGACCGAGGCAATCACTAGGAGCAATCGCCGGTTCATCCCCGCGCGTGCGGGGAACGCGGGGTGCGGGAGATTCCTGGCCCGCGACACAGCGGTTCATCCCCGCGCGTGCGGGGAACGCCGCCGCGCAGCGCGGGCCAACGATGGCCGCCTCGGTTCATCCCCGCGCGTGCGGGGAACGCCGCGGGCAAAAGAAAGCGACCCCGAAGGGTCGCGGTTCATCCCCGCGCGTGCGGGGAACGCCAGGGTGGCGGTCACTATCTGCTGGACTCCCGGCGGTTCATCCCCGCGCGTGCGGGGAACGCGGTGTGGTTTGGTCTGGTGTGGTTTTCCTCGACGGTTCATCCCCGCGCGTGCGGGGAACGCGCTGCACACTCGGCCTACGGTGGCCGACTGTCCGGTTCATCCCCGCGCGTGCGGGGAACGCGTTGATGAATGCGAGCACGTTGCCCTGCACAACGGTTCATCCCCGCGCGTGCGGGGAACGCGTCAACACCGCGCGGCGCGGCCAGACGGCCAGCGGTTCATCCCCGCGCGTGCGGGGAACGCGTACGAGCCGGCCGTGAGGCACGTCTACAACCGCGGTTCATCCCCGCGCGTGCGGGGAACGCGCAAGGGGGGCGCATGACAACCACCAAAGACCGCGGTTCATCCCCGCGCGTGCGGGGAACGCGCGACGTGGTGCAGCGCGGCAGGGTTGCGGTGCGGTTCATCCCCGCGCGTGCGGGGAACGCCGGCTGTCGAGCGTTCAGAGGCGGCCGATCAACGGTTCATCCCCGCGCGTGCGGGGAACGCCCGTCGGCGTGGCGCCGCTCATCATCCTGCAACGGTTCATCCCCGCGCGTGCGGGGAACGCACGTAGGCCACGAAGCTGGCCGCGTCGCGCAGCGGTTCATCCCCGCGCGTGCGGGGAACGCGGTTTGTTCGTTCTCTCTCGCTACGTCCGAGTCGGTTCATCCCCGCGCGTGCGGGGAACGCTTCACGCCCGGGTACCGCGTGAAGATCATCGACGGTTCATCCCCGCGCGTGCGGGGAACGCACTTCTTCCTTCTCGCTGATTTCAAAGGAGAATTCAGCGCTTACTCAAGTCACCAACGTGTCGCTCCTCTCGGCACTGTCCTTACCAGTACGCAGAGACTCCACTCAGATTGTTAAAGATCTTGGTGACCCGCCTCGGGCAGGAACGAAACCAGTCTTGCGCCGTCGAGTTCAACGGGCACGCGGCGGTTTGCCCCAAGCGTAACGAATTCGAACCCCGCCTCGTTGTTCGCCTTCCACGCCATCACGGCGTTGCCGTCTTCAATTCCCTCTTCTACCTGGTTCCAGATGTAGTCGCGGACTCTCGCAGAGTAGTCGCCAAGATAAACACCGGCACGCACCTCCAGCAGCCAAACGGCGAGCCGGCCGCGGAGTCGCGGTGGCGCATTCTCAAGAACGATGACCAGCATCGCCAAGCGCCTTGTCTTCGGGAATCGCCGGTCCGATAGCGTCAGCGGGCGCCTGCGGTCGTTCGATCTCACCCGCGGCCAGCATCTCTTCGATGCCTGGGACAATCCGGTCGAGCAGCCGCGATTCGCGGAACGCGTCGCGACATCCAAGCCGCACCTGCTGCTCCGGGTTGTGTGGATTGCGCGCGGCGATTCGGAAGGCCACCGGTACCACGGTGTCGAACTTGTAGATGTCGGCCACGTCGTAGACGAACGACAGCGGCTTGCCGGTGTGAATGAAGCCGACCGCGGGGGCATAGCCGGCGGCGAGCACGGCAGCCTCCGCCACGCCGTACAGGCAGGCGGTCGCCGATGACAGGCAGCGGTTGGGTATGTCGCCGGAGTCCCACTTCTCCGGGTCGTAGTCGCGACCCTTCCATTCAACGCCGTATCGTTTGGCCACCTGCTTGTACATCTCACGCACGCGCGCCCCTTCGATGCCGCGCAGTTGATCGACGCTGCGCCGCGCCGGCGGATCGGAGCCGAAACGCATCGCATACATTTTGCGAACGACCTTGAGGCGGAGGTCGGGGTCGAGGGCGAGCTTGGCCTGGTAAAGCAGCCGGTCGGCGCGGGCACCGCCGGGCTGTCCCGAGGAGTACAAGCGGACGCCCGCTTCGCCGATCCAGACCAACAGCGTTCCCGCACGCGCAGCCAGCGCACAGGCCGCATGCGACACGCGCGTTCCCGGCTCCAGCATCAGGCAGGCGACCCCTCCGACCGGGATGTGCGTGCGGACTCCCGACTTGTCCACTACGACGAAGGCGCCGTCGAGAACGTCGAGATGCCCCCTCTCGATGAAAAGGATTGACAGCCGCTCCTTGATCGGGATCGGCTTCAGCGGCGGCAACAGCGCGCTCATGTCTCGTCTTCGCCCGCCGCTTGCAGAGCCACGCGCACTGTGGCATCAGTGAGCCAGTAGCCCCGGGCGCGAAGCTCCTCGATCGGCGGACGAACTGCGGGCAACAGTCCCCGCCGCTTGGCGCCGACGAGAACACCGAGTGTGCCGATAGGGGTCAGCCCCAGCGCCACGGCGTGGCGCCGCGCCGCGAGATCATCGGCCAGCAGCACGGCGTCGATTTCGAGCGCCTTGGCGATCGCGCTGCGCTCGCCCCGTCCGCGGTGGTCGGCGCCGACCGCTTCGGCAACGCAAACGGTCAGCAGGCCGTCGTCGCACGCCCGGCGTATGCGCACCGCGTCTTCGAGCTCGGGCTTCGCGGTGCACTCGTCGAGGACCGACTCGGGCACGAGGACACGGTCGAACAACTCGCCGAGCAGCGACAGCAGATCCAGCCGCGCCAGCGCGATCAGAGGGCCGGCATCGCTGACGGCGACGTTAATCGCCGAACGCTGCAAGCTCCCGCTCCAGGTCCTCGGCGGTCGTGCGGATGACGGGGATCCGTCTGCGGCCCAGTTCGTCGATGAACTCGCTCAGCGCCAGTCCAGCGATGCGGGCGGCGACACCGATGCTGATCTGCTCGCGATCGAACAGCGACACTGCCAGCTCCAGCCGCATCGCGGCGTTGTCCAGATTTGCTCCCATCGGCACGGCCATCAGCACGGGTTCACCGTCCTGCGTGATCAGGGCGATCGATCCTTCGCGCGCGCCGGCGAGCACCTGCTCGGGATGCTCGAGAAACTGCTTGACCGAGATCGAACCCATGACGCCTCCGCATTGCCGCCTGCCGACGGCGCTTCCACTTCCGAGTGCACCCAGTATGCCGCGCCTCAACCGCGCCGCACCAGCAGTAGGCCGCAGCCGAACGCCTTGCCGCGGCCGACCCCGGAAAGCAGGGCGCGGACGAACCTGTCGGCGTCCGTGACGATGAGGTTTCCGGAAAGGTCGACCGTGGACAAGGCGATCGGTTTCAGCCCGTTGCGCGCGATCCGATGCTGGCGATAGGCGTCGACCCGCAGCGTGTCGCCGACCCGAAAGCCGTAGCGGGCGGCGAAGCCCGTGGACCCTTTCGCGCCGAGCCATGCCCGGACCGCTCCATCGGCCAGCTCGTACAGAGGCGGTCGGTCACCCTGCGGCAGATCGGCCCACCGAGACAGTCCGTGCTCGGCGAGCATCTGCTTCTTGGCGTGCATCACCACGTCGTCCCGGCGCGACTTGCCTTCGCGTTTGTGCGCTTGCGTCGGGTTCACTCGCAGGTCGAACAGCAAACGGTCGCCCTCGGCAACGCTCGGCGCGTATTCCCGCGACGACACCTGCCACGCCGGGTGTGGGGCAGCCGCCGGCCGATCGGAGACGCAGTAGTACAGCGCCTGCCGGCGCCCGGCCTGCGGCTCGAAGCGGCGAAACAGGAAGTCTCGCGAGTGCCCTTCCGGCGCCGCAAAGAACCGCCAGAGGAACTGATGGTCGCCGTAGGCGCCGCTGTTGAACGCTTGCGCCACGGCCTCGCGGGCGTCGGCGTGGTGTTCGTCGAGTTCGATGCGACTGAAGTACTTCATGGCACCTGCTCTTCGCTCTCCGCCTCCGCGCGCGCATCCGGGGCGATCAAGGCGACGCGCTCCGTGCGGTCGCCGAACTGCCAGCGCCGCCGCGAGCGCGGCGCATCCTTCCTCGGCACCGTGAACGACTGCGGCCAGCCGGCTTCGATACCGTCTTCCCAGGCAACGCGGATCGGCACGGACGGCAGCGCCGCGCCGGCCAGTTCATCAAGCGCCGGAAATGCCGCCGCCTCGATGGCACTGCGGAAGGTGTCGGCCTCGACGACCTGCGGCGAGAACGGCAGCGCCGGCGGGCACGCCTTGCGGCCGAGGTACGGGGTGAAACGGGGCCGCTGCAGTGCCGTCCGAACAGCTTCCAGGTCCGGCGCCGCGTGCCCGGCGCGCAGGCTGACGCCGGCGATGCAGACCGCATCCTGTCGGTAATCGCGGCGCGACAGGATGGTGTTCAATTCGTGCCGCGGCATCGCCAGTTCGTCGGCGCGCGTGCAGTGCGGCCGCTTTTTCAAGGTCGCGGCGCCCGGCACCTGGGCGGTGTGATAGTCGCGTAGCAGCGCACCTTCCCTGTAGACGGCCACGGCGAAGGCGAGCGCCTCGTCCAGTCGGCGGTGACCGTCCTCGTCGCTGCGCTCGATGCCCAGCGCGGCGCCGATCAGCCCGAGCAGGGCCGAGCGGCCAGGATAGCCGTGGCTGGGACGGAACTCGCCGACCGCGACGTCGCCCCAGCTGGCCAGCGGCGCGTACAGGCGCAGAAGCAGGAACTTCATGTGCCGCACTTCGCCTGTGCGAAAGCGATCAGCTCGGCGAGCGTGCCTTCGCCGGTTTCCGCGTTGAGAAACCTGCGCTCGTCGGCGCACTTGTCGTAGACCTTATCCATCTTCTCCAGCTTGTCGTTCAGCGCCCGGATCGACTCGCCTATGACGTCGCTGCCCACGATGGGCTTGACGAACGCCAGGCTGAGAGAGCGCGGCTGCTGGCTTCCCTTCTCGGCCATCATGTACGACGCATAGGCACGCGAGGCGAAACTGGCCTGCTTGCCGGTCGGCGAGATCTTGGCGATCGCCTCGATCAAGGCGGCGAGGGCGCGGTCGCGCAGCGACGTATTGCCGCCGAGGTTGTCATCGAGCAGGTCGCGGTTGATGCAGATGTACAGGTAATAGACGCCGGCGCCGAAGCCGGCTTCGCCGATGTGGCCCGCGCCCACGTCCTCTTGCCCGCGATTCAGGTCATCGACGGCGGTGAAGTAGTCATCCTCGGCCGACGCCTTGTGGACAGTGAACGCGTGCGCGACCTGGGCGGCGGCTTCGACGTTGAACTTGGGCTTTTCCGCCAGCATGCGACCGAAGAGTGCAATGTCTGGGGCCTGATGGTCCTCGCGCAGCAGCGCAAGTTCGTTGTCAGTCGGAAGCCGGCGCTCTTGCTCCAGTTCGTCAGTTAGGGCGCGGACGGATGCAAGTTCGCTCGGACTGATGTGAAAGAGCTGACTTGTCGACACAGATTTTCGAAAGGCCTTCAGCAAAGCGTCCCCCGCCGCTTCGTCGGCCGGTGCGGCGCTATCCGCGCCAGCATCCGGCGAGGCGCCCGAGTCCGTTCTTGACTTCTTGGGCGGAAAGTCGCCGTCGAGGCTCCCGAACTGTTCGACTATCTTGCGGGTAGCCTCGTGTGCCAGTTTCAGCTGCGCGTCCTTCTTAAACCGACTCAGAACATCGGCGTTGATCGCGTCAGCGCCCGCGAGACTCCTGAACACGTCCAGCCCCAGCGTCTTCGTGCGCGTGCCCACTTGACCAGACAATGCCTCTCGGAAGATGTCTGATGTACGCCAAGCGCGCTTTGCGCTTTGCGACGACACACGCAGCCGCGTGGCACCGCCGACCAGTGCACTCTTCGGTCGGCCAAGGTCGTCGCGGTTCAGGTTGGACGGCGGGTAGGAAGTGATGACGTGCAATTGAATGAAGCAGCTCATGTCGGCGGTCTCCGGCGGATTCAGGCGGATTGCTTGGCGGGCCAGCGATAGTCGTAGACCCAGCGCTTGCGGACGGAATCGCCCCAGTGCCAGACGTCGGCGCTCAGGGCGGGCAGATTGATTGCGCTGTCCACGAGCGGCAGCACACGCCGCAGCCGCGTGAAGAGTTCGTCGTCGTCGGCTGCCTCCAGGATTTGGCGGAATCGCAGCGGCGAGACGGCCGGCTTGTCGCCGGGCGAGAACGTCTCGGGCAGCGGCTGGTCGGACAAGCCCTTCACGTGCGCTGCCAGCGCGACTATGGCGGCCAGTCTCGACCTGCGCGATTCGGCGTCGGACAGCCCCGCAGCGATCAGGCGCCGGCGCGCCGCCTGGAAGGCCTCCGTCTGCATCACCTGTAGCAGGTCGGCGCTGCGCCGCAGTTCGGCGCGATCGCCGCGGTTCTGCTCCAGTCCGCGCCACCAGGCGAGCAGAGCGCCCGTAATCTGATCGTTTCGAGTGAAAGGTCGGCTCATGGCGTCTCCTCGCGGGTTACCTTCTTGCGCAGGCGGGCGCGTGCCTTGCCCGCCGCGGCTTCGGGATCGACGGTGATGAGGCCGAGCGCTCCCTTCAGCTTGTCACCGTACAACTGTCCGCGCAGGTTCCGGTAGGCGGCAGCCAGTCTGGTCGGGTTCGCGGCTTCGACGTTGCCGCGCGCGGCCAATTCGTCGAAGAGTCGCAGCGCCGATCGCTGCAGAACATTGAGCCAGCCTCGGCGCAACGATTCGGTCTGGTCATAGCCAGATGGACCGTGCTGCCGCATCAGCCGTACCACCTGCTCCACGACAGCGAAGAACTCCCGCTGGGTGTCATTCCAGAAGCTCGCCTCTACGAAGCCGAAGTCGCCTCTCGACTCGCCGTTACCGAACCACGCATCGCGCACGGCAAAGCGGAGCAACTGAACTGCAGATTCCGCGGCGGTGACGAGAGCGTCGACGATGCCGGCGCCTTGGTCCGTAGCCTCGGATGCACCGGCTTGATCGACAGTGAAGTCGAACAGCGGAAAGGTGGATTCGTACCAGCAACGTACCTTCCCCTTGTCCATGTCGTAGCCGAACGCCCACAGCCGAAGCTGTCCGGGCCCGACGCGTGAACTGCGGAACGCGTGCACCACTTCGGCAGGCACGATCTCCCCGCCCGGCCGCGTAGAGCCAAGTACCCAGCCCAGCCAGTGCCGGTAGGCCATACCGTCAGGCTGCGGATGAATGGGAAGAAACGGTTCAGTTGGTTTGCTGCGGTAGTAAGGCGCGAGGGGGTGTCGCCAAGGCCCTTTGTAGTTCAGGCCATAGTTCTTGGTGTCGTAGCTGCTTATCGACTCCGCAGCTTGGCTTCCGCAAAGCGCGCAGTGAACGGGCGTGTCGCGATCAAACAGGAGACGTATGCGGCGTGGCATCGCCCAGTAAACCTGTAAGCGGCTCACGTCGAGCGGCTGCACTTCGCCCGACTTGCCGGTCGTCTCCCCGATGCTTCGCAACCATGGAAAGACATCCGGCAGATCAAACTGGTCGGAGCGCCCGGCGAAGGCGGCACCCTCCAGGATGTTGCAGGCAATGTCTCGCCAAAGCGCGCGCGGCGGGTGTTCCGACGTATTCGGCACATAGCTGACCATCGTGGTCAACGGCCCGCCGCCGCGCAGCGACGTCCTGTGCCCCACTCCGCCAGATGGCGCGTTTATCATCAGACAGAACAGCGCCGCGGCGGCACAACGTGGACAGAGTGCTCCGCCACTGCCGCGCTTGACGAAGTGGTCAGCGTTCTTCTCGATCGCCTGCGCTCCGGGGAAGTCGATCAGCAGGGCCGAAATCTCGTTCCGTGCCGGGCTGTCACCCGGACTTAGCGTCAGATCCTGCATGAATCTCGGTCCGTCGCCGTCCAGATGGAAAGCCCCCTTCAGCGGCGCGAACATGCGCTTGAGTTCCTCGGGCGCGGGCGGCGACCAGAGCATCTCGTCGCGGTCCCAGAACTCGCCCGCGTGAACCCAGGCAGTCTGCACAAGGCCAACGAGGAACTGGATCAGGGCGCCGTTGAAATCCGGGCGCGGGGCATCCAGTGCCACCACCGGGTCGGTGGCGATCCGGTCGGTGACTTCGTGCGGGGCGATCGGCTCGGTCTTTCCACTCGCGCGGCGGATCGGGATCCAGCGTTCTTCGAGCAGGTTCACGATTGCGATCCCTCGTTCAGTTTCGTTCCAACCGCGTGGCCTTCTCGAAGGCCCGCGGTGCTGTCGTAGAGCCAGTGGCGCACTCGGCCGCGTCCGTCTTTCGCCTGCGCTCGCCCGATGCCGTCGGCGCCGACGACACACGGCAAAAGGATTGACCATTTGCCCTGATCGGGCAAGGTGTCTTTCGCGGCTTCGAGCGCCGGCAGTTGTGCCGGCTCGACGATCGGCTCCTTGATGTGTCGGGCGATCACGCGAACCGTGCTCAACTCCCAGGCGTCTTCGCCATCGCGCCAGGGCACGTAGGCGCCGCACTCCCAGCGCGCGATGCGAACGCTCACGGTGGTTTCGCCCTGGCGCGTGGTGGCGCCGAGGTCCCAGCCGTCCTCACTGGCGAGTGCGGGGGCGGCGTCGTCGGCCAGCCACGCCCCGCTGTTGCCGCGTGCATAGCCGGTCTCCAGCTTCAGCCGCGAAGCGAAGGCGATGTTGACCGCGGCCCAGTCTTTGCCTTCGGCCTCGTTCGAACGGGCCTGAAGCCCTTCAGGTACTTCGGCCTTGGGGCCGTAGACGTTCTCAATCAGCGCCCGTGCGTCCTCCGGCATCGAAAAGCCGCCGCGCGCGATCAACTCGCGTGCGCTGAGCCATAGCCGGCCGTGGTGCGGATAGACGGCAGCCCCGCGGGGAAAGTAACCACTGATCCAGTTGGCCGGAGGCGCATCGGCCCAAGCCGGGCCGAAGACGACCATGCGAACGCCGCCACGCTGGTCGCGGCCCTGAGTCCGCGCGCCATCGCGAGAGCGGGGATGGCGCTGCTGCCGGCCGGAGCGCTGGATCATCCGGTCGATCGGCGCCAGGTCGGAGATCAGCAGATCGAAGTCGACATCCAGCGACTGCTCGATGACTTGAGTGGCAATCACCACCCGTCCGCACCTTTGCGACGGGCCGCTGCGCGGTCCGAAAGCGTCGAGCAGCTCGCTTTCGATCACGAGGCGGTCGCCCAAGGCGAAGCGCGCATGAAACAGCGTGCAAGGCACTGCCGCGCAGTCGCGGCGAAGCCGCTCCCAGGCCTCGATCGCATCGGCAACGGTGTTGCGCACCCAGCAGACGCAGCGGCCGGCGTCGACGGCGGAGCGGATCTCGGCCATGACCTGATCCAGGTCGCTGATGTAGGTCACGTCGATGCGGCGCTGTACCTCCGGCCTCGTGCCGACGGGTTGCTCGGTGGCGCCGCCTGCGTCGACTCGCGTGATCAACGGGTAGCCGTTGCTGGATAGCTGGGCGTGCGGCCACTCGCGGCCCGCAGCGAACGCTGCCGCCAGCTTGCCCTTCATTTCGCTCGTCAGCGTTGCCGAAACCAGGATCGCACTGCCGCCGGCGGCGGCGTGAAACTTCAGCAGCTCTTCGAGCAGTTCCTGCATGTAGGCGTCGCAGGCGTGTACCTCGTCGACGACCAGAACCTTCTTAAAAAGGCCAAGCAGGCGCAGCGACTGGTGGCGCGCATGCAGCACCGCGAGCAGGGCCTGATCGATCGTGCCGACGCCGACGCTGGCCAGCAGCGCCTTCTTGTTGTGATCGGCAAGCCACGCAGCACAGCGGGCGCTGGCGGTGTCGTCCGCCTGCTGCGGATCGTCCTCGCGCCGGTCCGCCGCCAGCACCGCGGCGCGGAAACTGGGCACGAAGTCGCGCCGGCCGTGCGCAAGGATCACGCTCGGGCGCGCCTCGGGTGAGAACAGGCGGTTGGCGACCGCGATCACGCGCTCGAACATCGCATTGGCGGTGGCCATCGTCGGCAGGCCGATGAAGATGCCGCTGGCCTCACCCTGCGCCATCAGGCGATAGGCGAGCGTCAGCGCAGCTTCGGTCTTGCCTGCCCCAGTCACATCTTCGAGCAGGTAGAGCTGCGGGCCGCCGGGCAGTTCGCTCGTGTCGGCCCACTCCTGCAGCGGCGTCAACACCGGAATGCGCTCGCGAGTGAAGATGTCCTGCAGCCGGCCGCCGTGGGCCGCCGGCTGGGGAAGCACGCCGGACGCTTCAATCGCGCGTTCGGCTTGGGGTAGCGCGATGTCGTGCCAGTAGTCCTTCAACGGCCGCCATTGCGCGTCGTAGGGAAAGAATCTTGTATTCGAACCGAGCCAATCGGCGAGCACCGCGACTCCCGCGAACCACCAGGAACAAATCCTGGCAGTCCGCACTGCTTGCTCTGCCGAAAGAGAGCAAAAGGCTGTCAGGGCGACGTCGGGCGGCGAGATCGCGCGCACTTCGCTGACGTACGCCGCGGCCGCCACTTCATCGCAGGCGTCGAAGTGCGCGCCAAGGGTGGCGTCGCCTGAGTCGGGTGGCTCGCCGTGGTGACCGGTCACGGCACAGACCCATGGCGAAATTCGACCGGCGAAGTGGTCCGCCTTCGCGCCAAGACCCAGGACGTTCGCCGTGCCGAGCAGGTATCTGCGCCACAGCAACTCGCCGAGCGAATCATGGCGAACGCCGGCATAGGCTTTGGGGCTCTTGCGCTGCTGGAGTACCTGCAGCAGATCAGGACGTTGGTTCTGAAAACTGGTCGCGAACTTTCCTAGATCGTGCAAAGACAGCCAGAAAGTCAGCCATTCAAGCAGGGCGTCGTCGCGCACTCCAGTCTGCTGGGCCATCCAGCGGAGGAGCGTCGGATTTCGAAGCAGATAGACCCGGCCTGTAGCGCCTACGTCGAGGCAGTGATAGGGAAGCAGGTGAAACAGCGATCCACTCAAGTCCGAGGGCCTGGCCTTTCCCCAGTAGGAGAACGCACTCGGCGACTCGGGCGTCATAGGACTTACTCGATTCACGTTGATTCCAAGCAAGTAGCAGACAATGCTCGGGCGCGACCTGCCCGACCACTAGCGCAACCGGCAGTCGGTCGAGAATGGTGCGCGCCTGGTAGCGACAAGTGAAGCGGCACCAGGAACGCCGGCATCGACTGGCCTGCTTGAAACCGCTCTCGGTTCACCGTCATCCCTCGTTTCCTGTGTCGGTGCGGCCATTTTCCGGCGCCACAGGCTCACAGGCTGAGCCTGACGAGGTCGACGGCGGTGCCAGCCAGCACGTCGACCCATGGTTCGTGCGACAGTTGGTCGAAGTCTGTGCGCTCCGACCACCGATCCGCGTGCGGCGATGCGAATCGCCGGGGCTCCAGCCGCCGGCGCCCGCTCGCCCCGTCATGTCACCCCTATTTCGGCCACCGCCCCGCGGCCGCAGCTTCGAGCAGCAGCGGTGCCGGCTGCCAGAACTCGGGGTCGGCGTGGGCGTTGCGCGCGAACTCGTTCACTCGCGCAACCACCTGGTCGAGTCCGCGCTGCTGCGCCCAGAACATCGGTCCGCCGCGCGCGGGCGCAAAGCCGTAGCCCGCGAGGTAGACGACGTCGATGTCGCTCGCGCGCAGGGCGATGCCCTCGCCCAGCAGGCGCGCGCCTTCGTTGACCAGCGCCAGCAGGCAGCGGTCGACGAGCTCGTCGTCGTCGATCGCGCGCGGCGCGATGCCGATCTCCTTGCGCCAGGCGTCGATCAGCGCGTCGATCTGCGGCTCGGGCTTCGGTGTGCGGTCCGGCAGGTCGTAGCGGTACCAGCCGCCGCCGGTCTTCTGACCGAGCCGGCCCAGCTCGACCACGCGATCGGCGATGCGCGAGTAGGCGAGTTGCGGGCGCTCGCGGTAGCGGCGCTGGCGGATCGCGTAGCCGATGTCGAGGCCGGCGAGGTCGGACATCGCGAACGGTCCCATCGCCATGCCGAAGTTCGACAGCGCGGCGTCGATGCTCGCCGGCGTCGCGCCTTCGTCGACCAGGAACAGCGACTGGCGCAGGTAGTGCTCGACCATCCGGTTGCCGATGAAGCCGTCGCACACGCCACTGACCACCGCGACCTTGCCGATCCGCCGCGCCAGCGCCATCGCGGTGGCGAGCACGTCCTTGCCGGTCTTGGCCGCGCGCACCACTTCGAGCAGGCGCATCACGTGCGCGGGGCTGAAGAAGTGCAGGCCGATCACGTCCTGCGGCCGGCGCGTGACGGCGGCGATGGCGTCGACGTTCAGGGTCGAGGTGTTGGTGGCGAGGATCGCTCCCGGCTCGATCACCCGGTCCAGCCGCCGGAACAGGTCCTGCTTGACCTGCATGTCCTCGAACGCCGCCTCGATCACGAGATCGCAGTCGGCCAGGTCCTCGATCGCCAGCGTCGGCGCCAGCAGTGCCATGCGCTCGCCGACCTGATCGGCCGCGAGCCGCCCCTTCTTCGCCGCTGCCTCCCAGTGGCTGCGGCAGGCGGCCAGGCCGCGGTCGAGCGCCGGCTGCGAGGTCTCGAGCACGCGCACCGGGATGCCGGCGTTGGCCAGTGCGATGGCGATGCCGCTGCCCATCGTGCCGAAGCCGATCACGCCGGCGCGCGCCACCGGCCGGGTCGGCGTCGACTCGGGCAGGTCGGGGATGCGCGCGGCCGCTCGCTCGGCGAAGAAGGCGTGGCGCAGCGCCTTCGACTCCGGCGACTGCATGCGCTCGATGAAGATCGCGCGCTCGCGGCGCAGGCCGCCGTCGAAGGGCAGCGTGCACGCGGCCTCGACCGCATCGACGCAAGCCAGAGGCGCGGTCAGGCCGCGCGCTGCGCGCGCCACCTGCGCGCGATGCCGGGCGAAGAACTCGTCGGCCGCCGTCGCGGCGGGCAGCGCCACGCTGCGATCGCGCAGGCGCGGCAGCGGCCGGCGATCGGCGATCTCGCGCGCGAAGTCGAGCACGCCCTGGAAGCTCGTGTCGGGCACGATGCGGTCGGCGAGCCCGGCCTCCAGCGCCTGCTGCGCGCCGATCGGCTCGCCGCTGCTGATCATCTCCAGTGCCCGGGCGGCGCCGACCGCGCGCGGCAAGCGCTGCGTGCCGCCGGCGCCCGGAATCAGGCCAAGTTTCACTTCAGGCAGGCCGAGCGATGCGCGCGGTGTGGCCAGCCGATAGTGGCAGGCGAGCGACAGCTCCAGCCCGCCGCCCATGCACACGCCGTTGATGGCGCTGATCACCGGCTTGAACGAGGCTTCGACTGCGACGATCAGATCGAGCAGCGTCGGCGGCGCCAGCACCGCCGGCGTGCCGAACTCGCGGATGTCGGCGCCGCCCGAGAACACGCGGCCGGTGCCGGTGATCGCGATCGCCCTGACCTTCGCGTCGTCGAGCGCGCGTTCGAGGCCGGCGGCGATGCCCTCGCGCACCGGGTGACCGAGGCCGTTGACCGGCGGGTGATCGATCTGGATCACCGCCACCTCGCCGCGCGTCTCGTAGTAGACCTTCATCGCCGATTCCTCGCTGAATCCGTCCCTGTCCGCGCCTCTCACACTTCGAGCCACTCCTGGCGAATAAGCCGGTTGGCGCGCAGCGCCTGCGGCGTGCCCTCGAACACCATCTGGCCGTGGCCCATCACGTAGGCGCGCTGCGAGACCTCGAGCGCGATCGTGAGTTTCTGCTCGATCAGCAGCACCGAGGTGCCGCGGCGGCGCAGCTCGCGCAGGAACTGTGCCACCAATTCGACCATCATCGGCGCCAGGCCCTCGGTCGGCTCGTCGACGATCGCCAGTTCCGGATCGCCCATCATCGTTCGCGCCAGGGTCAGCATCTGCTGTTCGCCGCCGGACAATACCCCGGCCGGCGTGTCGCGCCGCTCGAGCAGGCGCGGGAACAGCCGGTACATGTCGTCGAAACCCCAGCGGCCCGGCGCGCGCGCCTTCAGGCCGAGCACCAGGTTCTCGTGCACGGTCAGGCGCGAGAAGATCTGCCGGTCCTCGGGCACATAGCCGATGCCGGCGCGCGCGATCTCGTGCGCCTTGCGGCCCATCAGGTCGCGGCCCTTGAACAGCACGCTGCCGCTGGCGTCGACCAGTCCCATGATCGCCTTGGCCGTGGTCGAGCGGCCGACGCCGTTGCGTCCGAGCAGGCAGACGATCTCGCCGGCACCGACGGTCAGGTCGACGCCGTGCAGGACATGGCTCTTGCCGTAGTAGGCCTGCAGGTTGGCGACCTCGAGCAGCGCAGAGCTCATGCCGCGGTCTCCGCCTGCCGGCCCAGATAGGCCTCCTTGACCTGGGCGTTGGCGCGGATCTCGGCCGGCGTTCCGCTGGCGATGATCTGGCCGTAGACGAGCACCGAGATGCGGTCGGCCAGACCGAACACGACGCTCATGTCGTGCTCGACCACGAGCAGCGTGCGGCCCTCGGTGAGGTCCTTGATCAGCGCCACCGCGGCGGCGGTCTCGCTGCGGCTCATGCCCGAGGTCGGCTCGTCGAGCAGGATCACGCGCGCGCCGCCGGCGATCGTGACGCCGATCTCGAGCGCCCGCTGCTCGGCGTAGGTAAGCAGTCCGGCCGGCGTCTGGCGCCGGCGCGCCAGGCCGATGCGCAGCAGGATCTCGTCGGCGCGCCGCTCGACCTCGCGCAGTCCGTTCAACCGGTGCCAGAACGAATAACGGTAGCCGAGCGACCACAGCACCGCGCAGCGCAGGTTCTCGAACGCGGTCAGCCGGTGAAACAGGTTCGTGATCTGGAAGCTGCGCGACAGGCCGAGGCGATTGATCTCGAAGGGCTTGCGGCCGGTGATGTCGGCGCCGTCGAGCGCGATCGTGCCGCTGCTGGGCGCGTGGCGGCCGCTGATCAGGTTAAAAAGGGTCGACTTGCCGGCGCCGTTCGGACCGATCAGCGCGTGCCGTTCGCCCGGCGCCACCGCGAGCGAGACACCGCGGATGATCTCGGTGCGGCCGAAGCGCTTGGTCAGATGCGCGAGCTGCAGCGCCGGGGTCATGGCTTGTCCTGCGGGTTGTCGCGCAGCCAGGTCTCGATCTCGACCTGGATCGCGTCCCACTCAGCCTTGAAGCGGCGGCGCATGAACTCGAAGGCGGCGCCGGCCGCGAGCACGATCGCGATCGCCAGCACCCAGGCCTGCGGCCTGCTGGTGTCGAAGGCGAAGCCGGCCACGGTCACGGTCGGCCCGAGGGCGATGTCGAGCGTGCGCTGCCAGGTGAACTCGATCAGCAGCACGACCCCGGCCATCAGCGCCAGCCCGCTCAGGATCACGCCGACGTAGGGATCGAGCAGGCGCCGGAACTTGCCGAACTTGAGCACCCGCAGGTTCATCAGGATCAGGCTCGCCAGACCGCCGGGAGCGAACATCACCAGGATGACGAAGAAGGCGCCCAGATAAAGCTGCCAGGCCTTCGTGTACTCGGACAGCGCCACGGCGAAGAACACGAACACCACCGCGCCGATGATCGGCCCGAAGAAAAACGCCACGCCGCCGATGAAGGCCGCAAGCAGCACGCCGCCCGAGCGGATCGCGCTCAGCGCCTCGCTGCCGACGCTTTCCAGGTTGATCGCCATCAGGCCACCGGCGATGCCGGCGAAGAAGGCCGACAGCATCAGCATCAACCAGCGCACGCGCTGCGTGTTGTAGCCGATGAACTCGGCCCGCTCCGGGTTGTCGCGCACGGCGTTGGCAATGCGACCGAGCGGCGTGGCGGTGAGCGCGAACATCGCCACCATGCTGGCCAAGCACCAGGCGGCGATCAGGTAGTAGACCTGGATGTCGCGGCTGAAGTCGAGCCCGTCGATGCCGAGGAACGGCGCGCCGACGGTGCGGTTGCCGCTGATGCCGGCCTCGCCGCCAAAGAAGCCGGGAAACATCAGCGAGGCGGCGAACACCATCTCGCCGATGCCGAGCGTGATCATCGCGAAGGTGGTGCCGGCGCGGCGCGTGGTCAGCCAGCCGAACACGAAGCCGAACAGCAGGCCGGCGGCGCCGCCGACCAGCGGCAGCAGCGACACCGGAAAGAAGAGCTCGCCGCGGCCGATCATGTTCATCGCGTGGATCGCGAAGTACGCGCCCAGGCCCGAGTACACGGCATGGCCGAAGCTCAGCATGCCGCTGTGGCCGAGCAGCATGTTGTAGCTGAGCGCGAAGATGATCATGATGCCGGCCTGCGACATCAGCGCCAACGAGAACTTGCTGTCGAAGGCGAACGGCGCGGCGACGAACAGCGCCGCGGTCAGGCCCCACACCGCCCAGCGGCCGAAGTTCAGCGGCCGGAAGCGAAGGATTGCGGCGGCGGGCGCGGCCGGCTCAGTCCGCACGCGTCCCCAGCAGCCCGCGCGGGCGGAAGATCAGCACCAGCACCAGCAGCAGGTACGGCAGCACCGGTGTGACCTGTGCCAGGGTCAGCTTCCACACCGGGTAGCCGAAGATCTCCGGCCCCACGGCCAGCCCGACCGCATCTAGGCCGTCTGCGATCGACCAGTTGCTGGTCTTGCCGAAGGCATCGACCAGACCGAGCAGCAGCGAGGCGACGAACGCCCCCGCCAGCGAGCCCATGCCGCCGATGACGATGATCACGAACACGATCGCGCCCACCGCCGCCGCCATGCCGGGTTCGGTGACGAACAGGTTGCCGCCGATCACGCCCGCCAGACCGGCCAGCGCGCAGCCGCCGCCGAACACCAGCATGAACACGCGCGGCACGTTGTGGCCGAGCGCCTCGACCTGCTGCGGGTGGTCGAGCGCGGCCTGGATCACGAGACCGGTGCGCGTGCGCGCGAGCAACCACCAGATCGCCGCCAGCATGAAGATCGCCACCGCCATGGCGAAGGCGCGATAGGCCGGGAAGGTCAGGCCGAAGTGCTGCTGCAACCAGCCGACCGGCCCTTCGAGCTGCGCCGGCACCTGATACGGCACCGGCGCCCGGCCCCAGACCACCTGCACCAGCTCGACGATGATGTAGGACAGGCCGAAGGTGAACAGCAGCTCCGGCACGTGGCCCCACTTGTGGACCCGTCTCAGTCCGTAGCGCTCGACCGCGGCGCCGGCCAGACCAACCGCCACCGGCGCCAACAGCAGCGCCGGCCAGAAGCCGAGCCACTCGCTGATCTGGTAGGCGGCGTAGGCGCCGAGCATGTAGAAGCTGGTGTGGGCGAAGTTGAGCACGCCCATCATCGAGAAGATGAGCGTCAGGCCGGCCGCCAGCATGAACAGCAACAGCCCGTAGGACAGGCCGTTGAGCAACTGGATGACGAAGAAATCCAGGGGCATGAGAGCAGACCGCCGCCGCGCCGCCGGTGACGGCGCTGGCGGCGCCTACGACCCGAACCGACGGCCGCAGCCGGCGGCCGCGTCAGCCATCATCGACCAGTCATCATCGATCAGCATGCGCCGCAGGCGCGTTCACGACCGCGCCGGCCGCTGCATCTGGCACGAGGTCGGCTGCACGCCGACGTAGGTCGGCACCGCCATCTCGGTGCGCCAGGAGTGGCCGGACTTCTCGATGTCGTGCCTGACCGGCCCACCGACCTTGGTCCAGGTGGCGACGAACAGCGGCTGCTGCAACTGGTGGTCGGTGGCGCGCATCTCGATTTCGCCCATCAGGCTCGTCATGCGCATGCCGCTCATCGTGTGCGCAACGCGCAGCGGGTCGGCATTGCCCTGGTTGCGCCGGATCGCCTCGGCCAGCATCGTGATCGCGGTGTAGCTGGCCAAGGTGTAGAACTCCTCGCCGAAGCGCTTCTTGAAGCCGAGGTACAGGTCTTCGCCCGGGTACTTGTCGATGTTCGGGTGCCAGTAGGCGACCATGCGCACGCGCTCGGCGCCGGCCGCCGCCATCGCCGTCGGCGTGCCGATCACGCCGGCGTAGTAGGTGTAGAAGTTGGCGGTCAGGCCGGCGTCGCGCGCGGCGCGGATCAACAGCGCCAGATCGGCGCCCCAGTTGCCGGTGATCACGGTGTCGGCGCCGGCGGCGCGCATCTTGGCGATGTAGGGCGAGAAGTCGCGCACCTGGCCGAGCGGGTGCAGATCCTCGCCGACGATCTTCACGTCCGGCCGCTTGCGCTCGAGCATCTCGCGCGCCGCGCGCGCGACCTGCTGGCCGTGCGAATAGTTCTGGTTGATCAGGTAGACATTGCGGATCTCCTTGCGATCCTTCATGTAGGTGGTCAGCGCCTCCATCTTCATGTCGTTGTTGGCGTCGAAGCGGAAGTGCCAGAACGAACAGCGGCTGTTGGTCAGATCGGGGTCGACCGCCGCATAGTTCAGGTACACGATCGACTGCGCCGGATTGCGCTCGTTGTGCCGGGTCACCGCCTCCGACAGCGGCATGCCGACGTGCGAGCCGTTGCCCTGCGTCACGTAGCGGATGCCCTGGTCGATCACCGAGCGCAGCAGCGTCAGCGTCTCCTGCGGCGAGTTCTTGTTGTCGAAGGGCACGATCTCGAAGCGCACGTTGGCTCCGGCCAACTGGCGCTGGTTGGCGATCTCGGCCACGTACTGGAAGTGGCGCAACTGGTTCTGGCCGACCGCCGCGAAGGGGCCCGACAGCGGATCGATGAACGCGATCCGCAGCACCTGCGGCGGCGCGCCCTTCTTGCCCTGCGCGCGAGCGGCGCCGGCGAGCGCGATGCCTCCGGCGAGCGCGATCAGCCTCTTCAAGACGGTGCGACGCATGGTTGCCTCCTGGTTGGTTGTCGGTCGAAGCTGCGGGCGCGGCTGCGTTGGCCGAGCTGGCGCGAGATTACCCGCGCGCCGCGCCGCCGAGCAATGCACCGCTGGCGGCTGGCCGAGCCGTCAGCCCTCCGGCAGCCGGTAGTCGCGAAACTGCTGCCGCAGGCGAGTCTTGAGCATCTTGCCGGTGGCGCCGAGCGGGATCGAGTCGACGAACACCACGTCGTCGGGCACCTGCCACCTGGCGACCTTGCCGGCGAAGTGCGCAAGCAGTTGCTCGCGCGTCAGCTCGGCGCTGGGCTTGCGCACGACGACCAGCAGCGGCCGCTCGTCCCACTTCGGATGCGGCACGGCGATGCAGGCGGCCATCGCCACCGCCGGGTGCGACACGGCGATGTTTTCGATCTCGATCGAGCTGATCCACTCACCGCCGGACTTGATCAGGTCCTTCGAGCGGTCGGTGATCTGCATGTAGCCGTCGGCATCGATCGTCGCCACATCGCCGGTCGGAAACCAGCTGCGGCCGTCCGTGTCGGTGCGCAGCGGCGGGGCAGCTTCATCCTTGAAGTACTGCTGCAGCACCCACGGCCCGCGTACCAGCAGGTCGCCGAAGGACTGGCCGTCCCACGGCAGGTCCTGGCCATTGGCGTCGACGATCTTCATGTCGACGCCGTAGATCACGCGCCCCTGCTTGAACTGCAGCGCCTGGCGCTGCTCCTCAGGCAGGCTGCGATGCTTGTCCTTCAGCGTGCACACGGTGCCGAGCGGGCTCATCTCGGTCATGCCCCAGGCATGCAGCACCTGCACACCGTACTTCTCCTGGAACAGTCGCAGCATCGACGGCGGGCAGGCCGAGCCGCCGATCACCGTGCGGCTCATCGTCGCAAAGCGCAGGTTGTTCGCCTCCGTGTGGCCGAGCAGCCCCTGCCAGACGGTGGGCACGCCGGCCGAGCAGGTCACGCCCTCGGCCTCGAACAGCTCGTACAGCGACTTGCCGTCCAGCGCCGACCCCGGGAACACGATCTTGGCGCCGACCATCGGCGCCACATATGGCAGCCCCCAGGCATTGACGTGGAACATCGGCACCACCGGCAGGATGCAGTCGCGCGCAGAAAGGTTCAGCGCGTCGGGCAGCGCCGCGCCCATCGAGTGCAGCACGGTCGAGCGATGGCTGTAGAGCACGCCCTTCGGGTCGCCGGTGGTACCCGACGTGTAACACAGCGAACTGGCGGTGGTTTCGTCGAACTCGGGCCAGGCGAAGCGATCGCAGGCGGCGTCGATCAGATCCTCATAGCAGGCGAGCGCGACCTTGGCACTGGCCGGCATGCGGTCGCGGTCGATCATCGCGATCCAGTGGCGCACGCGCGGGCAGCGCGGTGCGATCGCCTCGACGATCGGCAGGAAAGTTAGATCGAAACACAGCGCCGCATCGTCGGCGTGATTGACGATCCACGCGAGCTGCTCGCCGAGCAGGCGCGGATTGAGCGTGTGCAGCACGGCGCCGCTGCCCGACACTGCGAAGTACAGCTCCAGGTGCCGGTAGCCGTTCCAGGCGAGCGTGGCCACGCGCTCGCCGCGCCGGACGCCGAGCGCGGCGAGCGCATCGGCGAGCCGGCGCGCGCGCGCGTGCAACTGGCGGTAGTTGCAGCGGTGCAGGTCGCCCTCGACGCGGCGCGAGACGATCTCGGTGTCCGGGTGGTGGCGGTCGGCGTGCCGGATCAGCGACGAGATCAGCAGCGGCATCGGCATCATCAGACCGTTCGGCATCGGCGCTCCTCGGCGTTGCGCACGCGCACCCGAGGCGGTGCGCCGCTCGCGCATCAGTCTACGAGCCCGGTCCGGTCGCGACGCCAGCGTGCGCCGCCCTCGCCTGCCGCTTTGCGGCGCCGCAGGCCGCTCGTGCTGCTGCGCGTGCGCGCCTCAAGACGAGCAGGACAGATGCAGCGCCGCTGCCCAGTCCGGCGGCAGGCCGGCGTAGGACTCGTACTGCGGCTGCTCGTCGAACGGTCGGCGCAGGCAGTCGAGCAGGCGCGCGATCTCGGAGAAGTCGCGTCGGCCCTGGTCGCCGCGCGCCTTGCCGATCGCGGTCTCGGCCAGATGATTGCGCAGCACGTACTTGGGGTTCGCCCGGTTCATGCGCGCGGCGCGCTCGGCGTCGACGCTGTGCTCGGCAGCCAGTCGCGCGCGGTAGTCGGCGGCCCAGGCGTCGAAGGCGGCGCGGTCGGCGAACACGTCGCGCACCGGCGCGTCGTCGGCCGCCGTGCCGGCGGCTGCCGGCAGCCGCGACAGCCTGCGCCAAAAGAGCGTCCAGTCGACCCGCTGCGCGTCGAGCAGTGTCAGCAGGCGAGCGACCAGATCGGCGTCGCATTCAAGCTCGCTCGCCAGCCCCAGCTTGGCGTTGAACTGCGCGGCGATCGCGCGCGCGAACTCGTCGTTGAACGTGTCGAGGGCGGCCTGGGTCGCTTCGACCTCTTCGGTCAGCGGCATCAGCGCCTGCCCGAGGCAGTACAGGTTCCAGTGCGCGACCGCCGGCTGCTGCGCGTAGGCGTAGCGGCCGCCCTCGTCGCTGTGGTTGCAGACGTGATTGGCGTCGAAGCCGTCGATGAAGCCGAACGGCCCATAGTCGATCGTCAGCCCCAGAACCGACATGTTGTCGCTGTTCATCACGCCGTGGCAGAAGCCCACGCCCTGCCACTGCGCCAGCAGGCGCGCGGTGCGCCGCGCCACCGCCTCCAGCAGCACCAGGTACGGCGTCGGACCGTGGCCGGCGGCGCGGCACTCGGGATAGAACTCGTCGATCACGTAGTCGGCCAGCGCGCGCAGCGCCTCGTGCTGCCGGCGCCAGTAGCAGATCTCGAACGAGCCGAAGCGCACGAAACTCGGCGCCATGCGGATCACCACCGCCGCGGTCTCGGCCGTCTCGCGCAGCACCGGCAGGTCGGAGCCGGTGACCGACAGTGCGCGCGTGGTCGGGATGCCCAGGCCGTGCATCGCCTCCGAGCAGAGAAACTCCCGGATCGACGAGCGCAGCACCGCGCGACCGTCGCCCATGCGCGAGTACGGGGTCTTGCCCGACCCCTTGAGCTGCAGCTCCCACAGGCCGGCCGGTCCTTGCACGCCGCCGAGCAAGATGGCGCGACCGTCGCCGAGTTGCGGCACGTAGACTCCGAACTGGTGGCCGGCGTAAACGGCAGCCAACGGATCGGCTCCTGGCGGCACCAGATTGCCGCTTGCCACCTCGGTGAAGCTCGTGTCGTCGCCCAGGTCGGCGGGCAGTCCGATCAGCGCCGCGGCCTCGGGCGAGAAGGCGACCGGGTAAGGATCGGGCAGCGCGGTCGGCGCCAGCCGCGTGTAGAAGCCGGAATCGAGCCGGGCGAAGCGGTTGTCCCAGCGCAGCGCCGCCCACGCCGACTGCGGCGCGTCGGCGCTGGCGTGGACGGCAAGTGGTGCGAATGGCAAGTTCACGTGTGACCACCGATCGGCGGCGACCGCTCCGACGCAACCTCGTCGCCTTGGCTGAGGGACTATCTGCGCGATGCCGACCCCTGAAGTCTCGGGCGCCCGCCTCGCCCGCAGTCTGCGCCTCGATCATGCCGCAGCGGGCGGGGCCGCTCAAGCCACAGTCTTGTCCAGCGAGGTATGCGCAAATGCCTTCAGCGACCTGCGGAACGTAAGGCCTGCGTGCAGCTCTCGGCCATCCACAGCGTCTGCCGCTGGTACGGCTGCCTGCAGCAGGAGCCCGGGCTGAGGCTGGTCGTCAAGACCTTGGCCGCGCGCCGTAGCGAGGTCGAGGCCACGATCCGCTCGCTGCACTCGTACGCGCTGAACCAAATCGTCGTGATCGTGCCCGACCACGTCGCGCCCGACTACGCCGACTGGCTCGCGCAGGCTTGCGCTGCGGAAGATGTGCCGTAACCGGCCGGCTCGGCGTGCAGGGTCAACGCGCCGCGGTGCGTGCGGCGCTCGAAGCGCACGCCGAACACCGCGTCGAGCAAGGGCGAGGCCAGCACCTGCGTCGCTGGACCGTCCATCACGACCCGGCCATGCTGCATCAGCAGCAGACGGTCGGCGTGGCGCGCGGCGAGGTTGAGGTCGTGCATCGCGACGAGCACTGCACAGCGCGCGCGTAGTGTCCTCAGCCGCTGCATCAGGGCCAGTTGATGGTTGACGTCCAAGGCCGCTAGCGGCTCGTCGGCCAGAAGCACGGCGGGTGCGCCGACCACCGCCGCGGCCAGCAGCACGCGCGCTCGCTCGCCGCCGGAGAGCCGGTTGACGACCCGCCCGAGCAAAGGGGCCAGGTCGAAGTCGCGCACCAGTTCCGGCGACGGCGCCAGCGGCGGCTGCCACCAGCCGCGGTGCCCGCCGCGCAATGCCCCGAATTCGAGCAAATCGTCGCTCGTGTAGTCCCACAGCAGGCGGCTGTCCTGCGGCAGATAGCTGATGCCGCGGGCCCGCTCGGCGGCAGGCCAGGCCTCGAACGGCCGCCCGCGCAGCGCCAGTTCGCCGGCGCTGGGCACCAGCACGCCGGCCAGCAGCTTCAGCAGCGTGCTCTTGCCGGCTCCGTTGGGCCCGACCAGCGCGACCAGTTCGCCAGTGTGCAGCGCGACGGTCACGCCATCGAGCGCTGCGGCGGACCTCGCGTGGTGACGGAACGTCAGGCCCTGCGCCGACAGCACCGCCGGCGGCTGTTGTGCTGCGCCGGCACCCGGACTTGCGACCAGGTCGACGCGGATCATCGCTGCCCCTGGCGCACCAGCAGGTACAGGAAGAAGGGCACACCGACGAGCGCCGTCAGCAGACCGAGCGGGATCTCGGACGGTGGCAGCAGCGAGCGCGCAAGGCCGTCGAAGACCATCACCAGGGCACCGCCGACCAGCGCGCTGCGCCACAGCAACGGCCCGTGGCGCGGCCCGACCCACCAGCGCAGCACGTGCGGCACGACCAGCCCGACGAAGCCGACCAGACCACCCCAGACCACCGCCAGCGCGGTCACAGCCGCGGCGACCAGCACACCGCGGCGCACGAAGGCGTCGACGTCCAGTCCCATGCTGCGCGCCTGTTCGTCGCCCAGCCCGAGCAGGTCCAGCCCGCGGGTCAGCACCAGGCAGGCGAGGACGCCGAGCGTGGTCAGCGGCAGGACCATTCCGAGCAGTTCCTGCCAATGCGGCGTCTGCACGCCACCCAGAGTCCAGGCGATCAGCGATTGCAGGTTGACGGTGTCGTCGGACAACACCAGCATCAGCAGGCTGCGCACTGCCGCCAACAGCGCGGCGATGGCGACCCCGGCGAGGATCAGGCTGGTGCCGCCGCGCACCCCGGCCAGCCGCGACAGCGCGACCACGACCCAGGTCGCCGCCCAGGCGCCGACGAAGGCCAGCACCGGCAGCCCCAGCCAGGCCGGCAGCGCCAACGGGGCGAGCAGCGCCAGCGCCGCACCGACCGACGCCCCCGACGCCGAGCCCAGCAGGTAGGGCTCGGCCAGCGGGTTGCGGAACAGGCCCTGGAAGACGACGCCGGCGACGGCCAGGCAGGCGCCGACGCAGAACGCCGTCAGCGCGCGCGGCAGGCGCCAATGCACGATCAGCCGACCGAGCGGATCGGCGGGGTCGCTGACTGCCGCCCACCAGTCCCGCGGCGAGAGCAGCTCGGCGCCCAGCCAGACGGCCAGCGCGGCGCTCGCCGGCAGCGCGAGCCAGCCGAGCCAGCCGGGCCGGCGCAACCAGCGATGAGCCGTCGTCGCCAACCGGGCCGGACTGTCGTCGGCAGTGACCGGCAGCGCTCCGGTCGCCGCCGGCCGCGGGCCGTCGTGGTGCCGCATCGTCGACTCGCTCACGCCGGGCGACGATCGGCGCCGGGGTGCAGCAGGCCGGCCATCAGCTCGACCCCGGCGACCACGCGCGGCCCGGGGATCAGCAGCAGCGCCCGCGGCACCGCGTGCACGCGGCCGCGGCGCAGCGCGCGCAACCCGGTCCAACCGGGGCGGCGTGCCAGGCTCGCGGGGTCGAAGCCGTCGCGGGCGACCAGGATCACGTCCGGGTCGGCGTGCAGCACGGCCTCGGCACTGACCTGCGTGATGCCGGCGAGACCGGCGAAGACGTTGGTGCCGCCGGCGAGGCCGACCGCATCGGCCGGGTAGGTGCCGGCGCGCACCGTCTGCAAGGCACCGCGGTCGTTGGCGCCGATCTCGACGAAAACACGCGTCGGCGGCTGCCCCGCGACGCGCCTGCGCACCGCCGCCAGCCGGGCTTGCAGCGCAGCCACGGTACGCTGCGCGGCGTCTTGCTCGCCCGCGGCGCGGCCGAGCAAGGCCAGGTTGGCGAAGATCTGCGCCAGGTCGCGATGGACGAGCACCAGCGTCGGGATGCCGACCAGCGCGAGCGGCCTGACCAGCGTCTGTGCCGCACCGCGCGAGGGCGTTAGCACCACCAGGTCCGGGCGCAGCCGGGCGATCGCTTCGGCCGAGAACCCCAGCCGCCCGCCGACGATCGCCCGGCCGTCGCGGATCCCGGGCGGGTAGTGCGTGAAGTCCTCGATGCCGACGATGCGCGGCGCCAGCCCGAGTGCGGCGAGCAGTTCGGTATTGCTGGCGAAGATCGAGACGATGCGCCGCGGCGGCGCCGGCAGCCGGACCTCGCGGCCCAGGCCGTCGCGCACCGTGAGCGCGCTGCCCGCAGGCTCGCCGCTGCTGGCCGCCGGTAGCGGCAGACACGCCACCGCCAGCGAGGCAACCATGCAGGCGCGCCTGTCCACCGTCAGAAGTCCAGCTTCAGGCCGACCCGCAGGCTGCGCCCGGGTAGGCTGTTGCCGCGCCCACCGTTGGAGTGCGCAGGGTCGGACAGGTAAGGCTCGCGATCGGTGGCGATGAACAGCGGGTGCTCGTTCCGGTCGGTCAGGTTGTCGATCGCACCGAACAGGCGCAGCGTCGGCGAGAGCCTGAGCTGACCGCGCAGGTTGAGCGTCCAGAACCCGCGCTTGCGGTGGACGAAATCGCGCTGCGGTTCGGCCGCGGGGATCAGCAGCCGCTCTTCGGTGTCCCACCAGACACTGCCGCGCCACAGGCCGGTGAGCGTCAGGTCCCAGGCCCCGGGGGCGGCCAGCCGCAGGCCGAGGCTGCCCTGGTTGCGGTGGATTCTCTGGGCCTGGCGGCTGTTGGCGGTCGGCGGTGCGCCCTCGTCGAGCATCTCGAAATGGTGCGTGCCGCTGGCCAGCAAGCGGCTCTCGAGCGGGCCGCCGGCGGGCAGCAGCGGCAGCGCCAGTTGCACGTCGAGGCCGCGCAGCACGATGTCGCCCGGGCTGTTGACGAAGCGCGAGCGGTTGCCGCCGCCGGGTGCCGGCCCGATCACGGCGGTGTCGATGCGGTCGCGGATGCGGGTATCGAACAGCGCGGCGTCGGCGCGCAGGCGAGCGGCGGTGTAGGTGGCGCCGATTTCGGTCTGGCGGCTGGTCTCGCTGCGCAGGTCGGGGTTGCCGACGACCTGGCCGCCGAGGACGAGCAGGAAGTCGGCCGCGAGCTCGTTGGCGGTCGGCGCGCGAAAGCCGCTGCCATGGTGCGCACGCAGACGCCATGCCGGCGTGGCCTGCCAGCCGACACCGAAGCTCGCCGTCGACTGGTCGTAGCGCACGGTGTTGCGCACGAGGCCGCTGCGCCCGGGCGTGGGCAGGATCGTGGTGCGGCCCGTCGTGTGGCGGACCCCAGCGCTGAGGTCGAGCGCGCCCAGGCGCTGAGTCCATTCGGCGTAGGCACCGAGCACCTGCTCGTCCTGGTCGTTGTCGAACGGAGCCAGCACGCCATGCACGCCGGCCAGCGTCACGCGCTGGCGGGTGCTGCGCAAGCCACTGCGCTCGAGGTCCAGGCCCAGCGCCAGCGCCGCGCCCGGCGCGAGGCGCCAACGCGCCTGCGAGTCGAGCCCGAGCACGCTCAGTCGACGCGTGTTGCGGTCGACGTCGATACCGGCCACTTCCGAGCCCCAGAAAAAGTCGTCGACGTCCTCGAGCGCGTACAGGCGCGCCCGCCAATCGACCGCCGGCAGTGCAGCCAGCCGCCCGTTCCAGGCCAGGTCGAGCGACTGGTTCCAGCGGTCGTCGTGGTTGTCCAAGTCCCAGCTCGAGCCGCGAAAACCGGCGTCGTAGACACCGTCGCGGCGCAGCGTCAGATCGATGCGCGAGTCGTCGTCGAGGTCGCGCCCGATCGCCACGAGCGCGCCCCAGCGCCGACTAGCGGTGTTGACCATCGGTTGCAGGCTGCCGCGGCCGGCGCGGTAGTCGCCGCGGCGCCCCGTGCCGACGCCGGCATAGCCGTCGAAGCCGCCGAACTCGCCGGCGAGATGGGCATGCGCATGCGTGGCCGACCAGGACCCGGCGCTCACCTGCAGAGCGCCGCCGGCGGCGGTGTTGGCGCCGCTGCCCGTGATCAGGTTGATCACGCCGCCCATCGCCTGGCTGCCGAATGCCACCGACGCCGGGCCGCGCACGATCTCGATACGCGCGATGTCGTCCAGGCTCAGCTTCGACAGATTGGCCGTGCCCGCCCGCCGGCCGTTGAGCAATACCAGCACCTGGCTGCGGAAGTCCCGCCCCTGACCGTCGGAGGCGCCGCCACGCAGGTTAATGCTGGTCTGCGCCGGCGACCATTCGCTGAAGAAACTAACCGCACGCTCGGCCAGTAGTTCGGTCACCGAGGTCGCCGACGACTCGCGGATCTCCTGCGCGTCGATGACCTGCACCGTGCCGGAGGTCAACAACCCCGGCCCGATGACGCGCTTGCCGATCACGACGACCCTCTGGGCCTCGATCACATCGCCGGCCGTCGCTGGCAGACTCGTCGTGAGGGCCACGAAGGTCAGACATGCTGCCAATACAACACGCGGCAGACAAACAGCCACCGCCCCGCAGAGCAATCGCGGCGAGCGCTGGGCGTCGGTCATCGTGTGGAGCATAGTCGTTCGGAAGGTGGCAGCAGGTCGCCGGGGCACCGGCATCACGGCACTCCCCAGCTCAGTACCGCGCTGCGCTTGGCGCAGCCGATGACGAAGCCGCGGCTGTCGGCCACGCCATTGGCGTGGACCCATGCCGAGACGGCGCGGCCGCGATCGCTGTCGGCCGCGACACCCAGGCGGTCCATGCAATGGTCAGCCGCGGCTTCGGCGTCGCAGAAAGCGGCCTCGAAGCGCCAATCGGCATACGCGATGCGGCGTGGCGCGCGCGCCGCACCGAGCTGCGCCAGCGTGCGCAAGCAGGCCGGCTGCATGTCTGCCTCGTGCAGGGCCGGCGGCAGAAAGCCCGCCAGGCAGAAGGTCGAAGGCCCTGGCTGCGCCGGCACGACCCAGTGCATGGCTCGCCGCCAGCGCGGGCGCATCGCGTCGAAGAAGCCGGCAGCGTCGTGATGGGTGGCACCCAGGTTGGCCGCCAGCAGCACCTCGGCGCCGATGCCCGGTACCAGGGTCTCCCAGCCGCAGTCGTGCAACTCGAGCACGACCCGGCGGTCGGCGAGCGACTCGGCCATCCGGCGCAGCCGCCGCCGCATCAGCGCCTGCGGCTCGACGGCGCACCAATGCGCCCCGCTGCCCAGGATGGCCGGGGCGAGCACCCCACTGCCGGCGCCCACGTCGAGCAGGTCGTCCCACGGCACGGGCAGGCAACGCGTCACCGCATCGGCGTAGTCGGTCGCGGCGATGGCATCGGCGTACCAAGCCGCCTCGGCGTCGCCCCAGCGCATCACGATCCGGCCAGGTCCGGCCAGCGGCTGGTGGCGTCGTTCGCACTGGCCACGCACTGCGCCAGCCCCTGCATCAGCATGTCCCTGGGCAGGATGCGGCCGATGAAGGCGAGCTTGCTTTCGCCCTGCTCGCCGGGCTTCCACGCCGCGCCCGGCTCGCCGCCCATCAGCATGTGCACGGTCTGCGAGCGCGATGGCGGTCGTGTTCGCGCTGATTGCGGCGAAGCCATCGCTCTGGACCTGGCAGTGACGCTGGGGCAGCATATCAGAGCCCCAACTCGCTCAACCCGGGATGCCCATCGGGTCGCCGCCCAAGCGACCAATGGAACTTGCGCTCGCTCTCGGCAATCGGCAGGTCGTTGATACTGGCGTAGCGGCGCTGCATGAAACCCTGCGCGTTGAACTCCCAGTTCTCGTTGCCGTAGCTGCGATACCAGTGATTCGAGTCGTCGTGCCACTCGTAGGCGAAGCGCACCGCGATGCGGTTGCCGGCGGTGGCCCAGAGCTCCTTGATCAGCCGGTAGTCGAGTTCCTTGGCCCACTTGCGCTGCAGGAACTGGCGCACCTGCTCGCGGCCCACCGGGAACTCGGCTCGGTTGCGCCAGCGCGTGTCTTCGGTGTAGACGAGAACGACGCGATCGGGGTCGCGCGTGTTCCAAGCGTCCTCGGCCATGCGCACCTTCTGCGAGGCGGTCTCGGCGGTGAACGGCGGCAGTGGCGGTTTCGTTTCCAATGCACACCTCCTTCGGTGTCGTCAACTCAGCTCAAACTCGGCTTCGCGCTCCGCCGGCGCCGGCCAGCGCGGCGGCGGTCCCGACGCCATCGCGCCGCGGAACGCGGCATCGGCCTCGACCCACGCCTCCGAGCGGAAACTCTGGTACTGGTTAAGCATCGGCTGGATCACTTCGTGTCGCGCGCTGTTTCCGCTGTACGGCGGTTCAGAGTGATCGAGAAATAACCGTTGCCCCGGTACGGGTTACTGCACGGCCCCGTGGTCAGGAACCACACCGTGTAGTTGAGGCCACCGCCCTGACACGACACCGGCTCGGCCGAGAACTGCACCCGCGAGACGTCGTTCAGCGACAGATCGCGGTGGTGGTCTTCGAAGGCGCCGATCTGCCACGACTCGTGCCCGTGTTCGACATATCGGTGCAGCCCATCGGAGGCGCTCGGTCTTGAGCTCGACGAGCGTGTGCTCGCGGAAAGCTACGAGCGAGGCGTCACGCAGCTTCAGCGCCTGTTCGAACAGCTCACGGCACAGCGGATCGCCATCGGTCGCCGCGGCCGCCGGGGCGCGCCGTTCAATGGGCGGAACCAACGCCGCCAGCAGCGCGGGCCATTCAGCTCCGGGCTGGACGGTCAACTCGCGAAGCAGCTCGCGCAGCCGCTCGCCCTCGCGCGCCGTGCGCACTGTAGCTTCGACATCAAACTCCACAAGGTCGGGCCGCGCCGCGGCATGTTCACGCGCCCTCTGCAGAAAGCGACGCACCTGCGAGAGAGCCAACTCGCCGCGGTCGTAGGGGCATGAAAGCATCAGCGCGATGACCCAGCCGTCGCTCGGCGCGCCCCCCGGCGCGCTCACCAGCAGCCGCACCTCGAACGACGGCTTGAAGCCAAAGCACACGCTCGGCGCGACCACATAGCGCAGGCAGTGCACGCGGCCGAAGTCGATCGGCAGGTGGTGCGGCGCATCGTCCAGCCACAACTCGCGGATGCCGACGAATTGCCCACCGTAGGCCGGCGGCAGCAGGCGGCCCCTGCCCTGCGGCATCAGCTCGCCGATCGCGCCCTCGCTCCAACGGCCGCAGGCGATCATGATGTCGGGGTCGGCCAACCACGCCTGCATCGCGTCGTGGAAGAACTGGCAACGCTCGGCCAACGCCACGTCCGCGACGATCGGATCGTGGTTCATGCGGTCCTCCTGTGGCCAGTGGCGCGAACTCTTGGTTTCAGACGCCTTGCCGGTGCAACTTGCGCAAGCCGTCGCTCAAGCGCGCGCCGATGATCGCGACGAGCCGCAGGCCGTCCTGCAGACCTGGGTCGCCGAGTAGCTTCAGCAGCCCGCCGATGCCGCCCTGAGAGGGCGGCGAGGTCGACAGCTCGCGGCTCGCCTCGGTGAAGGCGTTCGACATGCACATGAGGAAGCGCTGGTTCTCGACGCGGTCGAGCTCGCGCAGCAGGTGCGTGAAGCCGTCGTTGCGCGTCAGGCGGTCCAGCAGCGTGATGCCCTCAGAGACGGCCGACGACAGCCGCGCGACCATGTCATCGTTCAGCGCGTCCTGCGCCGAGGTGACGAGCTGCGCGAACTCCGCGAGCCGCTGCAGGTCGGCGGCGTCGATGCTGGGCAGCGTCGCCTTGT
The DNA here is from genome assembly GCA_037441125.1 of Burkholderiales bacterium. Classification (GTDB taxonomy): domain Bacteria; phylum Pseudomonadota; class Gammaproteobacteria; order Burkholderiales; family Burkholderiaceae_F; genus JALHMQ01. The sequence continues at coordinate 32,929 of JBBIST010000002.1, forward strand.
CGGAAATGTCGCTCATGGGAAACCTCGGCTCAAAGCAGCCCGCGCACGCTGGTCCAGTACATCTGGTTGTACGAGATCTTGAACCAGTGCATCGGTTTGGACGGCGGCTTTAGGTCCGGCGGGTTGTAGTAGTTGAACATCGCGTAGGTGGCGCGGTCGTGGCCGGCCTCGATGAAGCAGTAGACTTTGCCGTCGTAGTCCTTTACCGGCGCGCCGATCTTGATGATCGAAGCGATGTTCTCGGCCAGCACCTCGGCCTGGAAGTGCGCCGCCGACCCGGTCTTGCTCACCGGTAGGTTCGTCGTGTCGCCCAGCACGTACACGTTCTTGCGGCCCTGCATGTTCAGCGTGAAGCGGTCGGTGGGGATCCAGCCGCCCTCGCCGAGGTTGTCGCGCTCGATTACCTCCATGCCGCGGTGCGGCGGGATTACAACGAGCAGATCGTACTTCACCTCGCCGCCTTCCTCGCTCTTGAGGATCCTGTTCCGGGCGTCGACCTCACGGATGTTGAAGAGCGTCTCGTACTCGACGCCGATGCGGTCGAACTCGGGCTTGGCCCACTTGGCGACGTTTTCGATCGTGTGGATGCGGTTGATCGGATAGAAGTACTTTAGCCGTACCTTGTCGCGCATGCCACGTCCCTTGAAGAAGTCGTGCAGCGAGAACATCACCTCCACCGGCGCGATCGGGCATTTGTGCGGCACGCCTACCGCCACCGCGACGGTGCCACCCTCGAACTCGCGCAGCCGCTTGAACATTTTCACCGCGGTCGGCTCGGTGTAGAAAGTCTCGGCACCCTCGACGAGGCCCGGAGTCTCCTCCGGCACGATGCGCGAGCCGGTAGCGATCACAAGGATGTCGTACTCGTGCACCTTTCCGGCCTGCGTGAGCACGCTGTTCTTGTCGAGGTTGAACTGCTTCACCGGGTCGACAAGAAACTCGACCTGCGGCTCGAGCAGACTCGCCTCGTCGCGGTAGAGCTGGTCGGGCGTCATCTGCCCGAAGGCCACGTACAGCAGCCCTGGCTGATACATGTGCTGCGGCGAGGCCGACAGCAGCGTCAGCTTGAAGTTGCCCTTGCGGTGCTCCACCGCGAGCCGGCGCGCGAGGTTGTTGGCCACGATGGTGCCAGCCGTGCCGCCGCCGACGACGAGGACTCTCATGTTGCACTCCTTTCGAATCCGGTCGGGCGTGCTTAACGCGCCTTACGCACTTTGATGTGCCAGACCTCGCCGACCTGCTCGCTGCCGATGAACTCGTGCCCGGCCTTCTCGATCCACTCCGGCACGTCGTTGACCGAGCCGTTGTCGGTGGACAGCAGCTCGAGTTCATCGCCGACCTGCGCGCGCTTCATGTAGCCGATCAGCTCCATCAGCGGGCCGGGACAAAAAGTGTTGCGCGCGTCGATTACTTTGGCTCGGGTCATGCTCGTCTTTCGTGAGATTTCTAGAACGTCATCACCTGCGCGCCTTCGGCGTCGGTGAGCAGCCGCGTCAGGCCGGTCGGCGGGCCGAGATCGGGGTCGAGCGCTTCGGGCGACACCTTCAGCAGGTCGATCGCCATCGAACACGGCAGAAGTCGCGCCTCGCCGAGTTCGACGGCGTACTTGAACAGTTGCTTGAAACCGGGCACGCCGTGGTCGGCTTCCATCAGCGCGCCGAACTCGCCTTCCACCGGCGCGCGCGGCGAACGGCCCTCGACGAAGTACGAGAGCGCATTCATCGAAAGGAAGATGGTTACCTCGTTGCCCGAGGTCGCTGCCACCGAGGCTACCATGCCGGCCATCTGCAGCCTCTCGCGCGATCCCGAGACACAGACTATGAGGATTTTCCTGGCCATCGAGTCACCACTCCTTGGAGACCACGCGCTTGAGTGCCCGATCGCGCAGCGTCGGATCGGCCGCCCCTTGCCTAAGCCGGCGGTTCTGCTCCTTGAGGCGCTGCACGTAGCGCCCGTGGTACACGACCGTTGCCGGCTCGGCCGGCGCTTCCGCCTTCAAAGGCGCCTTCGCCGAGTCGACCTTGCCGCGGCCCCAGATCCTGCTGCTGACCAAGCAGCGTCGCTCCCAATTGGGGTTCATTGCTTGTGCCAGCTTGTGCGGCGGATCAACGCAACCAGCGCGCTATCCATCAGGTAACCCACGGCGCCAATGACGAGGATCATCGCCATCAGGTTGTCGAACTCGAGCGTCTCACGGGCGTCCATGATCGAGAAGCCCAGGCCCGCCCGCACACCGAGGAATTCGGCCGGCACGAGCACGATCCAAGCCACCCCGACCGCAAGCCGCACACCGGTGAGCACGTCGAAGGCGATCGCCGGCACGATGATCTGCGTCACCATGTGCCACGGCTTGGCACCGAGGTTGCGCGCCACCTTAAACCAGGCCGGGTCGACCTTCGCGAGCCCCGCCGCAGTCGAAAAAATCACCGACCACACCGCGGCGATTGCGACCAGGAAGATGATCGTGGCCTCCCAGCTGGCGAAGGCGATCACCGCGATCGGCTCCCAGGACATCGGGCTCACCATGCGCAGCAGCTGGAACGGCGAATTGGCCAACTCGCGGAAGCGCCGGCTGCGGCCCATCAGGATGCCGACCGGCACGCCGATCGCAACCGCGATGCCTAAGCCAATTCCGAGCCGCCAGCCACTTGCAAGAAGTGCCTCCTGGATGATGCCGTCTCCCCACATCCGCGCCAGCGCCATTAGCGCCGGGCCGGGGCCGAAGGCAGCCCAGTGTGCGCCCTTGGGGCTCAGGCCCGCCAGGGTGATCGCGAGCCACCACAGCGCGAACATGATGGCGAAGCCGGCGCAGAAGTACACAAGCCGCGTTCGCAGCACCGCCATCGAATCGGCCGCGCGGCTCGGCACGACCGCCGCGTTCTCGTTCGTGATCACGCCGTTGCCCATTACGCGGTCTCAGGCGGCCGTGTCGCCGCGGTGCCAGCTGAAGCGGCGTACCAGCGCAGCGCAGAAGGCATCGAGCGCGAAGCCGATGATGCCGATCGTCAGCACCATTGCGGTCAGGTGGCTGTATGACAGCGTCTCGCGTGCGTCCCTGATCGCGTAGCCGAGGCCTGAGGTCACGCCCAGCAGCTCGGCGGGCACAAGCACGATCCATGCCACGCCGAGCGCAAGCCGGATACCGGTGAGAATGTCAAAGCTGATCGCCGGCACGATGATCTGCATGAGCATCTGCCAGCGGTTGGCACCCAGGTTTCGCGCCACCTTGAACCAAGCCGGATCGACCTTCGCCAGCCCGGCCGCAGTGGCGTAGATCACCGGCCAGACCGACGCGAAGGCGATCAGGAACACGATTGAGTCGTCCCACCTCGCGAACACGTACACCGCGATCGGCATCCACGACAGCGGGCTGATCATGCGCAGGAACTGGAACGACGAATTCGACAGATCCCGAAAGCGCCGGTTCTGACCGACGAGAATGCCGATCGGGATGCCGACGAGGATGGCGATGAGCAAGCCCATGCCGATCCGGTAGCCGCTGGCCAGCACGGCCGCCTGTAGCCTGCCGGCCTCCCACAGCTCGGGGAAGGCCGCGAGCGTTGGCACGAGGCCGAACTCGGCGAAGGCCCTTGTGCGCGGGTTGGCCGCCAGCAGCGCGCCGCCGAGCCACCACAGCGCGGCGAGGATCAGAAGGCCGAGCGCAAAGTTCTGCGCGCCGCGCAGCCGCCCTGAGTCGGCGTGTTGCGGCGGCTGGCCTTCGACCCGTGCCTCTGCACTCATCTGCGGCGTGTACGCACGACTTCGGTGCGGGTGAACGGGTCACCGGTCCTCGGCACGCTGTTGTCTCTCTTCCACTTCGGGTTGGCGTCGAGCGCCTTGCGGATGAACGTGTAGTTGACGAGGTCATCGGCGACGAACTCGGGTTCGAGCTTCGCGAGAAACGCCGTATCGCCGGTGATCGTTGTGCGCTTCAGCTCGTCCACTACCAGCTTGGTGGCCGAGCGGTACGGCCAACCCTGGAAGTTGATCCGGTCCATGCCCCACTCGGGGTGCTTGATCGCGTCGGGGTTGCTCGGGTATGGCACCGTGTACAGAAGCATCGCGCGCTGCACCACCTCCTTCGGGAACGGCAGGTAGTTCTTGCCGTCGCGCGATAGCATGTCGGCCATCGCGGCGCGGTTCTCATGTAGGTGGATCTGCGCGACGACGATGGCATTGTTGACCGCCTGTGCCCACGCGACGCGCGCCGGGTCCACCGTATCGGCCTCGTGCATCACCACCACGCAGCACGGGTGGCCCTTCCACACGTCGCCGGTCATGCGCAACATCTTGCCATTGGCGCGCAGTTCACCCAGAGCGTTGAACGGCTCGGCGACGCAGTAGCCGTCGATCGAACGCGCCGAGAGCGCCGGCGGCATGTCCGGCGGCGCCAGCACGATAAAGTTGCACTCGTTGGGCGCGAGCTTGGCGCCCTGCGGGCGGATCACCGGCGTGATGCCGGCGTCGCGCATCAGGAGTTGCGAAATGATGTTGTGGATCGAGTACCAGAACGGAATCGCGAACTGCTTGCCGCCGAAGTCCTTCGGCGAATTGATGCCGGCGTCCTTGTGAACGACGATGCCCGAGCCGTTGGTGTGGTTCCAGGCCGTGATCTTGACGGGAAATTTGTTGTTGTAGCGCATCCAGATTGGGATCGGGATGAGCATGTGGGTCAGGTTGGTGCGATGCGATGCGAACGCCTCCACCAGCGCTGGCCAGGTGCGCAGCAGCGTTGGCGGCTCGGAATCAAGCCCTTCCTTCTTGAAGAAGCCCATCTCGTGCGCCACAAGCAGCGCCGCCGCATCGGTGATCGGCACGTAGCCGATCTTGATGACTGGGTCGAACTTGCGCTCCTGCGCCCAGGTGGAGCCGGTGGGCGCGATGCCGCCCAAAGCGCCGTAGCCGGCGAACTTCATGATGTCGCGGCGGCTGATCGCGGGGCCGAAGGCGCCGGCGAACAGCGGGTCGTACTCGACGATCAGGTTCGGATCGTTGATGCCGTCGCCGTGGGTGCCGTAGTCGAGCCACGGCGTGGCGAGCGGGTCGTGCGGGATGATGCTGTACGGCTCGTGTGAGGTCGGGATCATCGCTGTCTCCTGGGTTGTTCGACAGGGTCTGTAGCCCTTCGCCGGTTCGGGGTGGCCTCAGACCGGCATGCGCACGGCCTCCCCGGATTGCCCGGCCCCCCCTTCCACCAAGGCGGCGGTCTCGAACGCATCCATCAGGCGCGCGCGCATGGTCTGCACGTTCGCATCCTGGCGATGCCGCGGATCGGGCAGCTGCACCTGCAGCTCGTGCACCAGCCGGCCCGGCTTGCCGGCCATGATCAGCGCACGGTCGGCCATCAGCACGGCCTCGTCGATATCGTGCGTGACGATGATGAGGTTGAACCCGAGTTGCTTGGCGATCGAGCGCACGTCACGCTGCAGCGAGGCGCGCGTGAAGGCGTCGAGCGCCGAAAATGGCTCGTCGAGTAGCAGGAGTTCGGGCTCCATGACGAGCGAGCGCGCGAGCGCCACGCGCTGCTGCTGGCCGCCGGAGAGATCCTGCACATTGGTGTCGGCGAATTCGGTTAGCTCCACCAAGCGCAGCACCTCGTTCACGCGCTCGGCCTTCTCCTTCTCGGGCCAGCGGGCGAATCGCAGCCCGACGCCGACGTTCTGCGTCACCTTCATCCACGGAAATAGGTGCGGCGCCTGAAACATCATCACCCAGCGCGGCGACGCTCCGTCGATCTTCTTGTCATCGAAGCGCACCACGCCGGTGGTCGCGCGGCTTAGGCCGGCAATGATGTGCAGCAGCGTGGACTTGCCGCAGCCCGAGCGCCCGACGATGGCCAGCGCCTCGCCGCGCGGCGAACACAACTCGATCTCGCTGAACACCAATGGGCCGCGGTTCGAGTAGCGAAAGCTCAAGCCCTCGATGTCGATGTTGACGCCGCGTATAGACACCGATCATCCCTTTCTCGAACTGCGGGGCGGCCGGCCGAGCGCGCGCGCGGCGTCACGCCACTCGTCGGATAGCGCGCGGGCCGTCTCTCTTGTCAGGCGGCCGACAGTCGCTCGTGTACCTTGCGCAGCCGCTCTGCGAGGCTCGCCTCGTCAATGAGGCCGCGCTTGATCAGCGAGTGCGCCAGCGCCAGCACCTGGCGCTCGGGGAATGGCACATCCTTGTAGAGCGTGGCGGCCAACTCGTCCTCCTCCCAGCGCCGCTCGAGCGCCGGCAGCGGCGCGTCGAGGTCGGCGCGGTCGGAGCGGCCGGCGAGCCAGTGCTTCTCGGCCGCATCGGCCGACGAACAGGTGCCGGCGCCGAGCGCCTCGCACATGCCCTCGAGGCTGGTCTTCCACGGCGGATCCGGGTTGGTGACGCCGTACTGCTGCGCCAGATCGCCCCAGGTGCGGCCGTGCGACTTGATATCCTCAAGCAGAGGCACCGGAGTCCACTCGGCGCCTTGCGGTGTCGCGACCATCTCGCTCGCTCCTAGTGGTGCGCCGGGTTTTTAGCCAGATGCAGCGGCATCTTGACGTTGCTCGTCACGCCGGGCCGCGGCTGCGCCACGCCGATCAGGCAATCGCGCGTGACGATCGCGGTCAACTGATCCTCGTTCCAGCCTTCGGTGCCAGCGGGGCGCAGCGGCATCACGATGAAGCGGCACTTCTGGTTCGAGTCCTCGACGCGCACCTCCACCTCGGGTGGCAGCACGAGGCCGAACTCGGCGAGAACCTGGCGCGGCCAGCGCACGAGGCGGCGGCGATAGTTCGGCGTGCGGTACCATTCAGGCTGAAAGCCGAGAATCGGCCGCGGGTAGCACGAGCACAGCGTACAGACCACCACGTGCTTGACCCGGGGCGTGTCCTCGAGCACGCGCAGGTCGGTGTAGTCGCTCGGGGTACCGAAGCCGGTTGGGTTGAGCCAGTTCACACCGACCGCGAGGCTCGCCTTGATCGCATCGGTGAGGGCGAGCTTCTTGTACTCTGGGTCGAGCCATGCCTTAGCCACCAAGCGGGCGGCCGGTGTCGGGCCGATGTGCTCCGCGAATTCGGTGAACTTGCGGTGGTCCTCGGCGGTGAACAGCCCCTTCTCGATGGCAAGTTCGCGCACCGCGATCTCCAGCGCCTCGAAGTCGCTGATCTCGTCTACCATCGGCGCGGCGGGGTGCGCGTGGCCGTGGTCATGGTCGTGTTTGCTTGACATTCGAATCGTCCTCTGTGCGTGGGTCAGGCTGCCTCGAGCCAACGCTCGGAGAATTCGGTCTGCAGCGTGTCGTTGGCGAAGGCGTCCGGGTACTCGGGCCACAGATCCTTCTGCTTGAAGCGCACGATGTAGAACCACTCGGGCTTGTCGACGTGGCCCCACGCCTCGTCTTCGGGCGCCGGGCTTTCGTGCGTGACGACGGCCACATGGCCCACGGCGCCGCGCGTGTACGTCTGGCAGCGCGTGTAGAACACGTCCGGCAGATCGCGGATGCGCACGCGATCACCGACCTTGAATTTCGCCGGGCCGCAGGTGCCCTTGAAGCACTGCGGGTCGCCCTTGCCGGTGGCGATCTTTGCGTGATGGGTCCTATCGTGAGACATGGCGCTTCTTCACCTCGTCGATCTTGTTGATCAGTTCCGTGAGCGTGATGTGCTCGCGGTCCACCAGGATGCGCGCGGCCGACAGCAGCCAGCGGCCGTAGTACGGCAGGCCGAGATACATCGTCTGGCCGAGGTCGACGTTCTGCTTGCGCCGGCGCTCCTCGGCGCACCAGACGCCGCGCCAGGCCAGGCACTCGCAGGTGACGTAGGCGCGCGCGCCCCACGCCTCGTCCTGGGTTTCTTCCCAAGCGACCGGGATGTCGGGCTCGCCGCCGATGTCGTGCGACGAGCGCGTGTAGGCCCGGTACAGTTCATGCGTGATGGCGTCGGGGTACGGCGCGTGCGTGGGCCGGTGCAGCGCCGGCTGCATCTGACCGACGAGGTTCAGATGATTCAGCACCGCCTTCCTGGTGTCAGACGTCATGGACGTTCATCTCCTGGTTCGTTCTAGCGTGCCGGTGTAGTCGCCCATTGCGGGTGGGCTTGGCTAGTATTACAAGCTCGCATGGCACATGTCCAAGATGGATTTCTTCTCCGCTGGATAGGCAACCCTTATGAAGTCGAGGCTGGTGTTTCCCCGTTCGATCCGCTACCTGCTTGCGGTGGCCGAACACCAGAGCTTCACGCGTGCGGCCGAGGCCCTGCACGTCTCGCAGCCGACACTGTCGCAGCAGATCCGGCTGCTCGAGAAAGTGCTCGACGCGCAGCTGCTCGATCGCAGCGGTAGGGTTACGCGCCTCACCGACGCTGGCTACGTCTATCTCGAGCACGCGCGCAAGGCGCTGGCGGAGCTCGAGGCCGGCACGCGCGCGATTCATGCGGTGCAGGACCTCACCCGAGGGAATCTACGGATAGGAATGACCCCGATCACCGAGTTCCTCGCGACGCCGCTGCTGGAGCACTTCGTCGCGCAGTACCCGGGCATCGCTCTGTCGGCTGAGGAGATGTCGCAGCACGAGATCGAATCGTGTGTGGCCTGCGACGAGATTGACATCGGCATCGTGTTCTCGGGCTCGCTGGCCTCCGAGTCGATGTCCGCCGCTCTCGAGCAGGAACTGCTGTTCGTCGAGGCGATCGGTCTGGCGTTCGGTTCGCGTCATGAGCTAGCACGGCAGCAGCGCTCGTTGATCGACGCGGCCGAACTCGAGCGCCAGCCGTTGGTGCTGCTGTCAAGCAAGTTCGCGCTCAGACGCCATTTCGACCTGTACTGCCTGGAGTACGGCATCGCGCCGCGCGTGGCGATCGAGACCAACTCGCTGAACATGCTGGTGCAGTCGGTGCGACTCGACCGCCTCGTCACCGTGCTGCCGATGTCGATGGCGCAGCTGTGGCCCGGGATGCAGTTCCTGCCGCTGCTGCCGCAGATGCCGCATCACTCGATCGCGCTGATCTGTCGGCGCGGCACCTACCGCAGCGCAGCGAGCCTGGCTTTCGGCGAGATGGCGATGCGCTGGAGCGCAGAACGCCGCAGCGCGACAGCCTTGCCGCAGGCGGTGAGCACCGAGGTGGCAGTCGACTGACCGCCAGCACCGCATCAGCGCTTGCGCAGGTAGTAGGTGTAGTAGCTGCAGGAGGCAAAGAATTCGCCCTCCTGCATCGCGCGGCACAGCTCCGCGAGCCAGGTGTCGACCTCGGCCTGCGTCGCCAGGCCGCCGGCGACGATGTAAGGCGCATAGGTGTCAACGAACGACTTGAAGTAGCTCGCCCGGCCAATCTCGGCCACCGAGTCGCCGCGGGTGCCAGTCAGTTCGAGTCCGAGCGCGGGCGCGAGGCTTGGCAGCTCACCCATCACGTGCGGGTTGGCAAAGCTCGCCGTCACCAGCGCATTGTCCATGCGGCGACCGAAGGCGCGGTCGGGGTGCCGGAAGGTCATCGACGAGTAGTCGCCGTCGAACACCACCATTAGCCCGCCGGGCTTCAGCACGCGCGCCATCTCGGCCAGCACCGCGCGCGGATGGCCGACGTGGCTCAGGAGCGTGTGCGCGAAGACGGCATCGAAGCAAGCATCGGCTAGCGTGAGCGACTGGGCGTCGCCAACCTCGAAAGCGAAGCGCTCCGGCGGCAGGCCCGCCTCGCGCGCGAAGCACCGCGCCGCTGCGACAAACACCGGGCTGTGGTCCACGCCCAACACCGTGGCCTCGAAGCCAGGCCGCGCAGCGAGAGCACGCACCATCGCGCCGGTGCCGCAGCCGATCTCAAGTAGGTGTGCCGAGGCTGCATGCGGCAACTCGTGCGCGTACTGCTCGAACAGGCGCGTGAACACCGCGTCCTTCGCGCGTGCCTCCAGCCGCGCGACGAGGCGCTGCACGGACTCGGCCCCGAGCTCGTTGACAAAGCGGTGCGGATCGCGCGCGCTCATCGCGCTGCCGGCGTTACCAGGGCCTGTACGACAGGAACTTGCCCGACAAAGTTGCGCGCACTGGGGCGACCTTGGGGTCAGGCTCGCGTTTGACCTTCATGCTGCAGTCGTTCGCACTCAAAATGGCGTCGACAAACTCCTCGTCCATGAGGTTCTTGATCGTCTCGCAGTAGACGCCCACCATCTCATATCTGCGGCACCTCGGACTTGTTCATAGTCTGCTCCGGGTGATGTCGGCAATGGTGTCGGCTGCTACGCTTGGCGTCCACAACGAATTCTCGATGAACTCCATAAGCTGCGGCTATGCGTCGCCGGTCACGATCGGTCGATCTCGCCTTTCCATGACCGCTGCCGCAAGCGTCAACTCTGGCCTCGGCAGCGCCGGTTCGGTCGGACCCGAAGTTCGCTCGATGCACCGGTCGCAGAACCGCAGCCCCTGCTCCCAGTCGAAACCCAGGTGGCGCGCTAGCGCGAGGTGCGCCTGGGTCTCGACCCCGGCCGGTCCGGGCGGCGGATCGCGCAGCGCCAGCGGCAGACGCGGAACCGATGCCCGCTCGCGCCTGTCTTCGGAGAGATTGCCGATGAAACACGACGAAAAGTCCGACGACCCCTGGCGCCAGCGCCTGTCGCCTCTGGAGTTCGAGGTCACGCGCCGCAAGGCGACCGAGCCCGCGTTCAGCGGTCGCTACTGGGACCACCACGAGCGTGGCATTTACCGCTGCGTATGCTGCGGCACGGCCCTGTTCGCGTCGGACACCAAGTTCGACTCGGGCTGCGGCTGGCCGAGCTACTTCGAGCCGGTCGCAGCCGACTGCGTCCGTCAGGCGCGCGACGCGAGTCACGGCATGATCCGCACCGAGATCCTGTGCAATCGCTGCGATGCGCATCTCGGCCACGTGTTCCCCGACGGGCCACCGCCGACCGGTCTGCGCTACTGCATCAATTCGGCGGCGCTGCGCTTCGAAGCGACACCAGGCGAGTGACGGTCGCAGCAAGCCACCGCCCTGCCCTTGCGCGCCGCCGCCGACGGCGCTGACCCGACCCTGCTCGCAGGCCAGCGGCGGCAGCCATCGACCCAGGAGATCTCCATGCCCGACCCGACCACCCCCGATCGCATCCGCCAGCGATTGCACGCGCTGCAGCCGCTGCAGATCGAAGTCGACGACGACAGCGCGCAGCACGCCGGCCACGAGGGGGCGCGCCGCGGCGGCGGCCACTACCGGTTGCGCCTGGTCAGCGCGCGCTTCCAGGGACTTTCCCGAATGGCGCGCCATCGCCTTGTGTATGATGCCCTTGGCCCCATGATGCGCGACGAGATCCACGCGCTATCCATGTCGCTGCACTCGCCCGAGGAAGCACGTGGCGACGTGGCCCCTACCCCCTCGCAAGGACCCTGAGCAGATGTATCGCGCGATTGTCTTCGTTTCGCTGGCGCTTGCCGCCTCCAGCGTGCTGGCCCAGAACATTGCCACCGTCAACAACCGGCCGATTCCCAAGTCCCGCGAGGACGCCTGGGTCAAGCAGATGCAGCAGCAGGGCCAGCACGACTCGTCGCAGTTGCGCGAGATGGTCAAGCAGGAGCTGATCCGGCGCGAGGTCTTCCTGCAGGAAGCGAGCCGCCGCGGCCTGGCCGAGAAGCCCGACGTCAAGTTCCAGCTCGACGTGCAGCGCCAGAACACGCTGATCCAGGCGCTGATGCGCGACGAACTCGAGCGCCGGCCGGTCACCGACGCCGAGATCAAGAAACTGTACGAGGAACAGAAGGCCAAGGCCGGTTCGCGCGAGTTCCGCGCGCGCCACATCCTGCTCGAGAAGGAAGACGAAGCGCGCGCGATCGTCGAGCAGTTGCGGCGCGGGGCGAAGTTCGAGGAACTGGCCAAGCGCAGCAAGGATCCGGGTTCGGCCGCCAAAGGTGGCGATCTCGACTGGGCCAGCCCGGACGCCTACGTCAAGCCCTTTGCCGATGCCCTGGTGAAGCTGGAGAAGGGCAAGTTCACCGAGCAACCGGTGCAGACCCAGTTCGGCTGGCACGTGATCCGGCTCGACGACACGCGCGAGGCGCAGTTCCCGCCGCTCGAGCAGGTGCAGGGCCAGATCCGCGAGATGCTGCAGCAGCAGCGCGTCCAGGCCTTCGCTGCCGAGCTGCAGAGCAAGGCTCGGATCCGCTAGCGCGCCTCAAGCCGCTGATCGACGAAAGGGGCGCCGCGGCGCCCCGTTTCGCTGGCGGTCGCGTCCCCGATCGAGTCGGGGACAGGCTCTAGAAGCGGAACTGAGCGCCGAGACTGATCACGTCGCCGCCCTCGCCGCCGATGCTCTCCACCTCGACCCGCAGCGAGACCTGCGGGCTGACCGCGAAACGCACGCCGACGCCGGCGCCCAGCTCGAGGCTGGTATCGGAGGCCGTGAAGGTGGCAGCGCGCACTTCCGAGTCGACGTAATAGACGCCGACCTTGCCGAAGGCCGAGACCTGCGGACTGAGCGGCAGCTTGCCGACCAGCGAGCCGCCCAGAGCCCAGGCCTCGGTGGTGGTCGCGCGATGGGTCTTCGAACCGAAGTCGATGTAGCTCGCCTCCCAGCCCCATTGCGGGGTCAGCGACTGCCCGCCGTAGATCTTGAGCGTGGTATCCAGGTCGGAGTCGCCGATGGCGACTCCAAGATAGCTTCCCCAGTCGGCGGCGCGTGCCTGCGCGTGCGCCGGTAGGGCTGCCAGCGATCCCGCCGTGAGCAGGGCTGCGACTGCAAGTGGCTTGAGCATGTCTGACCTCCGTGGTGAACGCCCGGACGATTCGGTGACCGCCCGCGACGGCTCTGGCACTGTAGCCGCCGCCTGCACGCCGGTGCTGCGTTCGCACAAATGGACGTCGCCAGGATTGCCCGAAACGCGTTACTGGTTCACCCGAGCCAGCGCCGCGCGTTGCGGAACATCCGCATCCACGGCGAATCCTCGCCCTGCCCAGGCGGTCGCCAGCTCATCTGCACGGTCCGGCGCACGCGTTCCGGGTGCGGCATGACGATCGTGAAGCGTCCGTCGGGCGTGGTCAGCGCCGTGATCCCCTGCGGCGAGCCGTTCGGGTTGTACGGATAGCGTTCGGTCGCGCGGCCCTGCGAGTCGACGTAGCGCGCCGCCACCAGCCGCTGCTCGATCGCCTGCTGCAGCGCCTGCGGCGAAGCGAAGCTGGCGCGGCCTTCGCCGTGCGCGTTGGCGATCGGCATCCGGCTGCCGGCCATGCCGGCGAGAAACAGCGACGGCGAGTCGAGCACCTCGACCATCACCAGCCGGCCCTCGAACTGCTCGGACAAATTGCGCTCGAAGCGCGGCCAAAGCTGCGCGCCGGGGATGATCGGCGCCAACTGGCTCATCATCTGGCAGCCGTTGCACACGCCAAGCGCGAAGCTGTCGGCGCGCGCAAAGAAGGCGGCGAACTGCTCAGCCAGTGGCGGATTGAGCAGGATGCTCTTGGCCCAGCCGCCGCCTCCGCCGAGCACGTCGCCGTAGGAAAAACCGCCGCAGGCGGCCAGTGCCTTGAAGTCGGCGAGCCGCACGCGGCCCGAGGCCAGGTCGGTCATGTGCACGTCGACCGCGGTGAAGCCGGCACGGTCGAAGGCGCTCGCCATCTCGTACTGCGAGTTGACGCCCTGCTCGCGCAGGATCGCGATCCGCGGTCGCGCCCCCAGCGCGATCATCGGCGCCGCGATGTCCTCGGCCGGATCGAAGGTCAGCGCCCAATGCAGGCCCGTGTCCTCGGCCCCGCCGATGCGCGCGTACTCCTGGTCGGCGCAGTCCGGGTGGTCGCGCAGGCGGGCGATGCGCCAGCTCACCTCGCTCCAGGCCTGCTGCAGTTCGACCCGCGGCCGGCCGAAGACGCAGCGGCCGTCGCGCCAGACCTCGATCCGGTCGCTCGCGTTGGGCCGGCCGATGACCTGCGAGTACGCGCCCAGGTCGTGCGCGCGCAGCACCTGCATGACCTCGGCCTGGTCGGCGGCGCGGATCTGCAGCACCAGCCCGAGTTCCTCGTTGAACAGCGCGCGCAGTGTCTGCTCGTGACGGCGCACGCCGACCTGGTCGGCGCGGATCTTGTAGTCGCCCCAGTCGGCGGCCACCGGATCGATGGCAACGAGGTCGATGTTGATCGTGATGCCGCAGCGGCCGGCGAAGGCCATCTCGGCCAGCGTCGCCCACAGGCCGCCGTCGGAGCGGTCGTGAACCGCGAGCAGCTTGCCGGCGGCGTTGAGCGCGCGCACCGCGCGCAGTGCCGCGGCGAGCCGCGGCGGCTCTTCAAGGTCGGGCGCCTCGTCGCCGATCTGGCTGCAGACCTGCGCCAGGATCGAGCCGCCGAGTCGCTGCCGGCCGCAGGCCGGATCGACCAGCAGCAGCAGCGTCTCGGCGCCCGGGTCGAGCTGCGGCGTGAGCGCGCGCCGCACGTCGTCGACCGGCGCCATCGCCGAGACCACGAGCGACACCGGTGCCGTCACCTGCTTGCTCTCGCCGCCGTCGTTCCAGGCGGTCTTCATCGACAACGAGTCCTTGCCGACCGGGATGCTGATCGCGAGTTCGCGGCACAACGTGCTGGCGGCGCGCACCGCGTCGATGAGCCGCGCGTCCTCGCCCGGCTCGCCGCAGGCCGCCATCCAATTGGCCGAGAGCTTCACGCGCGCCGGATCGACGTCGGCGGCGGCGAGGTTGGTGAGCGCCTCGCCGATCGCCATGCGCGCAGCCGCAGCGGCGTCGATGATCGCCAGCGGCGCGCGCTCGCCGATCGCCATCGCCTCGCCCGAGTAGCCACAGTAGTCGAGCAAGGCGAGCGCACAGTCGGCCACCGGCACCTGCCAGGGTCCGACCAGCGGATCGCGGCTGCACAGACCACCGACGCTGCGGTCGCCGATCGTCACCAGGAAGGCTTTGCTGGCCACGGTCGGATGGCGCAGCACATCGAGCGCCGCTCGTTCCAGGTCGATCGTCGTGGTGTCGATCGCCGGCAGCGCGCGCGGCACGCGCCGCACCTGGCGCAGCATCTTCGGCGGCTTGCCGAGCAGCACGTTCATCGGCAGGTTCACTGCCGGCGACTGGTCGGCGCGCTCGACCCGCAGTTGCTCGTCGTCGCTGATGCGGCCGACCACCGCGTATGGACAGCGCTCGCGCCGGCACAGCCAGTCGAAGGCCGGCAGCGCCTCGGGCGCGATCGCCAGCGCATAGCGCTCCTGCGACTCGTTGCACCAGATCTCGAGCGGACTCATGCCGCTTTCCTCGACCGGGATCCGCTCCAGCTCGAAGCGCGCGCCGCGCCCGGCGGCGTGCGCCAGCTCCGGCAGCGCGTTCGACAAGCCGCCGGCGCCGACGTCGTGGATGCTGAGGATCGGGTTGCCCTCGCCGAGGGCGACGCAGCGGTCGATCACCTCCTGCGCGCGGCGCTGCATCTCCGGGTTGCCGCGCTGGACCGAGTCGAAGTCGAGCTGCTCGGTGTTGCTGCCAGCGCCGACGCTGGAGGCGGCGCCGCCGCCCAGGCCGATGCGCATGCCGGGACCGCCGAGTTGCACCAGCAGCGTGCCGGGCGGAAGGTCGAGCTTGTGCGTCTGCTCGGCACTGATGTTGCCGATGCCGCCGGCGATCATGATCGGCTTGTGATAGCCGTAGCGGCGGCCGCCGACGTTGGCCTCGAAGCTGCGGAAGTAGCCGACCAGGCTGGGCCGGCCGAACTCGTTGTTAAAGGCGGCGGCACCGATCGGACCGTCGATCATGATCGCCAGCGCATCGGCGATGCGCGCGGGAAAGCCGTAGTCGCCGCTGCCGGCTGCGGCCGCGGTGACGTCGGCGTCGGCTTCCCAGGCGCGGCGCGCCCCGGGCAGCCGCAGGTGCGAGACCGAGAATCCGCACAGGCCGACCTTGGGCCGGGCGCCGCGGCCGGTGGCGCCCTCGTCGCGGATCTCGCCGCCGGCGCCGGTGGCCGCACCCGGATAGGGCGAGATCGCAGTCGGATGGTTGTGCGTCTCGACCTTGAACACCGTGTGCACGAGCTCGTCGCGTCCCGAATACACGCTGCCGAAGGCGCCCGGCGGATGGTCTGAGTGCGGCCCGAAGCGGCGCGCGACGCGGCCTTCGATCACCGCCGCGTTGTCGCTGTAGGCGACCACCGTGCCCTGCGGCGCGGCCGCGTGCGTGGCGCGGATCAGCGCGAACAGCGAATCGGGCTGCGGCTCGCCGTCGACGATCCAGCGGGCGTTGAAGATCTTGTGCCGGCAGTGCTCGGAGTTGGCCTGCGCGAACATCATCAGCTCGACGTCGGTCGGATCGCGCCCGAGCTCGCGGTAGGCGGCGAGCAGGTAGTCGATCTCGTCTTCCGACAGCGCCAGCCCGAGGTCGCGGTTGGCGCGCACCAGCGCCGCGCGCCCGTCGCCGTCGAGGCCGATCGACTGCATCGGCTTGCCCGCCAGCTCGCGAAACAGCAGCGCCGCCGGGCTGTCGGCGGCGAGCACGCTCTCGGTCATCCGATCGTGCAGCAGCGCGGCCAGTTTCTCGCGCAGCGCCGCACTCAGGCCTGCGCCGTCCAGCGCCACGAAGTAGCGCGTGCCGCGCTCGATGCGCACCACCGCGGCCAGACCGCAGTTGTGCGCGATGTCGGTGGCCTTGCTCGCCCAGGGCGAGATCGTTCCCAGGCGCGGCACGACGTCGAAGACCTCGGCCGCCGGCAGCGTCTGGCGCAGCGGCTGGCCGTAGTCGAGCAGCGCCGCGAGCCGCGCATGGTCGACGGCGCCGCGCAGGTGCACGTAATGGATGTGGCGGGCGGCGACCGCGGCCAGCGCCGGCTCGACTGCGCGCAGCCGCTGCAATAGACGTTCGGCGCGAAACGGCGCCAGCGCACACGGACCGTCGAGCGCGAGAAAGGTGTCGGGGGTCGTCATCGGAATCGGCGCCGGCGGCGGCGCGGGGGGCCGCAGGCGTGCGTGGCGGGTCGGTTGCAGGCATCGCGCCGGACCGGGGTCCGGCAGCGCACGAAGTGCCGGCCGATTGTAGGCGGGCCGGGCGGCCCGCCGGCGCTACAGATCGCCGTCGAGCGTGTTGGCGGCGTGCATCGCCTTGAGCAGCGCCTCGTTGCAGTTCGACACCGGCATCGCCAGGTGCTCGAGCTGGCGCGCCATGCCGATCGGGTCGGAGCGTTCGATCGACTCGATCAGCGCCAGGTAGGGCGCGTAGGGACCGGCGCGCCGCACGATCGCGTCGGTCACGCTCTCAGACAGCGAGATCAGCTCGAACAACTGCTCGAAGGGCGCACCGGTGATCCGGTCGAGCATCGAGAAGGCGCCGGCGATGAACAGCTCGTCGCGCACTTCGGAGGAGGCGTCGGCGCCGCCGACGAACTCAAGGAACATGCCGCGCCGGATCGACGCGTGCATCAGCGGAAAGGTGTTGGCGTCCTTGCTCGCCGTGGCCAGCAGCAGCGACAGCCAGCGCATCATCTTCTTGTAGCCGAGCATCATCACCGCGTGCTGGAAGCTCGTGATCTGCACCGGCAGGCCGAAGGCGGCCGAGTTCACCAGCCGCAGCAGCTTGAAGGCGAGGGCCGGGTCGCGCTTGAGCGTGGCGTCGATCTTCGACAGCTCGGCGTCGTCGCGCACCAGGCGCAGCAGTTCGAGCACCACCGCCTGCCCCGGCTGCAGCGGCCGCATCGCCCGGTGCTGCTCGTCGTCCAGCGGCCAGCCGACGCTGGCGGCAGCGCCCCTCTCGAAAGCGGCGTCGACATCGGCCACCGTCTGCACGCCGGTGATGATGAACGGCATCCGCCGCTGTGCCTGTGCCCCGTTCGCCGGTGCCAGCGGCCGGCCGTCGGCGCTCACGCGCCGATCTTCCTTGATGTGGATCAGCGCCGACTCGAAGCACGACAGCAGCGCCGGTGGCAGCGGCGCCTCCGGCCGGCCGCGCAGTGCCAGGCGCTTGCCGTCGCGAAACAGGCGCTGCGCGGTCGCCTGCGCTTCGGGATCACGCAGCGCGCCGGCGGCGACCTCGAGCACCGCGTTCTTCGGCGCCGGCCAGGTCTCGGCGCTGCGCTCGAGCGTGGCGTCGAGCGGTGCCACCAGCACCGGCGCGCTGGCGTCGGGCCAGACGGCGTTCAACGCCGTTAGCACCGCACCGACCGCGGGCCGCTCCTGCGGCCGCAGCGACAGTAGCGTCAGCCGCGTGCCGATCGCCTTGCGGTGACGGTCGATCAGCGGCGCGTAACAGATCGACACCGTGTCGAGGACCTGGTGCACGGCGGGCGCGACTCGTTCGGGAGCGTTCATGGGCGGCGGGCCGATGCGGCGGTGCACGGATCAGCAGCGATTATTCGGGGCGTCCAGTGGCGCCGATGCGTCGAAATGGCGCAGACCCCGGCACGTAATCGCCGCATGTCGGTGCTCAAGGTCGGACGCCGCTGCGCCGACGCATCCGCCGCCCGCCGTATCCGCCACGGCGAAGTCGCCCGGAACTGGCCCCATGACGCCACGGCTTCGACCCCGTGTGATCTCGTGCGCGACGTGAGCGCCACCGCCGCGCGGTCGACTCCCCTACTACGGGCTTTCCCGGACAAGGGATTCGGGAGTCCGAGTCGCCCGAGGCGAGTCCGCAGCGATCGGTGTCCGTCACGGATCGCGCCCCAATTCGGCTCGATAGAGTGTTTCCGACAGTTACGGGCGCAACTCACCCACGCTAGTGTGGCCGCGAGCGCCGACAGCACCGAGGGCCGAGAACCCAGTGGCGCTCGACCCGCGCCGCACCAGCGAGCGCGGGCCGGCGCGTCTGCCGCGCGCGGACTCGTCATCAACGTCATTGACCGTGGAGACACAGACATGGAACGTCGTTCATTTCTCTCGCGCGCGGGCGCGGGTGCCGGTGCCGGCGCGGCACTCTTGGCCGCACCCGCCATCACCAACGCAGCCATGCCCCCCGTTCGTTGGCGCGGCATGTCCGGCTTCCCGGCGTCTCTCGATACGGTCTTCGGTACCTCCCAGGGCGCCGCAAAGCGCATTGGCGACACCACCGGCGGGCGCTTCCAGATCACGGTCGCTCCGCCAGGCGAGATCGTGCCGATGCCACAGGCCGCCGACGCGGTCGGTGCCGGCACGATCGATTGCGCGCATGTCTTCTCGGGTTGGTACGTGGGTCAGGACGCGAGTTGGGCCTTCGGCGGTGCGATTCCGTTCGGCCTGAACTTCCGCGGGCACAACGCCTGGTGGTTCGAAGGCGGCGGCCAGGAACTGTTCAACGCCTGGCTGCGCCCGCGCGGCATGGTGTTCATCCTCTCGGGCAACACTGGCACGCAGATGGGCGGATGGTTTCGTCGGGAAATTCGCACGATGGACGACGTCCGCGGTCTCAAGATGCGCATTGCGGGCCTGGGCGGCAACGTCTGGCACGCGGCCGGCGCAGTGCCGCAGCAGATCCCCGGCGGCGAGATTTACTCGGCGCTCGAGCGCGGCACGATCGATGCCGCCGAGTTCATCGGTCCGCACGACGACGAGAGGCTGGGCTTCCAGCGGGTCGCACGCTTCTACTACCACCCGGGCTTCTGGGAGGGCGGCTCGGCCCTGGGCTGGCTGGTCAACCTGCGCGCCTGGGAGGCGCTGCCGACCGACTACCGCGAGGCCTTCATCGCCGCCGCGCACGAGGCCAATACGGTCATGATGGCTCGCTACGACGCGCGCAACTCGGCCGCACTGCGCCGCCTGATCGCAGGCGGCACCCAATTGCGCGCCTTCCCGCGTCCGGTTCTCCAATCCTTCTTCGACCATGCCCAGCGCATGTACGCGGGGATGACCGTTGCCAATGCCGATTTCAAGCGCCTGTACGACAGCTACACCGGCTTCCAGCGCGAAGTGGTCGGTTGGTTGCGCTTCACCGATAACGCGTTCGACAACTTCATGGCCGACGCGCTGCGCCCGCGCCCGGCCGCTGGCGCCGAAAAGCGCCGCCCGAGCTGAGCGCGCGCTCTGAACCGCAGCCGCCGGGCGCTTGCCGCCCCGCGGCTGCGACCTTCGTCTTTGGTGCCGGCTCGCACGCCGGTCGGCTCGACTCGCTCGCGATGGCTGCGCCATTGCAACGCCAGTGCGACCGCATCGAGGATTCCCCCGCATGAACACCCTCCTCGCCTTCAGTCGCGGCGTCGACTGGTTCACCGAGCGGCTCGGTCGCATCCTGTTCTGGCTGCTGCTGGCTGCGGTGCTGATCAGCACTCTGAACGCGCTCGCGCGCTACAGCCTCGGCATGGCGTCCAACGCCTGGCTCGAGATGCAGTGGTACCTGTTCGCCGCGATCTTCATGCTCGGCGCAGGCTACGTCTTCCTGCACGACCAGCATGTGCGCATCGATGTGCTGGCGCAGAGGCTGTCGCGCAGGGCCCAGGTCTGGATCGACGTGGTCGGCATCGTCATCTTCCTGATTCCGCTGTGCCTGTTCATCATCTGGTCGTCGTGGCCACCGGTGGCGCGCTCGATCGACACTTGGGAAATCTCGGTCAGCCCCGGCGGCCTGCTGCGCTGGCCGCTGTACATCCTCGTGCCGATCGGCTTCGCGCTGCTGGCGCTGCAGAGCCTGTCGGAACTGTTCAAGCGCGTGGCCTACCTCTGCGGACGCGCGCCTGATCCGCACGCCAGGCCCGAGCTGTCGCAGGAGGAGAAGCTGCTCGAGGAACTCAAGCGCGAACGCGAACAACAAGCCCGGTCGGCAAAGGCCGACGGTAGGAGCGAAGAGTGACCGAAGGGCTCCTCGCGCCGCTGATGTTTGCCAGCCTGCTGGTGCTGTTGCTGACCGGCTTCCCGGTCGCATTCGGACTGGCCACCACCGGCATCGTTTACGGGCTGATCGCGGTGCAGATCGGCATCGTGCCGCCCGAGTTCTTCAATGCCCTGCCGCTGCGGCTGTTCGGCATCATGATGAACGACGTGCTGCTGGCGATCCCGTTCTTCACCTTCATGGGGTTGATTCTCGAACGCAGCCGCATGGCCGAAGACCTGCTCGACACGATCGGCCAGGTCTTCGGGCCGATGCGCGCCGGGCTGGCCATCGCCGTGATCTTCGTCGGCGCGATGCTGGCCGCGACCACCGGTGTGGTCGCCGCCAGCGTGATCGCGATGGGGTTGATCTCGCTGCCGATCATGCTGCGCTACGGCTACAACCGCCCGCTGGCCGCGGGCGTGATCGCCGCCTCGGGCACGCTGGCGCAGATCCTCCCGCCATCGATCGTGCTGATCGTCATCGCCGATCAGCTCGGCCAGAGTGTGGGCGACATGTACCGCGCGGCCTTTATCCCCGCCTTCGCGCTGGTGCTGATCTACATGCTGGCGATGCTGGTCCTGGCCGTCGCGCGCCCGAAGTGGCTGCCGGCGCTGCCTCCCGAGGCGCTGATCTACAACGAGCCCAACGGCTCGAGCGGCCACAAGTCGCTGGCCGTCCTGACGCTGCTGTCGGCCGTCGTGTTCGTGCTCTTCTTCCAGAACTACGCGGCTCTCAGCCTGGCCCTGGGCGGCGATCCGCAGACGCCGCCGCCGATCGACGAAACCATTGTCATCTCGCTGCTGGTCACGATCTTCACCGCCTGGCTGCTGGCCGTGCTCGACAAGCTGCTGCGGCTGAACCTGCTGTCCGAGCTGGCGCGGCGCGTGACCTTCGTGCTGATCCCGCCACTGCTGCTGATCTTCCTCGTGCTGGGCACGATCTTCCTTGGCATCGCGACACCGACCGAGGGCGGCGCGATGGGCGCGACCGGCGCAATGATCATGGCGATGGCGCGCAAGCGGCTGAGCTACCTACTGTTCACACAGGCGCTGGACGCGTCGGCGCGGCTGGCCATCTTCGTCCTGTTCATTCTGATCGGCGCAACGACCTTCGGGCTGACTTTTCAGGCGATCGACGGCCCGATCTGGGTCAAGGCGCTGTTCGCAGAGCTGCCCGGCGGCCAGCTTGGCTTCCTGCTGTTCGTCAACGCGCTGATTTTCTTTTTGGGCTTCTTCATCGACTTCTTCGAGATCGCGTTCATCCTGCTGCCGCTGCTGCTGCCCGTCGTCATGCTGATGGAGATCAACCTGATCTGGTTCGGCGTGATGGTGGCGATGAACCTGCAGACCAGCTTTCTCACGCCGCCGTTCGGCTTCTCGCTGTTCTACCTGCGCAGCGTCGCGCCGAAGATTGAGTATGCCGACGCGGTCACCGGCAAGACGATCGGCGCGTTTCGCACGATCGACATCTACAAGGGCGCGCTGGCCTTCGTCGTCTTGCAGGTGGTGATGCTCGGCGTGATCATCGCCTACCCGGAGCTCGTGCTGATGGGTCTGGGCGAGCGCCCGGTGCTCGACGTCGAAGGGGTCGATCTGTTCATCCTGCCGGGCGAAGGCGACATGCAGCAAGAGGAGTGGCCTTTGCCCGATGCCGACGGCGAGACCGATCCGGCCGGCGAGGGTTCGGACGGTGCGGCGTTCTTCGAACCGCCGCCGGCCGAGGAATCCGAGTCGAAGCGGTGAGCGTCGGGTCTCAGGTCGCGGGGTCCGTTGCACCGACCGCGAGACCTTCACGTGTTCGCGCCGCCGTAGCCGCCGCCACCGGGCGTGTCGATGACAAAGACGTCGCCCGGCGCCATCTCGACGCTGCCGATGTGCGGCAACTCCTCGCTGCGCCCGTCGGCGCGCAGCACGCGATTGCGGCCCGGCTCGCCGGGTTCACCGCCGGCCAGGCCGAAAGGCGCGATGGCGCGGTTGTTCGACAGGATCGACGCCGTCATCGCTTCAAGGAAGCGCACGCGCCGCGTGCCGCCGCTGCCGCCGCGCCAGCGCCCCTTGCCGCCCGAGCCGTCGCGGATCGCGTAGCTTTCGAGCCGCACCGGGAAGCGGAATTCGAGCACTTCGGGATCGGTCAGCCGCGAGTTGGTCATGTGGGTCTGCACGACGTCGGTGCCGTCGAAGCCTTCCTGCGAGTCGGCGCCGGCGGCCAGATCGACGATGCCCGCGCCCGAGCCGCCCGAGATCGTCTCGTAGTACTGGTAGCGGGCGTTGCCGAAGGTGAAGTTGTTCATCGTCGCCTGCGCGCAGGCGAGCACGCCGAGCGCGCCGTACAGCGCGTTGGTGATGCAGCTCGAGGTTTCGACGTTGCCGGCGACGACCGCGCCCGGATAGCGCGGCGCCTGCATCGAGCCTTCGGGAATGACGATCTTCAGGGGCTTGAGGCACCCGGCATTGAGCGGAATCTCGTCGTCGACCAGCGTGCGGAACACGTACAGCACCGCGGCGACACTGATCGAAGACGGGGCGTTGAAGTTGTTCGCAAGCTGCGCCGATGTGCCCGTGAAATCGATCGTCGCCGAGCGGCGTGCGCGGTCGACGGTGATCTGCACCTTGATGACGGCGCCGTTGTCGAGCCGGTACTCGAAACTCCCGTCGCGCAGCACCGTGATCACGCGCCGCACCGATTCCTCGGCGTTGTCCTGCACGTGGCGCATGTAGGCGGCGACCACGTCCAGCCCGAACTGGTCGACCATGCGCAGCAGCTCCTCGCGCCCCTTTTCGTTCGCTGCGATCTGCGCCTTCAGGTCGGCGAGGTTCTGCTGCGGATTGCGCGCCGGATACGGCCCGCCGGTCAGTAGTCGCAGACACTCCTGCTCTCGCAACCGGCCGGGGTGCTCTGCGCCCTGCCCTTCGACGAGCTGGAAGTTGGTGAACAGCACGCCCTCTTCGTCGAGCGTCTTCGAAAACGGCGGCATCGATCCGGGCGTGATGCCGCCGATGTCGGCGTGGTGGCCGCGCGAGCCGACGTAGAAGAGGATCTCGCGTCCGGCGCGGTCGAACACCGGCGTGATCACCGTGACGTCGGGCAGGTGCGTGCCGCCGTTGTAGGGATCATTGACGACGTACGCGTCGCCGGGCTTCATCCGGCCGCGGTTGGCACACATCACCGTCTTGATCGATTCGCTCATTGAACCGAGGTGCACCGGCATGTGCGGCGCGTTGGCGATCAGGCTTCCTTCGGCGTCGAACAGCGCGCACGAGAAGTCGAGCCGCTCCTTGATGTTGACCGAGTGCGCGGTGTTCTGCAGCCGCAGACCCATCTGCTCGGCGATCGACATGAACAGATTGTTGAAGACTTCCAGCATCACCGGGTCGACTTGCGTGCCGATCGCCTGGCGCTGCCTGCGCGCCGCCACGCGCCTGGCCACGACGTGGTCGCGCGCCGTGATCTCGGCGCGCCAGCCGGGTTCGACGACGGTGGTCGCATTGGCCTCGGCGATGATCGCCGGGCCGTCGATCGCATCGCCCGGCCACGTATCGGCGCGCAGGTACAGCGGCGTGTCGCACCAGGCGCCGTCGAAGTACGCGCGCACGCGCGCCGCGGGCTGCAGGGCGAGCGTGCGCGGCGCAACCGTCGGCTGCGATTCCTCCGCTGCGTCGCCGGCGCCGATCGCCTCGACCGACACCGCCTCGACGATCAGCGCGCGCTCGGGCATCAGGAACGAATAGCGCTGCGCGTACGCGGCATCGAACTGCGCGCGCAGCGCGTCGGCGTCGGCGTCGAGCACGATCAACGCCGAGTCGGTGCCTTCGTAGCGCAGATGCACGCGCCGCACCACGCGCAGGCGCTCGCGCGCCACGCCCTGTTCCAGCAGATCGCGCGTCGCTTCAGTGGCGAGCGCGTCGAGCCGCTGCTCCAGTTGCGGCAGCGCCTGCGGCGTCAGGCGCAGTTCCACCGCCGCTTCGCGCATCGTGCTTTGGTCGGCGAGCCCCATGCCGTAGGCCGACAGCACGCCGGCCAGCGGGTGCGCGAAGATCGAGGTCATCGCCAGCGCGTCGGCCACGCTGCAGGCGTGCTGTCCGCCGGCGCCGCCGAAGACTGTCAGCGTGTATTGGGTCACGTCGTGGCCACGCTGCACCGAGATGCGCTTGATCGCCTCGGCCATGTTGCCGACGGCGATGTCGAGGAAGCCGGCGGCGACCTCCTCGGGCGACTTCTTCTGCCCCGTCGCGCGTTCGATCTCGGCGGCCAGCGCCGCGAACCTGGCGCGAACGACTTCGGCGTCGAGCGGCTGGTCGGCGTTGGGGCCGAAGACGCGCGGAAAGTAATCGGGCTGGATGCGGCCGAGCATCACGTTGGCGTCGGTCACCGTCAACGGTCCACCGCGCCGGTAGCACGCCGGCCCCGGATTGGCGCCGGCGGAGTCGGGGCCGACGCGCAGCCGCGCGCCGTCGAAGTGCAGGATCGAGCCGCCGCCGGCGGCGACCGTATGGATGCTCATCATCGGCGCGCGCATGCGCACGCCGGCGACCAGCGTTTCGAACGCGCGCTCGTATTCGCCGGCGTAGTGCGAAACGTCGGTCGAGGTGCCGCCCATGTCGAAACCGATCACGCGCTCGAAGCCGGCCGCCAGGCTCGCGCGCACCATGCCGACGATCCCGCCCGCAGGACCCGAGAGGATCGCGTCCTTGCCCTGGAAGCGATAGGCGTCGGTCAGGCCGCCGTTGCTTTGCATAAAGAGCAGCCGCACGCCCGGCAGTTCGGCGGCAACCTGCTCGACGTAGCGGCGCAGGATCGGCGACAGATACGCGTCGACCACGGTCGTGTCGCCGCGCGCCACCAGCTTCATCAACGGACTGACCCGGTGCGAGACCGACACCTGCGGGAAGCCCGCTTCACGCGCGATCGCGGCGATGCGCGCTTCGTGCTGCGTGTAGCGATAGCCGTGCATCAGCACGATCGCGCACGCGCGCAGCCCTTGCGCGAAGGCGTCCTGCAGGTCGGCACGGACCCGCGCTTCGTCGAGCGGCCGTTCGACCTCGCCGTGCGCGCCGATGCGCTCGTCGGCCTCGATCACGCGCGCATACAGCAGCTCGGGCAGCACGATGTGCCGGTCAAACAGCCGCGGCCGGTTCTGATAGGCGATGCGCAACGCGTCGCGAAAGCCGCGCGTGATCACGAGCACCGTCGGTTCGCCCTTGCGTTCGAGCAGTGCATTGGTCGCCACCGTCGTTCCCATCTTGACGGCCGCGATCGACTCGACCGGGATCGGCGCGCCGGGCGCCACGCCCAGCAGCCGGCGAATGCCGGCGAGCGCCGCGTCGCGATACTGCTCGGGGTTGTCCGACAGCAGCTTGTGCGTGACGAGTGCGCCGTCGGGCCGCTTGGCGACGATGTCGGTGAAGGTGCCGCCGCGGTCGATCCAGAACTGCCAGCCGGCGGAGGCTGCGCCGCTCGCGCTCACAAGCTGGCGGCCGCGCGGGCGGCCTGGTCGTACATGCCCGACAGAGCGCGCAGGAACGCCGCCAGTTCGCCCAGGCGGGGATTGTCGCTGCCGTCGGCCGGCAGCGCGCTCACCAGGCAGGTCTCGCGCACTTCACGGTAGCGGTCGATGAACTCGCGGCCACGGTCCGTGGTCGAGAACAGCGCCTCCTTGCCGCGCCGCTCGCTGCGCAACAGTCCGAGGGCAACCAGCTTCTTCAGTGCGTAGGCGACGACGTGCGTGTCTTCGACATTGATCATGAAGCAGATGTCGGCCAGCTTCTTTTCGCGCGCGCGATGGTTGACGTGATGCAGCAGCAGCACCTCGAGCGGCGTCAGGTCCTTCAGGCCTGCAGCGGCCATGCAGCGCACGACCCAGCGCATGAAGGCGTTGGACGCCAGGATCAGCCCGAACTCGAACTCCGACAACTGCTGACTGCGCGGCGACACCAGATGCGCCGACGACACCAGCGCCGGCTGCGTCCGCGGCGCTTGCTCGGCGCGCGCCTTGCCGCCCGCGGGCGCCGTTGGCGCCGCCTGCTGCCGGGGACGGATGCTGCGCGGCACGATTCCTCCGAGTCGATCGTGCCGCAGAGTAGCAACATCTCGACGATTTATCGACGATTTCTTGACTTCGGCCGCCACCCTGTTTAGGTTGCCCGAGGCGGCGATCTGTCGCCGCAGCCCGTCGGAGGAGACCTCATGAGACTGTTCGCAACCGCGATTGGCGGCGCCCTGCTCGCCGCCGCGCTCACTGTCTCGGCGCAGACGCGCTGGGACATGCCGACCGGCTATCCGGTCGCCAACCCGCACACCGTCACGCTGACGCAACTCGCGCGCGACATCGAGTCGGAGACCCAGGGCCGGCTGCGCATCGTCGTGCACCCGAACGGCTCGCTGTTCCGCGCCCCCGAGATCGCGCGCGCAGTCGAGACCGGTCAAGCGCAGATCGGCGAGGTACTGATGAGCCTGCTGGTGAACCAGAACGCGCTGTTCGGGCTGGACTCGCTGCCGTTCCTGGCCACCAGCTTCGACGATGCCTGGCGTCTGTATCAGGCGCAGAAGCCGGTGCTCGAGCGCGTCCTCGAGCAGCGCGGTCTGCAGCTGCTGTATGCGGTTGCCTGGCCGCCACAGGGCATCTACGCCAAGCGCGAGCTGCGCTCTGCCGCCGACATGAGGGGGCTGAAATGGCGCGCCTACAACCCTGCCACCAGCCGCATCGCCCAGGTGGTCGGCGCGCAGCCGATGACGATCCAGGCGGCGGAACTGTCGCAGGCGCTGGCCACCGGCGTGGTCGACTCGACCATGACCTCGGGCGCCACCGGTGTCGACTCCAAGATCTGGGAGAGCCTGAGCCATTACCACACGGTCAACGCCTGGCTGCCGAAGAACATGCTGGTGGTCAATCGCAAGGAGTTCGACCGCCTCGACGCGCCGACCCGGGCGACCGTGGTGCGACTGGCGGCCGAGGCCGAGCGCAAGGGCTGGGAGCGGATGCGCGCCTTCAACGACGAGTCGATCGCGATCCTCGCCCGCAACGGTATGCACATCGTCGCACCGACGCCGCAGCTGATGGCCGACATGCGCAAGATCGGCGACGCGATGGTGGCCGAGTGGCTGCAGCAGACCGGCAGCGACGGCCAGCAGATCATCGACGCCTTCCGCCGCGGCACCGGCGGCGGCAAGAAGTAGTCGATCGCACCGGCGCGCCCGATCGGCCGCGCGCCGGTCGCGCGCGCCGGCGACCATGCGCTCGCGCCTCGATCCGCTCTACGACGCCTTCGGCGCCATCGGCGCCGGGTTCATCGCGCTCACGCTATTGATCCAGCTCGTGTCGATCGTCGGCCGGCCGCTGCAGTTCTCGATCGACGGCTACGACGCCTACGCCGGCTACTTCCTCGCCGCCGGCTCGTTCTTCGCGCTCGCGCACACCCTGCGCCGCGGCGACCACATTCGCGTCACGCTGATCATCGGCCGCCTGCGCGGCCGCGCGCGGCTGGCGATCGAGATCGTCGGTCTCGGCGCGGCGACCGCGCTTAGCGCCTATTTCGCCTGGTACTCGATGCGGCTGACGTACGGCTCGTGGGCGCTCAACGATGTGTCGCAGAACATCGACGCCACGCCGCTGTGGATCCCGCAGCTGTCGATGGCGCTCGGAACGATCGCGCTCGCGCTCGCCTTCGCCGATGAACTTCTGTACGTCCTGCGCCGGCGGCAACTGCGAACCCCGCCTGCCGGCGCCGAGGCCGTTCGGGTCGAGTGATGGAGGCGCTGATCGCCCTGGCGCTGGTGCTGGCGCTGTTCGTCCTGCTCGGCGCCGGCGTTTGGATCGGCATCGCGATTCTCGGAATCGCCTGGTTGGCGATGGAGATCTTTACGCAGCGGCCGGCCGGCGACGCGCTCGCGCTCACGGTGTGGGGGTCGCTGTCGAGCTGGACGCTGACCGCGCTGCCGCTATTCATCTGGATGGGCGAGATCCTGCTCAGGACGCGTCTATCGGAGGGCCTGTTCCGCGGCTTGGCGCCCTGGCTGCAGCGCCTGCCCGGCCGGCTGCTGCACACGAACATCATCGGCTGCACGGTCTTCGCCGCGGTGTCGGGATCGTCGGCCGCCACCTGCGCGACGATCGGCAAGATCACCCTGCCGGAGCTCGAGCGGCGCGGCTATCCGGAGCGCATCGCCATCGGCAGCCTGGCCGGCGCCGGCACGCTCGGACTGCTGATTCCGCCGTCGATCATCATGATCGTCTACGGTGTGGCCACCGACGTGTCGATCGGCAAGCTGTTCATCGCCGGCGTGGTCCCCGGGTTGCTGCTGGCCGCGCTCTTCATGGGCTACACGGTGCTCTGGTCGCTGCGCCACCCGCGGGCGATCCCGGCCGCCGACCTCAGGCTGTCCATCGGCGAACGGCTCGCCGAAGCGCGCCACCTGATCCCGGTGATGCTGCTGATCCTCGCCGTGCTCGGATCGATCTACGCCGGCCTTGCCACCGCGACCGAAGCCGCCTCGCTCGGCGTCGCCGGTGCGCTCGTGCTGGCGGCAGCACAACGCACGCTGAGCTGGGCGTCCTTTCGCGACTCACTGATGGGCGCCACGCGCCTGTACTGCATGATCGCTCTGATCCTGGCCGGCTCCTCGTTCCTGTCGCTGTCGATGGGATTCATCGGCCTGCCGCGGCAGCTGGCCGAGGGCATCGGCGCGCTCGGCCTGTCGCCGTTCGAGCTGATCCTGCTGCTGATGGTGTTTTTCATCATCCTCGGCTGCTTCCTCGACGGCATCAGCATGGTGGTGCTGACCATGGCCGTGCTGCTGCCGACGCTGCAGGCCGCCGGCATCGACCTGCTGTGGTTCGGGATCTTCATCGTAATCGTCGTCGAGATGGCGCAGATCACGCCGCCGGTCGGGTTCAATCTGTTCGTCATTCAGGGCATGACCGGTCGCCAGATCAACACGATCGCGATCGCGGCGCTACCTTATTTCCTGATGATGCTGGTCGCCGTGCTGCTGATCTTCACTTTCCCGCAGCTCGTGACCTGGCTGCCGTCGCAGATGATGCGCTAGCACCTTCCACGGACTGTGCTGCGTCAAGCGCCGTCGCCTCCGGCGCCCACCGCCGCCGGCGCTGGCGCGCTAAGGTAAGGGCATGGCGACGCCGCTATTTCGCACTGCGCACCTGCGTGCGATCGAACAGCGCGCCGGCGCGGCGCTCGCGCCGGGCACGCTGATGCAACGCGCCGGCGAGGCGGCCGCGGCCTGGATCGCGCGCCGCTTCCCGGCAAGCCATCGGATCGTCGTCGTCTGCGGCCCCGGCAACAACGGCGGCGACGGCTATGTCTGCGCCTCGAGCCTGCGCGCCGCCGGTCGCGACGCCGTGTGCGTGGCGCTGGCGGCACCGGCCAGTGACGATGCGCGCGCGGCCGCCGCCCGCTGGCAGTCAGCAGGGGGAACGACGCTTGCCGACTGGGCCGGCCTCACGCCCGACGTCGGCGTCGACGCGCTCTTCGGCATCGGCCTGGCGCGAGCGCTCGACGGCCGCGCCCTGCAGGCGGCGCGCTGGCTTTCGCAGCGCCCGTGCGTGGCGCTCGACGTGCCGAGCGGACTCGACGCCGACACCGGCGCCTGGGTCGGCGGCGTTGCCGGGGTGAACGCTGCGGCGACCGTCACTTTCCTCGCGGCCAAGCCCGGCTTGTACACGGGCGACGGCGTCGATGCCTGCGGCGAGGTGATCGTCGACAGTCTCGGCGTCGACGCGGGCGCGAGCGACGGCGAGCTCAACGCAGCGCAGGCCTTCGCGCCGGTGCTGCAGCCGCGCCTGCGCAACACGCACAAGGGCCGCTTCGGCAGCGTGGTCGTGGTCGGCGGCGCGCGTGGCATGCAAGGCGCCGCGCTTCTGGCAGCGCGGGCGGCGCTGCGGCTCGGTGCCGGGCGCGTCTACGTCGAGGCGCTGGATGCGGCGATCGATGTCGACCCCGTGCAGCCGGAGCTGATGTTTCGCCGCGCAGCCGAAGTCGAAGACTCGGCGGTCGCCGTGGTCGGCTGCGGCATCGGCACGGCACAGCCGGCGCGCGAGCGGGTCGGCGCCGCGCTTGCAGCCCCTGGTCCGTGCGTGATCGACGCCGACGCGCTCAACCTAATCGCCGGCGACGACGCGCTGCGCAGCCAGCTCTCGGCACCGGGCCGCGTGCGCGTGCTGACGCCGCATCCGCTCGAGGCGGCGCGCCTGCTCGGCGGCAGCGCCGCCACGGTGCAGGCCGATCGAGTGAGCGCGGCGCGCCGCCTGGCGCAGACCACGGGTGCGATCGTCGTCCTGAAGGGTGCAGGCAGCGTGATCGCCAGCGCCGAGCGTTACTGGATCAATCCGACCGGCGGCCCGGCGCTCGCCACCGCCGGCGCCGGCGACGTGCTGGCGGGCATGGTCGGCGCCCTGCTGGCGCAGGGCTTCGCACCGCTGCCGGCCACACTCGCCGCCGTCTGGCTGCACGGTCGCGCCGCTGACGACTTCGGCGCCGATCTTGGTCTGGCGGCCGGCGACATCGCGCCGCTTGCGGCGCAGGCACTGGCGCGACTGCGCCGCGCCGCGCAGCCGGGCTTGCTCGACTCTCAACCGTAACCGGACCGCGGAACACCTGCTTCGGCGCCGCGTCGCACGGTGCGGTACTTCTCAACCGGCGACGATCCGCCCGCCCGCCAGCTCGACCCGGCGCGCGCACAGCGCCGCGATCTGCGGGTCGTGCGTGACCATCACCAGCGTCGAGCCGCGTTCGCGGTTCAACTCGATCATCAACTCGATCACCGCCGCGCCGGTGCGCGCATCGAGGCTGCCGGTCGGTTCGTCGGCGAGCAGGATCGGCGGCCGGCCGACGAAGGCGCGCGCCAGCGCCACGCGCTGCTGCTCGCCGCCGGAAAGCGTGCGCGGGTAGTGCGACAGCCTCTCCGCGAGCCCGACGCGAACCAGCAGCGAGCGCGCCGCCTGCAGCGGGTCGACGTTGTCGGGCGCGCGGCCCGCGAGCTCCAGCGGCAGCAGGACGTTTTCGAGCGCGGTCAGGTGCGGCAGGAGCTGGAAGGACTGGAACACGAAGCCGACTTTGTCGGCGCGCAACCTGGCGCGCGCATCTTCGTCGCGCGCGAACAGATCGACGCCGAACAGATGCACGGCGCCGCGCGTCGGCGTATCGAGACCGGCGAGCAGCCCGAGCAGCGTCGACTTGCCGGAGCCTGAGGCGCCGACGATCGCGACCGTCTCGCCGGCGCCGATGGTCAAGCTGATATCGTCGAGAATCGACAGGCTGCCGGTGGCGTCGTGAACGACCTTGCTCAATCCCTGCGCTTCGATGGCGATGCGGTTGCCGGCGGTCATCGGCCTTGATTCCTTCGCTGTGCGTCGTCTGCCCGAACTCCGAACCGCGGTCCGCCGCGCGTTGCTGTGGCGCCTCGCGTCGGCCGCCTTGGCCGTCTGCGCCGCGCCACTCGCCCGCGCGCAGCCGGCGCGCAAGTCGCAGGGCGCGGCGCGCGTGCTGCTGGTGGTCGGGGACAGCCTGTCGGCCGAATACGGTCTGGTGCGTGACAGCGGCTGGGTCAAGCTGCTCGAGCAGCGCTTGGCGCAGCGGCGTCCGGGGCAGTATATCGTCGCCAACGCGAGCATCTCGGGCGAGACCACGAGCGGTGGCCGCGCTCGCTTGCCGTCGCTGCTCGAACGACATCGGCCGGCGGTGGTCGTGATCCAGTTGGGCGCCAACGACGGACTGCGCGGACTGCCGCTCGAGCCGATGCGCGCCAATTTGCGCGCGATGATCGCGGCGAGCCAGGCGGCCGGCGCGCGCGTCCTGCTGGTGGCGATGCGCGTCCCGCCCAACTACGGCCGCGACTACGCCGAGCAATTCCACGCCAGCTTCGCGACGGTGGCGCGCGAGACGAACGCCGCTCTCGCGCCGTTTCTGCTGCAAGGCTTCGCCGCCGATCCGAGCCTGTTTCAAGCCGATCGCATCCATCCGAACGAAGCGGCGCAGCCGCGCATGCTCGACAACGTCTGGCCGCAGCTGGCGCCGCTGCTGGCGCCGCAGCGTTGACGCGGCGGCTGGCAACGATGCAACCGCAGTTGATCGGCGCTGCCGAAGCGCTGTCCGACCCGGCGCAGTTCGACGCGATCATCGACGTGCGCAGCCCGGGCGAGTTCGCCGACGACCACCTGCCGCAGGCGATCAACTGTCCGGTGCTCGACGATGCGCAGCGCGCCGAAGTCGGTACCCTGCACAAGCAGGCCGGTGCCTTCGAGGCGCGCCGGCGCGGCGCGGCGCTGGTGGCGCGCAACATCTCGCTGCACCTGGAGTCCGGTTTCGCGCACAAGCCGCGCCACTGGCGCGCTCTCGTCTACTGCTGGCGCGGCGGCCAGCGCAGCGGCGCCATGGCGCTCGTGTTGGCGCGCATCGGCTGGCCGGTGCGCCAGCTCGAGGGCGGGTATCGCGCCTACCGGCGCCTGGTGGTCGAGGAACTCGAACACCTGCCGGCCCGCCATCGACTGCGCGTGGTCTGCGGCACCACCGGCAGCGGCAAGAGCCTGCTGCTGCAACGTCTGGCTGCCGCCGGCGCGCAGGTGCTCGACCTGGAAGCGCTCGCCTGCCATCGCGGCTCGGTCCTCGGCGGTCTGCCGCGCCAGCCGCAACCGTCGCAGAAGGCCTTCGAAAGCGCGATCTGGTGGCAGTTGCGTCGCTTCGATGCGCAGCGACCGATCTATATCGAGTCGGAGAGTCGCAAGGTCGGCGACCTGCGCGTGCCCGAGGCGCTGATTGCGCGCATGCGCGCGGCCGAGTGCGTGCGCATCGAACTGCCGCTGGCGGCGCGTGTGCGCCTGTTGCGCGCCGAATACGAGCACTTCGAGCGGGACCCGGCCGCGTTTTGCGCGCAGTTGGACTGCCTGACGGCGCTGCACGGCGGCGAGCGGATCGCTTCGTGGAAACGGCTGGCGCAGAGCGGGCAATGGAGCGAAGTGGTCGAGCGCCTGCTCGTCGAGCACTACGACCCAGCCTATCTGCGATCGATCGATCGCAACTTCGCGCGCGCCAAGTCGGCCGAAGTGCTGGACTGCGCAGACGACGCCGTCACAGCCTTCGACGAGCTTGCCGAACACCTGCTGCGCTGCGAGAGCGCCGCCTAGCCGCCTGCGGCTTGCGCAATGACCGGCCGGTCTGCAACCCGATCTGGCTTGCGATCGCGACGGCGACCGCACACACCTGCCGGCCGCGCCGGATCGCGCCATGTCCTTCCGGCCCTGCGCCCCTATTGGGCGGCGGCTTTCCCCGCTGAACCTGCCACGCCGGCGGCGTCGAGCTTGAGTTCGGTGCGCAGCACACGGGCGTCGAACCTTGCGCGCACGGCGGCAACGTAGGCCACCTCGTCGGCGCCGCCGAACATCTGCGCCAGCGCGCGCGACTGTGCGTGCGCCTGCGCCGGATCGACGGTGGTGGGGATCTCGGACGAGAGCACCCGGAACACGGCGTAGCCGCCGCCGTCGAGTTCGGCGCCGACGAAGGCCGGCAACTGGCCGGCGGGCACGCGCATGATGGCGCTTACCGCTGCCGCCGGCAGGCCTTCCGGCTGGACGCGGCTGACGACGCGCGGCTGGCCGAAGCCTGCCTCGGTTGCATCCTTGCGCAGCGCCGCCAGCTTGCGTTCGCCGGCCTCGCGCGCCAGCCGTGCCGCCTCGGCGCGCTCGACGCGCGCCTTAATCTGAGTACGCACCTCGGCCAGCGGCCGCACCGCCGACGGCCGGTGCTCGACCACGCGCGCCGACACGAGCACGTTGGAGGCGACTTCGATCGCCTCGGTGTTGCGCCGCTTCTCGATCGACTCCGGGCTGAACAATGCCTCGACCACGCGCGGCGTGAAGATCTGCGGCTGGTTCGGTCGCGCCGGCGCACCGGCGCGGGTCAGGAACTCAAAGGTCTGGACGGTCAGCTTCAGCTTGTCGGCCACCGGTTGCAGGCTGTCGGGCTGTTCGTAGACGGCGTTGGTGAACTGCTCGGCCACCTCGGCGAAGCGCTTGCCCGCCGCCTCGCGCCGCAGATCGGCTTCGATCTGCGCCCGCACCTCGGCGAACGGACGCGCCTGCGCGCCGCGCACCCCGGTGACGCGGACGATGTGAAAGCCGAAGTCGCTCTCGATGACCTCGCTCACCTGCCCGTCCTTCAGGGCGAAGGCCGCGTCCTCGAACGGCTTGACCATCATGCCGCGGCCGAACCAGCCGAGATCGCCGCCGCCAGAGGCCGAGCCTGGGTCGCGCGAGTGCTCGCGTGCAAGGGTCTCGAACTGCGCCGGGTTGGAGCGCACGCGGGCAAGCAGTTCCTCCGCCTTCTTGCGTGCGCCGGCCCGATCGGCAGCACTGCCGCCCTCGCCGGCGGTGATCAGGATGTGGCTCGCGCGGCGCTGCTCGTCCTGACCGAATCGCGCCTGGTTCTTTTCGTAGTACGCGCGCGCGTCGGCTTCGGTCACCGCCGGCACCTGCGCCGCCACGTCAGCCAGCGTCAGCAGCACGTACTCGACCCTGGCGCTCTCCTGCGTCCGGAACTCGTTCTGATGGGCGTCGTAGTAGGCGGCGATCTGCGCGTCGGTGACGGCGACGCGCGCCTGGAAGTCACCCACCTCGAAGCGAAGCTCGCGCACCTGGCGGCGCTCCTCGGCCAGTCGACGCACATGCTCGGAGACCGCCGCCGGAACGAGCGCCGATCCAGTCACGGCCTGAAGCAGCATCTGGCGCGCGAGATCGACCCGCACCCGCTGCTCGAATCCGACTTCGGTCATGCCCTGCGCGGCAAGAAGCCGGCGATAGCGGTCGTAGCTGAATTTGCCGTCCTCGTGAAACGCGGGCGCGGCGGCAATCGCCTCGCGCAGCGTCTGCTCGGACACGGCGACATGGGCAAGCTGCGCCTGGCGGGATAGCGCCCGCTCCGACAGCAGACCGTCGAGCGTGGCTGCCCGGGCCTGCGGCGTCTCCAGCAGGCGCGCGTCGAACTGGGGGCCGAACATCGCGCGCATGCGGTCGACCCGCTCACGGTGCGCGGCGTCGAGATCCTGCTGGACGATCGGTTCGCCGTCGATCTCGGCGACCTCGTCGCCGCCGCGCACGAATTCGTTGTAGCCGTAGATGCCGGTGAACACAAACGACGGGAACACCAGGATCAGGACGAAGGCGAGCAGCCAGCGGCGATGGGTTCTGACGGAGTCGAACATGGTCGATTCTCAAAACATGCAAGACACAAGGGCGCGCACTTCGTTCCCGTGCGGCAACAAAAAAGGCGAACCGCAGTTCGCCCTCGTTGTGTGTGGCGGAGTGGACGGGACTCGAACCCGCGACCCCCGGCGTGACAGGCCGGTATTCTAACCGACTGAACTACCACTCCCCGCGCTGAAACATCGATCGCCGCCCGGCAACGGAAGCTGGTGGGTGCTGAGAGGCTCGAACTCCCGACCTACGCCTTGTAAGGGCGCCGCTCTACCGGCTGAGCTAAGCACCCCTTGCAGATCCGCGCCGGGATGTCGCCCGAGACTTCCGCCCAAACGACTCGGCCACCGAGCGCCAGACAACGAAGACCATCAGTTTAGCGCATCCTTGAGTGCCTTGCCCGGCCTGAACTTCGGAATCTTGGCAGCCGTGATCCGTATCGACGCGCCGGTGCGCGGATTGCGCCCGTTGCGTGCCGCCCGCTTGCCGATCGTGAAAGTGCCGAAGCCGACCAGCGTCACCGGCGTGCCTTTCTTCAGCGCACCGCGAATGCCGCCGACAACGGCATCCAGCGCTCGCCCGGCAGCAGCCTTGGAGATGTCGGCCTGCTTGGCGACGTGATCGATCAGATCGGTCTTGTTCACGAGTCCCCCTCGAGTTGGTCCGGAGTGTCGTCCCGATTGATCGGGACGAGGTGCGAAAGCGTGGAGCGCCGACGAGTCGGCGGCGATGACTACGCCGCAGTCGAGCGTGTCGCGCTGCTGCTGAATTCAACCGTGGTGCCCTGCCAGTGTCAAGGTCGCGGCAGCGCATTTGCGAGTTGCCGCAAGAAGGCAACGAACTCCGGCCGTCGCCAAAGACGATCGGACCTGCACCTGCGACTGGCCGCGCGCGCGAGCTGAGCCGCTCGCCGCTGCCGAGCGCGACGACGGCGTATGCAAGTGCGTGCAGTACCTGAGTCCCACCGTCGGCAAACACGGCGCTCGACTTCAGTCCGAAGGAGCCCTGCCATAAAATCAGAGCGCGCACCGTTGCGACCATCTCGCCAAACGCGCTCGCGCCTGCCCGTCCGCCGCGCACGAACTTCACCGCGGCGCTCCATCGACGTTCCGCTGGGAGATTGTCCTTGAAGCACCCGAGCCTCGACGAGTTCCTGGCTACCGTGCGCGCGCGCGACGCGCACCAGATCGAGTTTCTCCAGGCCGTGCGTGAAGTGATGCTGAGTCTGTGGCCGTTCGTTCGGGCGCATCCGCGCTACGGCGAACAGGCCTTGCTCGAACGGCTGATCGAGCCGGAGCGCGTGGTGCAGTTTCGCGTCGCCTGGGTCGACGACCGTGGCGAGACTCAGGTCAACCGCGCCTGGCGCGTGCAACACAACAGCGCGATCGGCCCGTACAAGGGCGGCATGCGCTTTCACCCGTCGGTGAACCTGTCGATCCTGAAGTTTCTTGCCTTCGAGCAGACGCTGAAGAACTCGCTCACGACGCTGCCGATGGGCGGCGGCAAAGGCGGGTCTGACTTCGACCCCAAGGGCAAGAGCGACGGCGAAGTGATGCGCTTTTGCCAGGCGCTGATGCTTGAGCTGTGGCGCCACCTGGGCAGCGACACCGATGTACCGGCGGGCGACATCGGCGTTGGCGCGCGCGAGGTCGGCTACATGGCCGGCATGATGAAGAAGCTCGCCAACGACGCCTCGTGCGTGTTTACCGGCAAGGGGCTGTCCTACGGCGGCAGCCTGATGCGCCCCGAGGCCACCGGCTACGGCACCGTGTATTTCGCGCAGGAGATGCTGCACCGTCAAAGCCGCGGCTTCGACCGGATGCGCGTGTCGATTTCGGGCTCGGGCAACGTCGCTCAGTACGCGGCCGAGAAGGCGATCGAACTCGGCGCCCTGGTGGTCACGCTGTCGGACTCGGACGGCACCCTTATCGTGCGCGACGGCTTGAGCGAGGAGCAGCTTGCCGCCGTGATGCAGTGGAAGAACGAGCGTCGCGGCCGTCTGTCGGCGTTCGCCGAACGCAACGGCCTGCGCTTCGAACCCGGCCGGCGGCCGTGGCACGTGCCGGTAGACGTGGCGCTGCCCTGCGCGACGCAAAACGAACTCGACGGCGAAGACGCGCGCATGCTGGTGGCCAATGGCGTCCTGTGCATCGCCGAGGGCGCGAACATGCCGAGCACGCTCGAGGCGGTCGACGTGTTCCTGGAGTCCGGCGCACTGTACGCGCCGGGCAAGGCCAGCAACGCCGGCGGGGTCGCCACTTCGGGGCTGGAGATGAGCCAGAACGCGCTGCGCCTGTCGTGGCACCACGCCGAAGTCGACGAGCGTCTGCACGCGATCATGAAGGACATCCACGAGAACTGCGTGCGTCACGGCAGGCGCGCCGACGGCAGCATCAACTACGTCGACGGCGCCAACATTGCCGGCTTCGTCAAGGTCGCCGACGCGATGCTCGCGCAAGGAGTGTGCTGAGCAACCGAGGGCGCGGGCTGGCGAGCGCCCCGTTTGGCCCGCCCCGTCCTGACACTAGCGCCGCTGCAGCAGTGCGCCGGTGAACTGCTCGAAGCGGGCGCGCTTGGCGCGCAGATAGTCGCGGTTGAACGGCGTCGGCGCGGTCTCGATCGGCTGCGTGCTCTCGACCGTCACGCCGCCGGCGTCCAGTTGCGTGACCTTGTGCGGGTTGGCGGTGAGCAGGCGCACGCGGCCGATGCCGAGCGCGCCCAGCATGCGCGCGGCGCTGTGATAGTCGCGCGCGTCGGGCGGATAGCCGAGCGACTCGTTGGCGGTGAAGGTGTCCAGACCCTGGTCCTGCAGCGCGTAGGCCTCGATCTTGGCGCGCAGGCCGATGCCGCGCCCCTCCTGGTGCAGGTACAGCAGAACGCCGCCGTTGCGTGCCAGGTGCTCGAGCGCGGCGTCCAGTTGTGGCCCGCAGTCGCAGCGGCGCGAGCCGAACAGATCGCCGGTGACGCAGGCCGAGTGCACGCGCACCCAGGGCGTGCCGCCGTCCGCCTGCGGGAAGACGAGCGCGAAGTCGTCCGGCCGGTCCAGTCCGTCGAAGGTGACCAGTTCGGGCGTCACGCCGCCGCCGCGCGACATCGGCAGCGCAATACGCCGGCGCACCGTCACCGGCGCGGAGCGCCCCGCCGGCGGCGAGGGCTCGGGCCTTGCTGCGTTCATTGCGTCCTCAGTGCCGATCGTACCGATCGGAAAGCGTGCAAGGCTAGCGCGATTCGCTCACCGCTGCCGTCAGACTGACCCGACGCAACCGCGCTGCGCCGGCCGGGCTCAGTGGACGGTGCGCTCGAAGCTGAAGCGACCGTCGCGGAAGTCGACCGGCACCGTGTCCTTGGGGCCGACGCGACCCTCGAGCACGAGCTTCGCCACGGGATTTTCGATTTGCGCCTGGATCGCGCGCTTGAGCGGACGGGCGCCGTAGACCGGATCGAAGCCGGCCTTGGCGATCTCCTTGAGCGCCGCCTCAGAGACTTCCAGGCGCATGTCACGCGCTGCCAGGCGCTGCTCGAGGCGGCGCAGCTGGATGCGCGCGATCGACTCGATGTGCCGCTGGTCGAGGCCGTGGAAGACGACGATCTCGTCGATGCGGTTGACGAACTCGGGGCGGAAGCTCTTGCGCACCTCGCCCATCACCGCCGACTTGATCTCCTCGTAGCGATGGCCGGCCAGCCGCTGGATCTCGTGCGAGCCGAGATTGCTGGTCATCACCAGCACCGTGTTCTTGAAGTCGACCGTGCGGCCCTGGCCGTCAGTCATGCGGCCGTCGTCGAGCACCTGCAGCAGCACGTTGAACACATCCGGGTGCGCCTTTTCGACCTCGTCGAGCAGGATCACGCTGTAGGGCTTGCGCCGCACCTGCTCGGTCAACTGCCCGCCTTCCTCGTAGCCGACGTAGCCTGGCGGCGCGCCGATCAGGCGCGAAACCGAGTGCTTCTCCATGTACTCGGACATGTCGACTCGCACCAGGTGCTCCTCGGAGTCGAACAGGAACTCGGCCAGCGCCTTGCACAGTTCCGTCTTGCCCACACCCGTGGGACCGAGGAAAAGGAAGCTGCCGTACGGCCGGTTCGGGTCGGCCAGACCGGCGCGCGAACGGCGGATCGCATCGGCCACCAGGCGCACCGCCTCGTCCTGGCCGACCACGCGCGCATGCAGCCGCTCCTCCATCTTCAGCAGCTTCTCGCGCTCGCCCTGCATCATCTTCGCCACCGGAATGCCGGTGGCGCGCGAGACCACCTCGGCGATCTCCTCGGCGCCGACCTCCTTGCGCAGCAGCTTGAACTCGCGCTTGCCGCCGCCGCCACCCTTCTCGGCCGCGTGCAACTGCGCTTCGAGCCGGGGCAGCGTGCCGTACTGGATCTCGGCCAGCTTGTCGAACTGGCCTTTGCGCTGCAGCTCGGCCATCTGTGCGCGCAGCTTGTCGATCTCGGCCTTGATCTGGGCGCTGCCCTGCACCGCCGCCTTCTCGGCACGCAGCACTTCGTCGAGATCGGCGTACTCCTTCTCGAGCTTGCGGATCTCCTCTTCGATCAGCTCCAGCCGCTTGCGCGAGGCTTCGTCGGACTCCTTCTTCACCGCCTCGCGCTCGATCTTGAGCTGGATCATGCGCCGGTCGAGCTTGTCCATCGCCTCCGGCTTGGAGTCGATCTCCATCTTGATGCGCGCCGCCGCCTCGTCGATCAGGTCGATCGCCTTGTCGGGCAGGAAGCGGTCGGTGATGTAGCGGTGCGACAGTTCGGCCGCAGCGACGATCGCCGGGTCGGTGATCTCGACGCCGTGGTGCAGCTCGTAGCGTTCCTGCAGCCCGCGCAGAATCGCGATCGTGCTCTCGACGCTCGGCTCGTCGACCAGCACCTTCTGGAAGCGGCGCTCGAGCGCCGCATCCTTCTCGATGTACTTGCGGTACTCGTCGAGCGTGGTGGCGCCGATGCAGTGCAGCTCGCCGCGCGCGAGCGCCGGCTTGAGCATGTTGCCGGCGTCGATCGCGCCCTCGGCGCGGCCGGCGCCGACCATCGTGTGGATCTCGTCGATGAAGACGATGATCCGCCCTTCTTCGGCGGCGATCTCCTTGAGCACCGCCTTCAAGCGCTCCTCGAACTCGCCGCGGTACTTGGCGCCAGCGAGCAGGCCCGCCATGTCGAGGGTCAGCACCCGCTTGCCCTTGAGCGTCTCCGGCACTTCCTCGTTGACGATGCGCTGCGCCAGGCCTTCGACGATCGCCGTCTTGCCCACTCCGGGCTCGCCGATCAGAACCGGGTTGTTCTTGGTGCGCCGCTGCAGGATCTGGATCGCGCGCCGGATCTCGTCGTCGCGGCCGATCACCGGGTCAAGCTTGCCCTGCTGCGCGCGTTCGGTGAGGTCGATCGTGTACTTCTTGAGCGCCTCGCGCTGGCCCTCGGCCTCGGCGCTGCCGACGTTGGCGCCGCCGCGCACGGCGTCGATCGCCGCCTCCAGGCTCTTGCGGTTCAACCCGTGCGTGCGCGCCAGCTTGCCCGCCGCGCCCTTGTCGTCGGCGAGCGCGAGCAGGAACATCTCGCTGGCGATGTAGGCGTCGCCGCGCTTCTGCGCCTCCTTGTCGGACTGGTTGAGCACACCCACGAGTTCGCGGCTGACCTGCACCTGCCCTTCGGTGCCGCTGACCTGCGGCAACCGCTTGATCTCGGCGTCGACCGCCGCGGCGAGCGGCGCGACGTTGACGCCGGCGCGCGCCAGCAGCGACTTGGCGCCGCTGTCGTCGGCGCGCAGCATCGCCGCCAGCAGATGCAGCGGCTCGAGGTACTGGTGGTCATTGCCGACCGCGATCGACTGCGCCTCGGCGAGCGCTTCCTGGAACTTGGTGGTGAGCTTGTCCTGGCGCATGGGGGCGACCCGAAGTGTTGGAGAGTCTGCGGCCAAGCTGGGGCTGGTCCGGGCCGATTTCAACCGACCGATAGAATCGATTGCAGGTCCGCGACGGCGGGCCGACCACCCCGCGCCTGCCGTTCGCCTTGCCTGCACAGCCGTCCTCCCCTAGCGCCCTGACCCGGGTTCGCCCGCTGCGGCGCGCGCTGTGCGCGTTCGCGCTCGCCGGCTCGCTGCTCGCGTCGGCGCCGCCGGTGGCGGCCGATGAGCCGGGCACCGAGCCGCAACCGCTGCAGTCAGTCGAGCGTCCCCTGGCCCGCTTTGCCTTGAGCGAAGGCGCCGATCGCGCGCTCGAACCGCTGCTGGCGCGCGTGGTCGAGGCGGCGGTCCGCGCCGACCCCTTCGACCCCGAAGACGACGAACGCGTGCTGCGCCGGCTGCGCGACACCGCGCTCGAAGTGCTCGCCACCGAGGGCTACTTCGCGGCGACGATCGGCGTGGCGCCCGAT
This sequence comes from Burkholderiales bacterium, assembly GCA_037441125.1. Classification (GTDB taxonomy): domain Bacteria; phylum Pseudomonadota; class Gammaproteobacteria; order Burkholderiales; family Burkholderiaceae_F; genus JALHMQ01. The sequence continues at coordinate 75,168 of JBBIST010000002.1, forward strand.
CAGGCCGAAGGCCGCAGCCGCTATCTGCTGACCGTCAATCCCGGTGCGCGCACGACGGTGGTCGCGGTCGAGATCCGGCTCACCGGAGCGATCGAAGCCCGGCCGGATCGGATCGAGGCGCTGCGCGCGGCCTGGGAACTGCCCGCCGGTCAGCCGTTTCGCGATCCGGCCTGGCGAACTGCGCGCTCGCGCCTGCTGGCCAAGGTGCAGGAGCGCGACTTCCCGGCGGCGCGCCTGGTCGAGGCCGAGGCTGAAATCGACGCCGACGCCGGCCAGGCACGGCTGCGGATCGCGATCGACAGCGGCCCGGCGTTCACCTTCGGCGAGTTGCTGATCGTTGAGGAGGAGGGCAAAGGACTGCGTCGCTACGACCGAACGCTGGTCGAACGCTTCAACGATATCCGCCGCGGCGACCCCTACGACGCCGCCCGGCTGCTGGACCTGCAGCGCCGCCTGCAGGCCGGCCCCTACTTCACGTCGGTCCTGGTCGACGTGCCGATCGATGCGCAGCAGCCGCATGAGGTGCCGATCCGCTTGCTGCTGGTCGAGGCGCGCAGCAAGCGCGTGCACGCCGGCATCGGCTTTTCAACCAACACCGGTGCGCTGGTCGAGGCGCTGTACCGCCAGGTCGGCCTGTTCGGCCGTCCCTACATGCTGCAGACCGGCGCCGCCCACGATCGCGTGCGCACGCTCGGCTATGCCGACATCGTGTTGCCGCCCAAGCCGGACGGTGCGCGCGACAGCATGGGCGTGCTGGTCGAGCGCACCGACATCCAGAACGAGATCGTCGAGCGCGTCGCCGCCGGTGTCGAACGCCTGTACCAGCGCGACGAGCCCGGGCAGGCCAACGGCAGGAGTTTCGAGAGTCGCACCTCGCTGCGCTTCCAGCGCGAGACCACGGCGCAGCGCGGCGATCCCGCCAGCCGTTTCACCAACGACACTCTGACCCTGGCCAACGCCTGGACCTGGCGCCGCCTCGACTCGCTGACCCATCCGACCCGCGGCGACGTGATTTCGATCGTCGGCGCGGCCGGCGTAAGCCGCAGCGGCCTGCGCGATCTGCTGGCGGAGAGCTTCGTCTACGGCTACGGGCGCTACGTGCGCTACGTTCCCTTAGGCCGCCATCAGTTGATCGCACGCGGCGAGGTGGGCCACGTCGTGAGCGACGATCTGCGCTTCGTGCCGTCGCACTACCGTTTCCGCACCGGCGGTGCCGGCAGCGTGCGCGGCTATCCGTACCGCAGCCTGGGCGTGCAGGAGGGCGCGGCGATCACCGGCGCCGACTCGCTGGTGGTGGGATCGCTCGAATACGTGCACTGGCTGACCGGCGCCTGGGGCGCGGCGGCGTTCTACGATGTCGGCGACGCCGACAACGAACTGGAACGCGTGCGCTGGGCACAGGGCTACGGCGTCGGCTTGCGCCTGCGCACGATCGCCGGCCCGCTGGCGCTCGACCTCGCATACGGCGAGCGCGACCGGCGCTGGCGCGTGCACTTTTCGGTCGCGATCGCATTCTGAGAGCTGTCTTGCCGATGCACGACACAGTGCCACCGGCTCCACCGCCGCCGAAGCCGCGCCGCTGGCGCGCGCTCGCGGTCATGCTGGCGCTCGTGGCGCTGATGGCGGCGCTCGTCGCCGGCGCCGCGGCCTGGATCTGGCGCACCACCGACGGGCTGGCGTTCGTGATCGCAGCAACCGACCGGCTGCTGCCGGGACGCCTGCACGCGCGCAACCTGAGCGGTTCGCTGGCGCACGGCTTTGCCGCCGACGAGCTGGTTTACGAGGACGCCACGGTCAGCGTGCGCATCACGGGCCTGCGCGCCGCACTCGACGAACTGCGCGCGGGCCGCTCGCTGGCAGCGCTAAGCGTCGGCTTCAGCGAGTTGCTAGCGGATCGCCTGGCCGTGCGTGTGCGCCCGCCGGCGGTGCCGCCGGTCGCGCCGCCGCAGTCGATCGCGCTGCCCTTTGCGCTGCGCGCCGAGCGGCTTGCGGTCGGCGAGTTCGAGTTGCACACCGGCGACGATGGCGCGCGGCCGTTGCGGTTGCGCCAGATTGCGGCGCGCGTCGAGGCCGCAAAGCACGGCTATGCGGCCACCGGCGGCCTCGCCTTGGGATGGCAAGAAGCACCGCTGCGGGCGCAGTTCGACGCCACGCTTGGCGGTGCCACGCCCTTTGTGCTCGCGGGCCGAGGCACGCTCGCCGGCAGCGTCGGCGCGCAGCCGCTGCAGGCGGCGGTCAAGGCCAGCGGCAGCCTGGTCGACCTGCGCCTGCAGGCCGAGGTCGTGCGCGCACCGTCCGGCGCCGCGCCGGCGGCCGTAGAACCACGCGGAACGCTGGTGGCGCGCATCGCCGCGTTCGAGGCGATCGCGCTGCGCCAACTTGCCGCCGACTTCGAAGACATCGACCCGGCCGCCTGGATCGCCGGGGCGCCGCAGGCGCTGCTCTCGGTGCAGGCGCAACTGCAGCCCAGACCCGGCGTGCCGTTCACGCTCGAAGGACCGATCGCCGTGCGCAACCGCGCCGACGGTCCGATCGACCGCGGTCGCGTGCCGCTGCGCGCCGGTACGGCGCGGATCGCGCTTAGCGCCGAGTCGCTGCGCCTGAGCGACATTTCCGCCGAACTGGCGCGCGGCCACGCCAGCGGCAGCTTCGATTTCGCCTTTGCGCGCGCCGACGCCTGGCGCGCGCGGACGCAGTTTCGCGCCGTCGATCCGTCTGCGCTGCACAGCCGCCTGCAACGCTTCTCGCTCGACGGCCAGGCCGAATTCGCCAAGGAAGCCGCAGAGCTCGTCGTCCGCGGCCAGTTGCGCAACCGAGCGGCAACGCCGCTTCGCGCCAATGTCGAACTGCGCGCCAGCGCGCAGCGCGTGCGTATCGACAGCGCCCGCCTCGACCTCGGACGCGGGCAGGCGAGCTTCTCCGGCGAGGTGCAACTGACCGCAGCGCGCGCGCTGCGCCTGGACGGCAGCGTCACCGATCTCGATCCCTCGCTGCTCGTCGCGGGGCTGGACGGGCGGCTGACCGGCCGCTTCGGCGTGGCCGGTGCCCTGGCGCCGCAGCCCGCGGGAACGGCCACTTTCCGCATCGACGACAGCCGCCTCCTCGGCCGACCGCTCGCCGGCCACGGCAGCGCCACCCTGGCCGAGAACCGGCTTGATCTCGACGCACAACTGGCGATCCGCAGCGCCACGCTAAGCGCACGCGGCACGCTCGGCGCCGGCGGCACGCTGGCGCTCGCCTTGGTCGCGCCGCAACTGGGCGAGCTCGGATTGCCAGTGTCCGGTCGCCTCGTGGCGAGCGCGACCCTCGCGGGCGAACTGTCAGCGCCCTCGATCGACGCGCAACTCGACGCGGCGGCATTGAGCCTCGGCGAACACCGGATCGGCACGGTCCAGGCAGTGGCGAGTTACGCCGGCGCAGCCGACGGTCGCATGACGCTGCTGGCCACCGCCGCCGGTCACCGCTTCCGTGCCATGCCGGCGCTGTCGCTGCAATCGGCGGTGCTGCGCGTCGAGGGCCGTCCCTCGGAACATCGGATCGAGCTACGCGCGAGCAACGAGGAACTGCAACCGCTGGAGCTCGACTTCGCCGGCGGCTGGCGCGTGCATGAAACTGGAGCGCCTGCATCGTGGCGCGGCGAACTGCGCCACGCGCTCGCCGGCAGTCCCTTCGATCTGCGCCTGCTGCAGCCGGCGCCGCTGCGCACCGATCTCGCGCGTTGGTCGCTCGGGCCGGTGGAACTTGCCGCCGCCGGCAGCCGCATCGAGCAGTTGCGTGTTGACGTCGACGACGCGTACTTCAGCAGCTCGGGCCGGTTCAGCGGCCTGCAGCCGGGAGCGCTGCGCGGCAACGGCGCCCGCATCCGGCCGCTGGCAGGTGGTGCGCCGGAACACGCGCCAACGACGCTGCGCGGCCACTGGCAGGTGCGCCTCGGCGCCCAGGCCGACGGCCAGTTGCTGGTCGAGCGCAGCGATGGCGACATCGTCGCCGGCACGCAGGCCATGGGGTTGACCGACCTGCGCCTGTCGGCGCAACTGCGCGCCAACCGACTACAGGCCGAAGCGCGCTTCGCCGGCACGGTCGCCGGTCGGGCGCAGGCGCAGCTTGCGGCCGAGGTCGAGCGCGGCGACAACGGCTGGCGACTGGCGCAGCAGCGTCCGATCGCGGCCACGGCCGAGGTCGACATGCCCTCGATCGCCTGGATCAACTCGCTGCTGACGCAGGCGGTGCGCGCCAACGTGCGCATCGGCGGCGCCCTGCGCGGCCACCTGCGCGTCCTAGGAACGCCGGCGGCGCCGCAGGCCGACGGCCGCTTCGAGGGCGAGGCGCTGCGCATCGCCTGGATCGAGCAGGCGATCCGGCTCGAAGGCGGGCGACTGCTGGCGCGCGTCGATGGCGATAGACTGCTCATCGACGAGCTGCGTTTCCCGGGTCCGATCACGGTCGCTCCGGCCGACCGCCGCCCGATGCGCGCGCTGGCCCGAGATGCGCCGGCCGAACCAGGATTCGTGGCGATGACCGGCGCCCTGAAGCTGCGCGACCGCTCGGGCGTAGTTCAGGTGCAGGCGGTGCGCATGCCGGTGCTGCAGCGGCCCGACCGCTGGGCGGTCGCCACCGGCGGCGCCAACATCGTCTTCGATCCGCGCCAGGTTCAACTCAACGGCGCGCTGGTCGCCAACGCCGGCTTCGTCGACTTCTCGCGCCCCGACCTGCCGACGCTCTCAGCCGACGTGCGCGTGCTGCGTGCGACCGAGCCGCCGGTCGCGCGCGAGGAGGCGCCACTGGGCATCAACTTCGACCTCGGCATCGACCTCGGCGAGGCGTTCTATCTGCGCGGCGCCGGCCTCGAAACGCGCGTCGAGGGGCAGTTGCGGCTGCGCGCGCAGGGCCGCGGCGCGATCCACGCCACCGGCGCCCTGGAAGCGCGCGAGGGGACCTACGAAGGCTTCGGGCAGCGGCTGGCGATCGAGCGCGGTCGTGTCAACTTCCACGGACCGCTGGAGAACCCGGGACTGGACGTGCTCGCACTACGGCGTGGACTGCCGGTCGAGGTCGGCGTGGCCGTTACCCGCACCGCCGCCGATCCGCTGGTGCGGCTGCACTCGGCCGAGCCGATGACCGAGCAGGAGATGCTCACCTGGCTCGTGCTCGGGCGGCCGCCGGCGGCCACCGAGGCGGGCGCCGACCGCCTCGCGCTCGCCACCGCAGCCGCCGGCCTGCTGGCCGGCACCGGCGAAGGCTACGGCACGCAGTTCGCGCGCCGCATCGGCATCGACGAACTGACCCTGCGCACCGGCGAGATCGTCGGCGGCGCCACGCTGCTGCCGCGCGCCACCGTCGCCGGAGTGACTCGGGCCACTCCGGCCACGCCGGCGGGCGAGATCGTCACCATCGGCAAGCGCCTGACGGAAGACCTCACGCTCAGCTTCGAGCGGGCGGCCTCGGGGACCGAGACGCTGGTGCAGATCATCTATCGCGTCAGCGACCGCGTCTCGCTGGTGGCGCGCGCCGGAACCGAGAACGCGTTCAACCTGGTCTACTCGATCGCTTTTGACTGAGAAGAGTCCGGGACGCCGTCGCGAGCATGAGCAACCGTGCCCACAACCACGTCACCGATCTTCGCGGCCTCGGCCGCATGGCCATCGATGCGACCACCGGCCTCACCGATCTGGTCGAGGCGCTGCAGTCGCGCATCGCGCGCACGCCCGCCGCACTCGGCGGTCCGCTGATCGAGGGCGCGGTCCACGGCATCTCCGGGCTCGTCTATCGCAGCATTCGGGGCGTGACCCGCGTGGTGGGCGGTGGCATTGACGCGGTCCTCGAACAGCTGAGCCCGCTGCTCGGTCAGATGGAGTCTCCACCGGCACGCGAAGCCTTGGTCGCCGCGCTCAACGGTGTGCTCGGCGACTACCTGGCCGAAACGCGCAACCCGCTAGCCATCGAGATGAGCCTGCGCCGCGGCGGCAGGTCGCTGGTCCTGAGCCGTTCGGCGCTGGCCGCAGAGCTGGGTCCAGCGCCGGCACGCCTGCTGGTCCTGGTCCACGGCCTGTGCCTGAGCGATCTGCAATGGCGCCGTGACGGTCATGACCACGGCACGGCGCTGGCGCGCGACCTCGGTGGTGCGGCCGTGTACCTGCACTACAACAGCGGCCTGCATGTGTCGGTCAACGGCCGTGCCTTCGCCGACCACCTGGAGGCTCTGGCTAAGGCGTGGCCCGGTGACTACGACCTGTTGGCGCACAGCATGGGCGGACTGGTGGCGCGCAGCGCACTTCACTATGGCGTGGCGTCGGGGCACGCCTGGCCGAAGCGGCTGCGCAAACTCGTGTTCCTGGGCACGCCGCATCACGGTGCGCCGCTCGAACGCGGCGGCCATTGGATCGAAACGCTACTGAGCGTGTCCGGTTACTCGGCGCCGTTCGTGCGCCTCGGGCGCGTGCGCAGCGCCGGCATCACCGACCTGCGCCATGGCTGTCTGCTCGACGAGGACTGGATGGGGCGCAGTCGCTTCGCCCACGGCCTCGATGCGCGCACGCCGGTGCCGCTGCCCGACGGGGTGGCCAGCTATGCGATTGCCGCGCACCTGGGCAAGCACAGTGACGATCTCAAGGAACACCTGCTCGGTGACGGCCTGGTGCCGATTGCAAGCGCGCTTGGCCATCATGTCGATCCACGACTGGCGTTGGGAATTCCTGAGGAGCGCTCGTGGATCGCCCACCAGACCGGTCACCTGGACCTGCTGTGCAAGCCGGCCGTCTACGCGCAGCTACGCGCGTGGCTGGCGAACCGAAACCCGCAAGGTGATGCCGGCGCCGCCCGAACACGCACGCGAGGCAATTGACCATCGTCGGTCAGGCAGCCCGAAGCTGTGCTGCGCCTGACCCAGCGACAGGCTCACCCGGGCCGTGCCTTCGACGCGCGTCGCAACCAAAATCCGCGCGAGGCTGCCGTCGGGGACGCCGTGGTTGCTGAGGGCCCGGGGGCACGCCGCCTGAGCCAGGCAAAGCAACGCGTCGATGCCCAGCGGGCGCGGCATTCGAGACAGCGTCCAGCAGCGGGGCGGTTGCCGGCCTTGATGGCGGTACGGCCGCTCGCATGGCGGACGTGCAGTTCGCTGCTCGGCCGAAATTCAGCCTCTACGCTGGTTTTCTACGGCCAGTTGCACGGAGCCGCAGCTGGCAACCAGGTCAATCGCCCGTCAAGGATGGCACCGCTTCGGAGAGCGAGCCGCACCCTAGCCGACCGATAGCGTCGAGCTGCCTCGGGATTTGGCCTTCGACTGCTTTGCCAGCGAGGCTTGCCTGCAGTGCCTGAGACTGCGGCGAGCACCGCAACGCAGCTCGGCCGGCCTCTATCAAAAGGTCCACCTGATCAGGGCCGATGCTGAAGGCGGTTGGAACGCCGAGGGCATCGCGACGTGCACTGGAATCGGGGATGTCGTGCAGGCTGACGCTGATGACGTGAAGCTCCGCGTCGACGGCGAAAGGGCTGTCATGTCGGCCACGGATCGCCTCGATCTCGCTGCGCCAGCGGCGCACATCGTCGCTCATCATCGCCAGCGTGGTCTGAGTCAGGCGCGATCCAGCGCCGAACAGCAGCGTCTCAACGACCTGGCGGACGGTCGGCACGCGGTCGCTCTGATCGATCCGCTCACCCAAATCGCGTTCCGAGTTGACCGCGACCAGAACGACCTTGCGGATGGAACCCGGCTCGGCGGCGCCAAACGCCGAGGCGAGCGAGCCGATGGCGACGATGCGATCGAGCACCGCGCGCACGCCCAGATTGTCGACCAGGCCGCCGTCGACCAGATGGATGTAGGGTCTCGCCTGCACGTCCTGGTAGCTGGCCGCTGCCGCGCGCACCATGCGCGTTCGGAAGCTGTCGTCGCCCGCTGCGGTCGGCGCGGAAACCTGCGGCGGCCCACACTGGCCGGCGTGGTTGCGCAGGGTCATCGGCGTCAGCAGCAAGGGCACGGCCGAGGACGACGCCACCGCGAATGACAGCGGCACCTTGGTCAGGTCGCCGCAGATCAGCGCGAACTGCTCAGGTGTGAACTCGAACGGTGCCCCGGTGGTGAGGTCGGTCGCCGCAACCAGCAGGTCAGGCCCCCGTGCGCGCGCCGCGAGATCGGCGAAGGTGAAACAGTGGTACCCCATCCGTGCGTCCGTGCAGACCTCGCGCGAATGACTCGTCACCAGCCAAAGACGGCGCGCGCTGTGCCACGTAAGCGGCGACATCGGCCTCCGAGAACGGGTCAAGAACAAGCTCCGCGCACAGTGCGTGCAGCCGAAGCTCGTGCCGCACCGGATTCAGCGGATGATCATGGACGACGACCTCAGCGAGGCGGAAACTGGCGAGCCACATCAGGCGGGCACTGTCGGCACTGCTGTTCCTGTATCGCGCGGCGCTGAAGAAGGCGCTGCCTTGGCTGGAGCAGATCGAGCGTCCGCGGCCGATCTGCGCGCGCAGTTGGCCGCTTCGCGCGTGATCTGGCCGCGCGATCGCGCCGATAGTCGCCCGGGCGTTGAAATGCCCGACGCGCTGGCACGCAAGTATCCGTGCGCCCGCGCCTTCGTTCATCGCTGATCCGCCCTGGTGGCGCGCTGCGCTAGCCACCATCTCCGCTGCGCTGCACGTCGCATAGCCGGCAGCATCAACAGACGGATCGCGACGATGCCGAAGCGCGCCCAGCGCCAGTAGTGACGGAATTTCGCGCGCGCTGATGCGTCGGTCGCCACCACGCGCGTTTCATGCGCGAAGCGCGTGGTCGCCGGGCTCAGGGGCTCCGCCTCGAGCGTCCAGGCGATCTTCACTTGATTGGGCTCGGCATAGGAGGCGAAGCGCTCCGGCGCGATCGGCGTGAACGTCACGTCGGCCAGCCACGGCTGACAGGTCGCGCCACAGACGATCACCCGGCCCGGCGTTTCCGCGAGCAGGCCCCAGCCGAGCGAGCGCGTCTCCGCCACGATCCCCTGCGGCTTGCGCGGCGCGGAGGGTGTCGCCCGCATGAACCTCTCCCGCAGCCAGAAGATCGCCTGGACGAGAGGCAACGACTGCAAGTCGAAGTCGACTGCGGTTTGCATCACCAGATCGGCTGGCGCCGCGATGACTATTTCGAAGCGCTCCCGGACGTCGGGCTGTGAGATGAAGCGATCGAGGGGCGCGGGAGCGGTGTTCATGGTTCGCGCAAGACGCCGGGAGCTCGCCGACGCTCGCTTCGATTCTCAGCGCGCGCGCCGAATCGTGACACCGGCAATCCGAGGAAGAACCGCGCGCGCGATACGGGGCGCTGTACGGTCGAACAGACCGATCCCGTCGCCGTCACAGCGCACACCTCCCCTGCTCGACCGCCTGCCGCGCGAGCATGAACGCCGCCGCGTTCCAGCTTTGTCCGGCCATTCCCATCGGCTTGAGCGTCCGGCCGTGGAACCATTCGGTGAAGCGCCAGCCGTCGAGGCTGTTAGCGTGCGCGAGCTTCGCCAGCTCGGCACGCGCGAGATCGTTTAGTCCCAGCCGCGCCAGCACGATCGTCCAAAAGCCGCCGACAAACGGCCAGACGCCGCCGTTGTGATACTGGTGCGGGTGGTTCTGCTGGTGGCGCGCCATGTAAGCGCGCCAGTGCGCGTGCTCCGCGTCGATCGGCTCGGTGACCACACGGATCGGATACGGGTCGGACACCTTCGCGGCGAGCAGCGCCTGCACGATCTCGTGCGCGCGCGCATCGCCGGCCAGCCCGCACAGGATCGCGAGCACGTTGCCGAAGACGTCGCCCTCGTCGCCGGCGAAAGACAGGTTGACGAAGCTCAGGTACAGCCCACGCGAGAACTTGCCGCGCCGGGCGTAATGGCGCAGCAGCCGCGCGCGCCGGTATTCGGGCAGGTCGTGGCGGAACGGATGGAACAGGTGGTTGAAGTGATGGTGCGTCTCTTCCCGGTGCGGCAGGTCGAACAGCGCCTTCACGCGGTACCACAGCGCGTTCGTGTACAGCACGAAGCCGGAGCGCGGCATGATGTCGGCCCAGTCGCTCGCCTCGTTTTGCTGCAGCAGGAAGAAGCGCTGGTGCTCCTGCGCGGCGAGCCACTGCAGCGCGCGCTCGACCTTGCCCTGCCAGCGCTCGCGCGCGACCGCGCCGCTGCGGCGCAGGCGATCGACCGCGATCAGCCACCACAGCGTCGCGTCGATGCAGCCCAGGTACCAGAAGTCCGCGTCCCTGCCTTCCGGGTCGACGTACTTCGGCATCTGGCCGTTGCCCGCCTGCGCCTGTGCCAGCGCGTCGAGGCTGGCGATCGCGCCCGCTTCGAGCGCCGCCACGCCGCTGCCCGCCATCGCCAGCACGCACACGCCGGCGTCGCGGGCGAAGATGCGCGTGTAGGAGCGCTTCTCCGCTGCTGCGCTGCGCCGCGCGGCGAGGATCCCCTGCGGCGTCAGGTTGGATTCGAGCAGACGCAGCGCTTCGCGCGTGCAGGCTTCGATCGGGTCGGCGATCCGCGCGCGTTCAGCCGGGCTTGTAGCCGAAGCTGCGCAGTAGCTGCTTGCGCAAGGCGATGTCGGACTCGGACTCGACACCTTTGCTCCCTTCGCCGACGATCACGCCGAGGATCGCTGTGCCTCCTTGGCTCGTTCAGGCGCGAGCATAGGCCAGCGGCGTACGAACCCGCGGTCTCGTCGGCCGCGAGCCGCTTCTCAGCGCCGCGCCGGCCGTCTGGCCGCGGCTCGTAGCCGGCGCGCGGTCGCGGGGTCGAGCGCGAGCGGCCGATAGACCTCGACCCGGTCGCCCGCGCGCAGCAGCGTACCCGGCGCACGCCGGGCGCCGAAGACGCCGAGGTCGAGCGCATCGGCCCTGAGCTCCGGCGCCAGTTGCAGCAGGCCGCTGGCGAGCACCGCGTCGCGCAGGGTGGCGCCGGGCGGCAGTTCGACCGCGATCAGGTGCGCCATGGCCGGCGTGCAGTAAGCGACCGTGGCGTTGATCCGCGGCGGGCCGCGCATTGCCGCCCCTAGCGCTGCCCGTAGACGCTTTGCGCGCGGCGGACGAAGGCGTCGACCAGCGAGTTGGCGATCGCCTCGAACACCGGTGCGATCGCGCGCCCGATCACGCCGCTGGCGAACTGGAAGTTCAGCCGCAGGTGCACCTTGCAGGCGTCGTCGCGCAGCGCGACGAAAGTCCACTCGCCGCCAAGGCGCCGGAACGGACCGTCGACCAGTTCCATGCGGATCGCGCTCGCCTCCTGGTGCGCGTTGCGGGTCGTGAACCGGCTGCGCACGCCGCGATAGTGGATGTCGACCGACGCGTGCACGGTGCCGTCGTTCTGCGGCCGCACCTGGGCAGCGGCGCACCACGGCAGGAAGCGCGGATAGCTCTTGACGTCGGCCACCAGGCCGAACATCTGGGCGGCGCTGTAGGGAACGAGCACGGAGCGCTCGACGCGGTGCATGTGCAAGTACGGCGGGTCACGTCGCGCGCGGCGCGGCCCGCGATGACGAGGTTGTTACGATCGCATTCTAAGGATCCGCGCCGTCGCCCATGTCGATCGTCCAGAACAAGAAGGCCTTTCACGACTACACGATCGAGGAGCGCTTCGAGGCCGGTCTGGAGCTGCAGGGCTGGGAGGTGAAGTCGATCCGCGCCGGACAGGTGCATCTGCGCGAGGCCTACGTGATCGTGCGCGGCGCCGAACTGTTCCTGCTCAACGCCCACATCACGCCGCTGGCCACCGCCTCGACCCACGTCAGCGCCGAGCCGACGCGCACGCGCAAGCTGCTGCTGCGCGCCGAGGAGATCCGCAAGCTGATCGGCAAGGTCGAGCGCGCCGGCTACTCGCTGGTACCGCTGGACCTGCACTTCCTGAAGGGACGGGTCAAGCTCAGTGTCGGCCTGGCACGCGGCAAGCGCCAGTTCGAGAAGCGTGAGGCGCAGGCCGAGAAGGACTGGAAGCGCGAGCAAAGCCGGCTGCTCAAGCAGCGGCGACGCTAGGCGAGCTTCGGCGTCGGGGGCCGCCGGACGCCGCTTCGCTGGGCAAGTGTCGCGTCGCCGGCGAGGCCGGCGGCGGCGGTCAAGCGTTGGCTTGGGAGACCCACCAGCGCTTGCGACGCCGGTACGACTTGGTGTCGCGGAAGCTCGTCCTTCCTTCGCTAGAAAGGCCGAGATAGAACTCCTTGATCTCGGGGTTGTCGGCGAGCTTGTCCGCCGGACCTTCCATCATGACCTTGCCGTTTTCCAGGATGTAACCGTACTTCGCATACTTGAAAGCGGCGTTGCTGTTCTGTTCGGCGATAAGAAAGCTCACGCCTTCCTTGTCGTTGAGGCTGTGCACGATCTCAAAGATCTCGGCCACCAGTTGCGGCGCCAGTCCCATCGACGGCTCGTCGAGCAGGATCATCTTCGGCTTGGCCATCAGCGCCCGACCAATGGCGGTCATCTGCTGCTCGCCGCCCGAGGTATAGCCGGACAGACTGCTGCGCCGCTGCGCGATGCGTGGAAAGTAGTGATAGACCCGGTCCAGCTCCTGCCGCATCTCGGCACGTGTCAGATTGCGTGAGTCGCCGCCGGTCAGCAGATTCTCCTCGACCGTCAGGTGGGCAAAGCAATGTCGGCCCTCCATCACGTGCGACATCCCCAGTTGCACCAGTTGGTTCGGCGTGAAGCGGTCGATGCGCTGGCCCTGGAACTCGATCGAACCCTTGGTGACAACGCCGCGCTCGGAGGCCAGCAGCGTCGAAATCGACTTCAGCGTCGTGCTCTTGCCGGCGCCGTTGGCGCCGAGAAGGGCGACGATGCCGCCGGTGGGCACGCGCAGCGACACGCCCTTGAGCACGAGGATCACGTGGTCGTAAATGACCTCGATGTTGTTGACCGAGAGGATCGGCCGCGCTTGCGGCGCGGCAGCAGGGGCCGCTTCGGCGACGAACTGGGTGGGCACAGCGCTCACGCGACGACTCCGTGTCTGGGGCGAACTCGAGCTTTGCTTCGGTAGGAATTCGACGTCAATGCCGGATCGCAACCTGCGCTGCGCCCGGGCCGGCAGCACCTGCCGCCGGCCCGGGCGCATTGCGTTCGGACATCGCCGACCTCGCGGTCGAGCGTCTTAGGTCGGACAGACTCGCGGCGTGATGTTGTTCTCCTTCGCGTACCTGGCGGCGGACTCCTCGACCATCGCCCGCACGAACGGCCGATCCGAGCTGACCCAATCGGGCGTGACGACGTTCCAGCGCGAGCCGTCCCACTGCATGACCTTGATCACGCCGGCGCCCTCGTGGTCGGCGCAGGTCAGCCGCATCGGCGGTATCAGGCCGTGCAGGCCGAGTTCCTTGAGTCGCGCTTCGGTCAGGTTGATGTTCTCGAACCCCCAGCGAACCTGCTCGCCGTCCATCACCCGACCCCGACCGAACTGAGCCTGTGCGGTGCGCAGTGCCTCCATCCACAGGCTGCCGCTCACCAGGCCACGGTTCCAGTAGACGCTGCCGATGCGCTTCGGGTCGGCCAAGTTGCCGCGACCCGCGCCGTAGACGACTTTCTCGATCTCGCGCACGATGCCGAAGTCACGGCCTGCCGGCGAGAGCGCTGCGGCGAAATAGCCGCGGGCCGCCGGGCCGGCCGGTACCACGTCTTCTTCCGCGCCGGCCCACCAGATGCCGAGCATCTTCTCGCGCGGATAGCCCATGCGCGCGGCACTGGTCAGCGCGGTCGAGTTCATGCCCGGACCGAAGCCCCAGAGGATCACCCAGTCCGGGTTCTCGGCACGGATGCGCGTCCACTGCGCCCCTTGCTCGAGCCCGGCCGGCAAAGCCACCGGCAGTTCGATCAGCGTAAAGCCCAGCCGCGGCGCCAGCGCACGGAACACCGGCAGCGGCTCGCGCCCGTAGGCGTTGTCGAGGTACAAGTGGACGATCTTCTTTCCCTTCAGACGCTCCATGCCGCCTTCGCGCGCGCCGATCCAGTTGATCATCGCCGAAGCACCCGACCAGTAGTTGGTCATGATCGCGAACATCCACGGGAACACTCGACCGTCGGCAGCGTCGGAGCGCCCGAAGCCGAACTGCGGAATCACCACGCGGTCGGGCGCCAGTCGCGCGAGCACGCCGTAGGCCATCGGCGTCGAGATCGGCTCGAAGATGGTATTGCGGTGAGCACCGTAGGTAAGCAGGCGGTGGTAGCACTCGATGCCGCGCGCCGGAATGTATTCGGTCTCGCACTCCTGCCAGATGAGTTCGACGCCGTTGATGCCGCCGGTCATGTTGGCGTGGGTCATCACGTCGATGATGCCGCCGAACACGGCGCTTCCTGCCGCCGCGAACGGACCGACGCGGTAGCTCGGCAACCCGAAGTATTGCTGCGGCCTCGCCTGCGCCGACAGCATCGGCGCCGACAAGGCGGCGGCGCCGACAGCCAGCGTCTGCGTCACGGCGCGGCGTGTGGGGTTACGAGGACGGTCTACTTCACTCATGTCTGTCTCCGTATGCCGGTCGATGTCGGCGATTTGATGTGACAACGGGCAAGGCCCGTGGCTGTCGCTGCGTCTAGTGCGGGAAGGGCCAAAGGCGCAGCCTCTCTTTGGCAACCTGCCAGAGCCTGGCGAGCCCATGTGGCTCGACGATCAGGAAAAAGATGATGAAGGCGCCGAACAGCAGAACTTCGAAGGCCGACAGCAGAGCCTGATCGAACACCCCGCCGGTGACGAAGTGGAAGAAGTTGGCGAGGAAGATCGGCAGCAGCAGGATGAACGCCGCGCCGAGGAACGAGCCCAGGATGCTCGCCAGGCCGCCGATGATGACCATGAACAGGATCTGGAACGACAACAGGATGCTGAACGCCGAGGGCTCCACCGTGCCCAGATAGGCGAAGGCAAACAGTGCGCCGGCGACACCGCAGTAGAACGAGCTGATCGCGAAAGCCATCAGCTTGGTGCGCATCAGCCTGAAGCCCACGACCTCGGCCGCGACGTCCATGTCGCGCACCGCCATCCACGAGCGGCCGATGTTCGAGCGCGCCATGTTTTTCGCCGCCAGCGCCAGCACGCCGACGATCGCCAGCACCAGCAGGTACTTCTCGGCCGGAGTGTCGAAGTGAAAGCCGAGGATGACCATCGGCTGCGCGGTCATCACCCCGGCCGGGTCGTGGTTGGTGAACCAGCCGACGTTCTCGAGGATCCAGACGATGAAGAACTGCGCCGCCAGCGTCGCCACCGCCAGGTACAGGCCGCGGATGCGCAGGCTGGGCAGGCCGAAGGCCACGCCGACCAGCGCCGCGGTCAACCCCGAGAGCACGACCGCAACCAGAAACGGCATGCCGTCGATGCGCAGCATGAAGTTGAAGCAGGCGAACGCGCCCACCGCCATGAAGCCGGCCGAGCCGATCGATAGTTGCCCGGTGTAGCCGGTGATGATGTTCTGGCCCATCGCCGCCAGCGACAGGATCAGCCACGGCACCAGGATCGCCATCAGCATCCAGTGACTGGCGACGTTGGGCACGACGAAGATGGCGAACGCCAGCAGCACCAGCATCGCCACACGGTCCAGCGCCAGCGGGAAGATGCGCGCATCCTGCGCGTACGAGGCACTGAAGTTTCCGGTCTGGCGGTAGAACATGGTCGGGGTGCTCCGTGGGTCTCAGACGCGCCGGATGATCTTTTCGCCGAACAGCCCCTCGGGGCGCACCAGCAGGAACAGGATCGCGAAGATGAACGGGAACCAGGCCTCGGTGCCGCCGCCGAGGATCGGGCTGCCGACGTAGACCTCGAACATCCGCTCGGCCACACCGACGATCAGGCCGGCGACGATGACTCCGGGCACCGAGGTGAAGCCGCCGATGATCAGCACCGGCAACGCCTTGAGCGCGAGGAACACCAGAGCGAACTGCACCCCGGCGCGGCTGGCCCAGAGCATGCCGGCGACGAGAGCGATGATCCCGGCGACCGCCCAGACCATGATCCAGATGCGCTGCAGCGGGATGCCGACCGCGAGCGCCGCGGCATGGTCGTCGGCGACCGCGCGCAAGCCGCGTCCGACCTTGGTGCGCGAAAAGATGACCGCCAGTGTCCCGACGAGCACGGCGGCGACCGCGGCGGCGAAGAAGTCGAACTGGGTGATCAGCAGCCCGGTGTTGGTGAGAATCCATTCGATCGGCACATCGGGGATGCCCAGGTACATGCGCCGGACCTCGACTCCCCAGAGCAGTTGCGCCAACCCTTCGACCACGAACGCCAGGCCGATCGTCGCCATGAACAGAGTGATCTCGTGCTGGCCCACGAGCGGCCGCATGACAAAGCGCTCGGTGGCCACGCCGAGCAGGATCATCACGCCGACGGTCAGCAGCAGGGCAAACCAGAACGGCACGCCGAGCTCAGTGAACCCCACCAGCGTCAGCGCGGCAAAAAACACCATCGCGCCCTGCGCGAAGTTGAACGCCGTCGAGGCCTTGTAGATCAGCACGAAGCCGAGTGCGACCAGCGAGTACATCAGGCCGGTCATCAGCCCGCCGATCACCACTTCCGCGAACATCTGCAACGGTGTCATCGCCCGGCGCCCCTTCGTCTAGTGGGCGACGCCGAGATAGGCGTCGATCACGGCCTGGTCGTTGCGGACCTGGTCGGGCGTGCCGTCGCCGATCTTGCGTCCGTAGTCGAGGACGACGACGCGGTCGGAGATGTCCATCACCACGCCCATGTCGTGCTCGATCAGCACGATGGTCGTGCCGAACTGCTCGTTGACTCCGAGGATGAAGCGGCACATGTCCTGCTTCTCCTCGACGTTCATCCCGGCCATCGGTTCGTCCAGCAGCAGGATCTGCGGCTCGGCGGCGAGCGCGCGCGCCAGCTCGACACGCTTCTGCAGTCCGTAGGGCAGGCGGGCCACGGGCGTCTTGCGGATGTGCTGGATGCCGAGGAACTCGATCACCTCCTCGGCCCTGTGGCGCTGCGCCATGTCCTCGCGCTGCGCCGGCCCCCACCACAACACCTGCAGCAGGAAATTGCTCGTGATCTTCAGGTTGCGGCCGGTCATCACGTTGTCGAGCACCGACATGCCCTTGAACAGGGCGATGTTCTGGAAGGTGCGCGCGATGCCCTGCTCGGCCGCACGGTGCGTGTCCATGCGCCGGCGCACCTCGCCGCGCAGCGTGATCCGGCCCTGCTGCGGGTGGTAGACGCCGTTGATCACGTTGAGCATCGAGCTCTTGCCGGCGCCGTTCGGACCGATGATGGCGCGGATCTCGCCCTCACGGACGTCGAACGACACGTCGGTCAGCGCCTTGACGCCGCCGAAGGCGAGCGAGATGTTCTCGACCTTGAGGATGACGTCACCGATGCGACGCTTGGCCATCGTGCGCTCCCTCAGGCCGGCTGCGGCACGATTGCCGACACCGTGGCGGGCGCGCCGGCGTGCTCGAACACGCGTGCTTCATGGATCGCCAGCGTGGCGGTAATCGTCCCCTCGCGGCCGTCGTCGAGACGTACCGCCGCCTCGACCCGGTGCTCGCTATCGCCGCGGTGCATGGCGGCGAACAGCGACGCATACTTGGCCAGGACAAAGTTGCGCCGCAGCTTGTGCGTGCGCGTCATCTCGCGATCGTCGGCGTCGAGTTCCTTGTGCAGCACGACGAAGCGCCTGATCTGTGCCCGCCACAGGTCGGGCGACTCGGAGAGCACGCGGTTGACCTCGGCAATGCGATCGCCGACCAGGCCGGCCACCGGCGGCAGCGCCAGCAGTTCGCCATAGTCGCCGTAGGCGTACTGCTTGCGCTCGGCCCAGTCGCGCACCGAGATGTAGTCGACGTTGACCACGCACACGACGCTGTTGCGGCCGTCGCTCGATACGACCGCTTCGCGGATGTACTGCGAGAAGCGCAGCCGCGCCTCGAGCTCCTGCGGCGAGAAGCGGGTCCCGGCCACGGTCAACAGGTCAGCGTGCCGGTCGATGATGCGCACGTTGCCGTGGGCGTCGATTGCGGCGGCATCGCCGGTGCGAAACCAGCCGCTGGCATCGGCTACACCGAGCGCGAGCCCCGGACCGCGGATCGACAGCTCGTCGCGGTCGACACGCACTTCCATGCCGTCGATCGGCCGGCCGACCGAATGTGCGGCGATCGGTCCTTCGCGCGGCACGCACACCACACCGGCACACTCGGTACCGCCGTAGACCGGCTTCAGGTTGACGCCGAGCGAGCGGTAAAAGGCGAACACTTCACGGCCGATGGCCTCGCCTGCCACGTGCAGGACGCGGATGCGCGTGACGCCGAGCGCGTCTTTCAGCGGCGAGTAGATCAGCGCCCGGCCGAGCGCGTAGTGCAGCCGGTCGAGCACGGACACCGGCTCGCCGCCCAGCAGGCGCTCGCCGACGCGCGCGGCGAGCGCGAGAAAGTGCAGGTACAAATGGCGCTTGAGCGGCGGCGCGTCCTCCATGCGCAGCGTCACGTGCTCGAGCAGCGATTCGAGCGAGCGCGGGGTGGCGACATGGTAGGTCGGGCCGATGTCGCGCAGATCGGTCGCCACCGTCTCGGCCGACTCGGGACAATTGATGGTGAAGCCGCACACCAGCCACTGCGCGCAGCACGCGAGGTGCTGCTTGACCCAGGCAAGCGGCAGCCAGGCGAGAACCTCGTCGCGCTCGCTCAATGCCTCGATGCGCGCGATCGCCGAGGCGGTGTGAATCAGCGCCGCATGCGTGAGCCGGACGATCTTCAGCTCGCCGGTCGTCCCCGAGGTGTGCAGGATCACCGCGACATCCGCGGCTGTGCCGCGCGCCAGTTCGGCGTCGACGTCGCCGGCACGAGACCGGCCACCCTCGACCAGTTGTTCAAACGAGATCAGTCCGTCGTCGCTGTAGCCGTCGAGGCCGCGCGCGTTCGTGTAGACGATGTGCGCCAGAGCAGGTGTCTGCCGGCGCAACTGCAGCAGCTTGTCCACCTGTTCCTGGTTCTCGGCGATCGCGTAGGCGACACCCAGCCGCGCCAGCAGCGGCGCGATCTCTTCGGCCGTCGCGTCCTCGTAGATCGGCACCGGCAGCGCGCCGATCGACTGCGCGCCGAGCATCGCCAGGTAAAGACGCGGTCGGTTGCGGCCGAGGATCGCCACCGGCGTTCCTCTGCCGACTCCGAGAGCAAGCCACCCGGCGGCGACTTCACGTGACTTCGCCGCAACTTCGCCCCAGGTTAGGGTTTGCCATATTCCCAAGGCTTTCTGTCGCAGCGCTGGTCGCTGACCACGCGTCGCTGCATTGGCCAGCAAGAGCTTCGGTAGTGTCTCCACGCCAGATGACCCTTGGCTTTTCTAATGGTTATGGAAGTGCAACCGTCCGCCAGCGCACCGCACTCGCCGTACGCGCTTCGGCAAGTGAGTGCGTTGGCCTCTGACACCGAAATGCAGTCGGCTCAGCCTGAGGACGTGCGATGGTCGTTACAGATGGGCAGTTCGAGCAAGCCTGGACTTACCCTGACATGTTGGTGGGCTTTAGTTGCCGGAAGTGGATCTTCGTAGGGTGTTGCACTGCGATGAAAGACTGACGATGGTGTGGCGAAAAGTCTCGTGCTCCCCTCTTGAGTAGGACTTGCCGCTGTGTTTGGACATGAGCAGTGGCTGCGCAAATCTCGCATCGCTACGTGTTCGCACGGAGGCAGCCACGTCTTGGTAGTCAATGCTGGTGCGCTGATCGCGGCTGCCGCCACAATGTCGAACCGCCGAGTCCGCGCCGGCAGCGGCGCACGCTTTCGATTCCCATGGCCCCGAGGAGACGCCCCGTGCCAGCCGACACCGATCTCGCCCGCTTTCGCGCCGCGCGCGACTTTCTTCTTGCCCAGCGCAGCGACCACGACCGCGCGCACGCGGGCTTTCGCTGGCCGCGCCTCGAGCGCTTCAACTGGGCGCTCGACCACTTCGACGATCTGGCGCGCGACAACCAGCGCGCGGCACTGGTGATCGTCGGCGACGACGGTGCGCGCACGCAACTGAGCTTCGCCGAGCTTTCAGCGCGCTCGAACCGAGTCGCCAACTGGCTCGAATCGCTGGGTCTGGCGCGCGGCGATCGCGTGCTGCTGATGTTGGGCAACGAGGCGCCGCTGTGGGAGCTGATGCTGGCGTGCATCAAGATCGGCGCGGTGATGATCCCGGCCACGACGCTGCTTGCGCGCGACGATCTCATCGACCGCTTCGAACGCGGGCGCGTGCGCGCGGTGGTCGCCGGCGGCGCGCATGCGGCGCGCTTCGACGGCCTCGACGCGTACGCGCCTGGAGCGGTGCTGCGCATCGCCATCGGCGCCTGTGCCCCTTCTGCGGCCCCGTGGTTCGACTACGCCGGCGCCGACGCGGCGAGCGCCGTCTACACCCCACGCACGGCGACCGATCCCGACGAGACGCTGCTGCTCTACTTCACCAGCGGCACCACCAGCAAGCCGAAGCTGGTCGAGCACACGCAGCGCAGCTACCCGGTCGGCCACCTGTCGACCATGTACTGGCTCGGACTGCAACCGGGCGACGTGCACTGGAACATCTCGTCGCCGGGCTGGGCCAAGCACGCGTGGAGCAGCTTCTTCGCGCCGTGGAACGCCGGCGCCACCGTGTTCGTGTTCAACTTCGCGCGCTTCGACGCCCGGCGCGTGCTCGACACGCTGGTGGCCGAGCGCGTGACCACGCTGTGCGCGCCGCCCACCGTCTGGCGCATGCTGATCCAGGAGCGCCTCGGCGACTGGCGGGTGGCGCTGCGCGAGGCGATGAGCGCCGGCGAGCCGTTGAACCCCGAGGTCATCGAGCAGGTGCGTGCCGCCTGGGGGCTGACGATCCGCGACGGCTTCGGCCAGACCGAGACCACGGCCCAGGTCGGCAACCCGCCGGGGCAGAAGCTCAAGTTCGGCTCGATGGGTCGGCCGCTGCCGGGCTACCGCGTCGTGCTGCTCGACGCTGAAGGCAAGAGCGCCGACGAAGGCGAACTGTCGCTCGTGCTCGACGACCCCGAGCTTGGCCGCCCGGCCGGGCTGATGCGCGGCTACGCCGACTCGCCCGAGCGCAGCGCCGAGGTCATGCGCGACGGCCACTACCGCACCGGCGACGTCGCCCAGCGCGACGCCGACGGCTACATCACCTACGTCGGCCGCGCCGACGACGTCTTCAAGGCGAGCGACTACCGGATCAGCCCGTTCGAGCTGGAAAGCGTGCTGATCGAGCACCCGGCGGTCGCCGAAGCCGCGGTCGTGCCCAGCCCCGACGCGCTCAAGCTCGCCGTGCCCAAGGCGTTCGTGCTGCTGGCCCCCGGACACGCACCCGACGCGGCGACCGCCGCGTCGATCTTCGCCTTCACGCGCGCCAAGCTCGCGCCGTACAAGCGCATCAAGCGGCTGCAGTTCGCCGAGCTGCCGAAGACGATCAGCGGCAAGATCCGCCGCGTCGAGCTGCGCCGCGCCGAGGAGTCACGCGCGCTGCCGCCGCAGCCCGGCGAGCGTGAGTACTTCGACTGAGTCGCTGCGCGACTGCGGCCAGCGCGGCCGGCGCCTCAGGTCTCGGCGCCGCCACCGATGACGAAGCGACGCGGCTCGGCTGGGCCGGAAAGTGTGGCCAGATCGACCGCAGACAGCGTGCGGCCGACGCTCGCCGGCGCGCGCACGAGCGCGACCAGCAAGGCGGCCAGATCGCGGCAGGAGATGCGGCCGTGCACGCGCGGATCGTCGAACAGCGCGCCGCCGCTGGTGGCCGCCGTGTCGCTGAGTCCGCCCGGGCGCACGATGGTCCAGGCGAGCGTGCTTGCCGCCAGGTGCGCCTCGGCGCGTGTCTTCTCGCGCAGGACCGCGCCAATGGCGTGCAGCAGCGCCGCCGAAGCGTGCTCGGCCGAGTCGCCACAGCCGAGCGAAGTGACGAGGACGAAGCGCTCGACCCCGGCAGCCACGCAGGCATCGATCAGCCCGATGCTGCCGTCGCCGTCGGCGTAGGTGTCGCCGCGACCGCCGACCACCGAGATCACCGCGCGCGGCGCGGCGCTCGCGCGCAGCGCGCGCTCGACCGAGCCCGCGTCGCGCAGGTCGGCGACCAAGGCGCTTTCGCCGAAACCGAGCTGGCCGGCGACGGCGCGGTCGCGCACGACCGGCAGTGCATCGAAGCCCGCGGCGCGCGCCAGCTCCACCACGTGCCGGCCGGTGCGCCCGTTGGCGCCGAACACCAGGACACCGCTCATGACGGCATGCTCGCGGCCTGGTCGAGTGCGGCGTGCAGGCCGGCGGTGAGCGTCGTCATCCAGAACCAGCCGGCCGGGGTAAGGACGAGTTGATCGCCGTCCAGGTCGGCGAGCCCGGCCGCGCACCAGTTGGCGAGCAACTCGCGCGCGGTGGCGCGAAACCCGGGCGCTTCGGCTTCGACGCGTGCGCAATCGAGGCGTCCGGCTTCCAGCCCGGCAATGACCAGCGACTCGGCGCGCTGGCGTTCGCCGGTGCGCGCCAGATCGCCGATCGTGCAGGCGCCTTCGGCGACGCGCGCCTCCCAGAGCGCCAGGTCCGAGGTGTTGCGCCAGCGCAGTCCGTGGGCATTGCCGCCGGCCCCGGGGCCGAAGGCGAGACAGGCGGCGCCCTCCTTGACCGAGCGGTTGTAGACGTTGCGCTCCAGCGGCGTGCGCGCGTAGTGCGCGTGCGAGATCTGGCGCCAGCCGCAGGCACGCAACGCACGGCCGGCCTCGACGTAGGCGCGCGCCTGATCGGCAAGCGCCGGCAACGGCAGCGCCTTGCCGCCGGCGATCGCCTGGGCGAGCGGGCCGTTCGGCCAGACGTTCAGCGCGTAGACGTCGAGCCCGTCGAGCGGCAGGCCGGCAGCCGTTGCCACGTCGCGCGCCCAGCACTCGGCGTCCTGGCCGGGCAGTCCGTACATCAGGTCGACCACCAGCGCCACGCCCTCGAGTTGCGCCAGTTCGGTGAGCTTGGCGATCGCCTCCTCGCGGCTCGCCTTGCGACCGAGCCGGCGCCGCACCTGGGTGTCGAAGGACTGCACGCCGAGCGAGATGCGGTTGGCGCCGGCCGCCACCGCGGCCTGCGCCTTGGCCAGGTCGAAGTCGTGCAACCGGCCTTCGAGCGTGACTTCGCAGTCGGCCGCCAGCGGCAGATCGCGGCGCAGCGCCGCGATCAGTCGCGCCAGGTCACCGGCGGCGAGCGCGGTCGGCGTGCCGCCGCCCAGGTAGACCGCCTCCAGCTCCGGTCCTTCGGCAACCAGCCGCTGGCGCGCCGCGGTGGCGACTTCGGCGATCAGCGTGTCGACGAAGCCGCTCGAAAGCTCCGCCCGCCACGGGTTCTGGTAGAAGCCGCAGAACAGGCAGTGGTTGTGGCAGAAGGGGATGTGCACGTAGGCGACCGAGCGCTCGCGCCGCGGCGTTTCGAGCAGCGTGCGCATCAACGCCGCCGCCTCGGCCGCCGCCACCGGGCGCGAGCTGCGCCAGGGCATCACCGGCGCCCGGCGCGCGAACGCGGTCAACGGGCCAGTGCCGGGGGCAACGTGGTAGGCGCGCAGGTCCCCCGGCGCGTGGCCGGCGCCGCCGTAGCCGCGGACAGCCGAGGCGACCGGCGGCAGCGGCGCAGCGAAGACCGAGGTCATGACGCTCAGGCCGCGGCCGCGGCGGTATCGGTCATCCGCGCCGCCAGCGCCTCGAAGCGCTCGAGCTGCTCGCGATCGAGCTGGCGATCGGGGGCGCGGCGCACGAAGACCTTGAACATGGCGGCACCGTCGCCGTCGAAGAACTGGATCGAGGCGCTGTCGCTGCCGAAAAACGGCCGGCGCACGAAGGCGATCGCCGCGCAGCGGTCGGCTTTCAGGTGGCCGCCGATCGGGCCTGCGCCGTGCAGGTTGAAGTAGCCGCGGCCGTGCTCTCCCGGCGGCAGCGCGCCCTTGACTTCGAGCACGATGTTCGGCGTGTGCACGAGGAACAGTAGCTCGCCCCAGGCGGCGAGATCGGCGAAGACTTCGTCGAAGCGCGTGGCTTGCGCCCAGCGCACCCGCTGCGGCCCGAGCATCGCCGTGGCGTCGCGCACGGTCACGCCGTGCTCGGCGGCCAGCGTCTCGAGCACGCCGTCGGGATTGCGGGCGAGCCGGGCCGCGAGCTTGTCGCGCCGCTCGGCGGCGCACGAACCGCATGCCTGTGCCTGCGCCACGATCACGCCGTCGCCGTCGATCGACTGGATCACCGCGAAGCCCTCGAAATTGGGCCGGCCCTCGACCAGGGCCGCGGTGGCGCCGGCCTGCGCATGCGAGGCGCGGAAGGCCTCCGACTTCGTCCAGGCGAGAAAGTCCGCGTGCGAGCGCCACAGCGTGTGCGACGCGTACAGCGTGCCGGCCTCGCTCTCGGCGCCCTTGAGCAGCGAGAACTCTACAAAGCCGGGCTGGCTCGGCAGGTTGGTCTGGCGCCCCAGCCAGAGTCTCTCGAAGTCGGCCTCGTGGCCGCGCAGCACCGCGAAGCGGTTCATCGCCAGGAAGTTCATGCGCCGCTCCTTGTCGATCCGATCGACAGGCAGGCGCCTGCCGCGAGCGCGCGGGGCGCGTTCGCCGCAGCGGGCGCGGCGCAAGGAAGAGTCAAAGGTTTCATCGACGTTCAGCCTTGTAGATGCCTCTGGCTGGCGGCCGGGCCGACGAACGCGGCCTGACGCAGGCTGGCTGAGGTCGATTCGCCCCGCTTGACTGCCGGGGCTGCGGGATCGATTGCGCCCGCACCGAGCTGGGCGCTGGGCGATCGTACTCATCGCGCTGTACAAATGCAAACGCTTCTTGTTCCTATCGTGGAAGCCCGTCCCGCGATCGGTTTGCTCGCCTGCGGTCTCTCGCCTGCCCCAGCGCCGGGCGCCGCTCAGCAGCCTTCGCAGACGTGCAGTTCGATCGTCGCGTGCACGACCTCGTCGTGGACGCCGATCCAGCTTCGCACGGTGGCGGCGCTCAGCGCCGGGTCGTGCGAAACGACCGTCAGCGCACAGGCGTAACTGCCGCGGCCGACGCGCCACACGTGCAGGTCGGTGACGCGCGCCGCCACCGCGCGGCCGGCGTCCTCGACCGCGGTGCGGATCTCTTCGACCACCGGATGATCCATCTCGCGGTCGAGCAGCACGCGGCCGGTGTCGATGAGCAGCCGGCGCGCCCACAGCGCCACGACGACCGCACCCACCAGGCCCATCACCGGATCGAGCCAGTCCCAGCCGAACATCCAGCCGCCGCCAAGGGCGACGATCGCCAGCAGCGAGGTGAGCGCGTCGGCCAGCACGTGCAGGTAGGCCGAGTGCAGGTTCAGATCGCGTCCGTGGCCGTGCGCAGCGCCGCTGCCGCCGTGCGCGTGTCCGTGCCCGCCGGCGTGACCGTGGCCGTGCGCATGGCTCGCGGCACCGCTGCCGTCGCGCGTGTGTCCGTGCGCGCCGGCGTGGCCGTGGTCGGCGCGGCCGAGGATCCACGCCGAGACGAGGTTGACCGCCAGACCGATGGTCGCCACCAGCATCGCTTCGGCGTAGCGGATCGGCTGCGGCGCCAGCAGGCGCTCGATCGAAGCGCCGACCATCAGCAGCACCGTGAGCAGCAGGAACACGCTGCTGGCGAAACCGGCCAGCACCTCGATCTTCCAGGTCCCGAAGGCGAAGCGCGGGTCGTTGGCAAAGCGCCGGGCGGCGGCGTAGGCGAGCGCCGAGAGCCCGATCGCGACCACGTGCGAGCTCATGTGCAGGCCGTCGGCCAGCAGCGCCATCGAGTTGAACCACCAGCCGCCGGCGATCTCGGCCACCATCATGATCGCCGTCAGCCAGGCGACCAGACGCGTGCCGCGCTCGGCGCTGAGGTTGCCGCGGTCAAACTGGTGCGGGTGCGTCCAGCGGTGCAGGTGGTCGCCGTGCATGGCGTCGGAGCGGCGGAGTTCGTCGGCGCCGAGCATAGCCTCGTTGCCACGACCGACTTCGGTCGAGCAACGCTCGACGGATCGAGCGATTCGCCAAGCCGAGGTGCGGCCTGTGTACCATGCAAGCGACGCGAACGCTTCTCGCTCCACTTGTCGCAGGATGCGCGCGGGCGCCTGCAGTCTTGAACCGCGGCAGCGACAACAACCCCGTTGAGCAACCAGGATCGGCGCTAGGCCTGGCGAGAGCCGGCCGCGAGCGCGAACTCGAAGGAAGGTCCGAACGCCGATGTCCCGCTTGATCGCTTCTTCCCTCCCCGGTCGGCTGCGCCTGCGCCATCGAGCGCTGCGCGATCCCGAACAGCTCGCCAAGCTGCGCGCAGCGCTGGCGGGATGGCCGGGGGTTTTGTCGCTGGAGCCGAACGCGCGTGCCGGCAGCCTGCTGATCCACTACGACCCGCTGCGCCCGGATCCGAAGCCCTTCGACGAGCGCGCGGTCGCCGCGGCGCAAGACCTGCTCGGGATCCGCAGCGCCGGCGCCGACGTCGGCCATCGGCACCTTGACCGGACAGCGGGCCTGCCGCGCGTCAAGGTCAACCGCTGGGCCAAGCAGGGCATGCTGGCAAGCTTGGCGGTCTCGCTGGCGCTCGCCGCCGCGGGCTCCAAGACCTGGCATGCGATCGCCGGCATCGCCTTCCTGCACGGACTCGCGGTGCACCTGTGGATCCACCGCCAGCGCCTGATTCGATAGCTGCGCGCCGGTCAGTGCGGCGAGCGCCTCGTGTTTGCGCGCAGAGCATTGAGCAGGATGCCGATCGTGGTGCCGTTGTGCAGGACCGAGGCCAGCACCGGCGACAGCAGGCCGAGCGCGGCCGCGCCCAAAATGGCGCTGTTGGCGCCCAGCGTCAGCCGGTAGTTGGAGGCGACGCGCTCGCGCGTGCCGATGGCGATCGCCTTGGCGTCGGCAACGCGTTCCAGATCGTCTTCCAGCAGCGCGATGTCGGAAGTCAGCCGCGCCAGGTCGGCGCCGTGCGCCATGGCGATGCCGACCTGCGCACCGGCCAGCGCCGGGGCATCGTTGATGCCGTCGCCGACGAAGGCGATCTTTGCGCCCTGCTCCTTCATGCGCGCGACCAGCTCCGCCTTCTGGTGCGGCAGCAGTTCGGCGTGAAACTCGTCGAGACCCAGTTCGGCGGCAATCTCGGCGGCGCGGGCGCGATGATCGCCGGTCAGCATCACCAGTCGCCGCGCGCCCAGGCGGCGCAGCCGCGCCAGCGTCTGCGCGCCGTCGGCGCGCATCTGATCCTTGAGCGCGATGACGCCGATCAGCCGCCCGCCGTAGCCGATGTACAGCAGCGTCTTGCCCTGCCGGAACAGTCGCTCGATGCGGCTGCGCGGCGCCGCCGGCACCGGCACGCCCTCGTCGTCCTCGACGAAGTGACGCGAGCCAACGACGATGCGCTTGCCGTCGATCACGCTCGCCACGCCGTGGGCGGCGATGAACTGCACTTCCTTGTGGTCGAAGTGCCGGCCCTGGTTGCGCCGCGCCGCCTCGACCACCGCCAGCGCCAGCGGATGGAAGTAGTGCTCCTCGACCGAGGCCGCCAGATCGATCAGATCGTCCGGGCCGTAGTGCGGGTCGAAGGCGATCGAGTCGGTGACCGCGAGCTTGCCCGTGGTCAGCGTGCCGGTCTTGTCGAAGACGAAGGTGT
>JBBIST010000003.1:0-90573 GCA_037441125.1 Burkholderiales bacterium
TCGCTCCGAGGTGTTCGCCGAGGCGGTGCGCGAGCTGGCGGCGCGCGAGGTGGCCTCGTGATCGCCGCCTTGCGCGCCTGGATCGCGGGCCGCGACCGCCGCCGCCGGCCGATCGCCGGCGACGGCGTGCTGGCGCTCGCCGGACTCGGCTCGACCTCGGCAGCGCTGCAGCGGCCGCGCGCTGCGCACGCCGCCTTCGACGGCGCGCTCGCCGCCGTGGTGCTGGCGCTGGCGCTGTTCGGCACGGTGATGGTGTACTCGGCGTCGATCTCGCTTGCCGACTCGCCGCGCTACGAGGTCACGCCGACGCACTTCCTGCTGCGGCACGCCTTTGCACTCGCCGTGGCCTTTGCCGCGGCGGCGGTCACGTTCGCGATCCCGATGCGCATCTGGCAGCGCCTGGCGCCGCTCGCCTTCGTCGCCGCGCTGGTGTTGCTGGTGCTGGTGCTGCTGGTGGGCAAGGGCACGCTCGGCGCCAAGCGCTGGATCGCGTTTGGCCCACTGAACCTGCAGCCGTCGGAACTGATGAAGGTCGCCTGCGTGCTGTACGCGGCCGACTTCGCGGTGCGCAGGCAGCAGGTCCTGCACCTGTTCGGCAAGGGCTTCCTGCCGATGGGCGCGGCGATATTTGTCGTCGGCGGCCTGCTGCTGCTGCAACCGGACCTGGGCGCCTTCGGCGTGATCGTCGCGATCGCGATGGGGATCCTGTTCCTCGGCGGCGTCAACGCGCGCATCTTCGTGGCGATGCTGGCGGTGGCCGCGGTCGCGATCGCCGCCGTGATCGCGGCCAGCCCGTGGCGCGCGCAGCGCATCCTCGCCTACTGGAACGTCTGGGACCCCGAGTACGTGCAAGGCAAGGGCTACCAGCTGTCGCACTCGCTGATCGCCTTCGGCCGCGGCGAGTGGTTCGGCGTCGGTCTGGGCGCCAGCGTCGAGAAGCTGCACTACCTGCCCGAGGCGCACACCGACTTCATCCTGGCGGTGATCGGCGAGGAGCTCGGCCTGGTCGCCGTGCTGGCGGTGATCGTCGCCTTCTACTGGTTGATCCGGCGCGCCTTCGAGATCGGCCGCCAGGCGGTGGCGCTCGAGCGCACCTTCGCCGGCTTGGTCGCGCAGGGGGTGGGCCTGTGGATCGGCGTGCAGGCCTTCGTCAACATGGGCGTGGCCACCGGGCTGCTGCCGACCAAGGGCCTGACGCTGCCGCTGGTGAGCTACGGCGGCTCGGCGCTGCTGGCGACGCTGGTGGCGATCGCGCTGGTGCTGCGGGTCGACTACGAAAATCGAAGGCTCATGCGCGGAGGCCGCGCATGAGTCTTCGATTTCGTTGGAGGCTGACTTTGCGAAGCAAAGTCAAGGGCGCGCCAGCGCCCGGCCGGAGACAAAACGCCAAACGAGTGCGCGGAGGCCGCGCATGATGACGCTGTCGTCGAGCGTCCAGCGTCGAGCGTCCAGCGTGGGCGGGGATAACGCTCGACGCTCGACGCTCGACGCTCGACGCCCGACGCCCGACGCCCGACCCCGCAAACACCTGCTGGTCGTCGCCGCCGGCACCGGCGGTCATGTGATGCCCGGGCTGGCGGTGGCCGAGGAGCTGCGCCGGCGCGGCTGGAGCGTGTCGTGGCTCGGCACGCGCGCCGGCCTCGAGCGCCGATTGGTCGAAGCGCGCGGCATCGAGTTCGATGCGATCGACTTCTCCGGTCTGCGCGGCAAGGGTGCGAAGGGCTGGCTGTTCGGCGGCTTCCATTTGCTGCGCGCGCTGTGGCAGAGCCGGGCCATCGTCGCCGCGCGCCGGCCGGCGCTGGCGTTCTCCACCGGCGGCTACGTCGCCGTGCCGGCCGGGCTGGCGGCGTCGCTGGCCGGCACACCGCTGGCGATCCTCAATGCCGACGCCGCGCCGCTGCTGTCGCTGCGGCTGCTGCGCGGGGCGGCGAGCGCGGTGTTTTGCGGCTTCGACGGCGCGGCCGCGCGCCTAGCCGGCGACAAGGGCCTGGTGACCGGCAGTCCGGTGCGCGCCGAGATCGCGCAACTGGCGCCGCCGGCGCAGCGCTACGGCAGCCGCAGCGGCGCGCTCAGCCTGCTGGTCTTGGGCGGCAGCCTCGGCAGCCAGGTGCTCAACGAGACGCTGCCGGCGGCGCTGGCGCAGCTCGAGCCGGGGCTGCGGCCGCGTGTGGTCCACCAGTGCGGCGCTGCGCATCTGGACGCCACCCGCGCCGCCTACGCAGCGGCGCAGGTGCCGGCGGAGGTGGTCGCCTTCGTCGACGACATCGCCGCGCGCTACGCGGCGGCCGATGTCGTCCTGTGTCGCTCCGGCGCGATCACCGTGAGCGAGGTGTGCGTGGCTGGACTGGCGGCGATCCTGGTGCCGTTCGTGGTGCGCACCACCGCGCACCAGCGCGCCAACGCCGAGCACCTGGCGGCGCAGGGCGCGGCGATCCACCTGCCGCAGGCCGAGATGACGGCGGCGCGCCTGGCCGATCTGCTGCGCGGGCTGACGCGCGAGCAACTGCTGGCGATGGCGCAGCGCGCGCAGTCGATCGGGCGGCCGAACGCCACCCGCCTGGTGGCCGATGCGATCGAACACGTCGCGAAATCGGGGTCAGAGTCCGATTTCCGGGAGGCGACATGAGCGCGCACGGCCGTTCCGTAGCGCTCATCCCAAAGCGCGCAGCGCGGAGGGTAGTCGAGTGAAGCACGCGGTCCGGCACGTCCACTTCGTCGGCACGCCGGGGCAGCGCCCCCGGCGTTCTCAAAGTGCGCTTGCGCCGATGCCGACGAAGCGCCCGGCGATGATGGAGCGTTCGAAGTGAAGCACGCGGTCCGGCACGTCCACTTCGTTGGCATCGGTGGCTCGGGCATGAGCGGCATCGCCGAAGTGCTGCTCACCCTCGGCTACACGGTGAGCGGGTCGGACGCGGCCAGCAGCAGCGCCACCCGACGGCTGGCGCAGCTCGGCGCCAAGGTGGCGCTCGGGCATGCGGCCGAGCAGGTCGCCGGCGCCGACGCGGTCGTGGTTTCGACCGCAGTGGGCCCGGGCAACCCGGAGGTGCTGGCGGCGCGCGCCGCCGGCGTGCCGGTGGTGCCGCGCGCGGTGATGCTGGCCGAGCTGATGCGGCTCAAGCAGGGGATCGCGATCGCCGGCACGCACGGCAAGACCACGACCACCAGCCTGGTGGCGAGCGTACTGGCGGCCGGCGGGCTGGATCCGACCTTCGTCATCGGCGGCCGTCTGAACGCGGCCGGCGCCAACGCGCGCCTGGGCGGCGGCGAGTTCATCGTCGTCGAGGCCGACGAGTCGGACGCGAGCTTCCTCAAGCTGATGCCGGTGATCGCGGTCGTGACCAACATCGACAACGACCACCTGGAGACCTACGGCCACGACTTCGCGCGCCTGAAGCAGGCGTTCGTCGAGTTTCTGGCGCGGCTGCCGTTCTACGGCTCGGCGGTGCTGTGCACCGACGACGCGCCGGTGCGCGAGATCCTGCCCTTCGTCTCGCGTCGGGTCCTGAGCTACGGCGTCAACGAAGCGGCGCAGTTTCGCGCCGTCGACGTCGCCGCCGAGGGCACGACGATGCGCTTCACGGCGCTGCGCGCCGGCGCGGCGCCGCTGCCGGTGCGGCTGAACCTGCCCGGCGTGCACAACGTGCTCAACGCGCTGGCGGCGATCGCGGTCGCGGCCGAGGTCGGCGTCGACGACGGCGCGCTGCTGGAGGCGCTGGCCGCCTTCACCGGCGTCGGCCGCCGCTTCGCGCGCCACGGCGAGGTGGCGATCGCCGGCGGCAGCTTCACGCTGATCGACGACTACGGTCACCACCCGGTCGAGATGGCGGCCACGCTCGCCGCCGCGCGCGGCGCCTATCCGGGCCGGCGACTGCTGCTCGCGTTCCAGCCGCACCGCTACACGCGCACGCGCGACTGCTTCGAGGACTTCGTGCGCGTGCTCGGCGGCGCCGACGCGCTGCTGCTGGCCGAGGTCTATCCGGCCGGCGAGGCGCCGATCGTCGCCGCCGACGGCCGCGCGCTGGCGCGCGCACTGCGCGTCGCGGGTAAGGTCGAGCCGGTGTTCGTCGAGTCGATCGAGCAGATGCCGGCGGCGATCCTGGCGGCGGCGCGCCCGGGCGACGTCGTGATCACGATGGGCGCCGGCTCGATCGGCGGCGTGCCCGGCAAGTTGGTGCCGCAGTCGCCGATGAAGGGAGGCGCCGAATGACTGCGCCGGCGGTGGACGTGAAAGCGCTGGGCCGCGTCGGCGTGCTGTTCGGCGGCGCCTCGTCCGAGCGCGAGGTGTCGATCATGAGCGGCACCGGCGTGCTCAACGCGCTGCTTGGCCGCGGCGTCGACGCGCACGCCTTCGATCCCGGCACGCAGTCGCTGGCGCAACTGGCGGCAGCGCGCTTCGACCGCGTGTTCATCGCCCTGCACGGCCGCGGCGGCGAGGACGGCACGATCCAGGGCGCGCTCGAGCTGCTCGGCATCCCGTACACGGGCAGCGGCGTGCAGGCGTGCAGCGTGGCGATCGACAAGGCGATGACCAAGCGCATCTGGATCGCCTGCGAGCTGCCGACGCCCGACTGGGAGATGGGCCACGCCGACGCCGACTGGCAGCGGATCGTGGCCGAACTCGGCGACCAGTTGATCGTCAAGCCGGCGCGCGAGGGCTCGACCATCGGCATCACCAAGGTCACCACGCACGACCACGGCGAGCTGGCGGCGGCGTTCGAGGCTGCGGTCAAGTACGACGACGACGTGTTGATCGAGCAGTTGATCGTCGGCCGCGAGCTGACCTGCGCCGTGCTCGGCGAGGGCCGCGGCGCGCAGGCGCTGCCGCTGATCGAGATCCGCGCCCCCGACGCCAACTACGACTTCCACCACAAGTACTACAGCGACGACACCCAGTACCTGTGTCCGGCGCCGCTCGACCCGGCGCTCGCGAGCGAACTGCAGCGCCTGTGCGTGCGCGCCTACAACGCGCTTGGCTGCCGCGGCTGGGGCCGGGTCGATTTGATGCTCGACAGCGACGCGCGCGGCGACCGGCCCTATCTGCTCGAACTGAACACCGCGCCCGGCATGACCGGCCACTCGCTGGTGCCGATGGCGGCGCGCGCCGCCGGCATCTCCTACGAGGACCTGGTGCTGCGGATCCTGGCGCAGGCGCGCCTGGAGCGAAGGCCATGAGCGCGCACGGCCGCTCCGTAGCGCTCATCCCGAAGCGCGCAGCGCGGAGGGTAGTCCAGTGAGCCAGTATGTCCGCTCGCAGGCGCGCGCCGCCGAGCGCGCGGCGCGCATGGGCGGTGCCGGCGACGCCGCGGCCGCGTTGCGGTTCGAACTCGCCGCGCGCCTGTGCTTCGGCCTGGCGTTGCTGCTGGCGGCCGGCACCGCGGCCGCCTGGGTGGTGCAACGGCCGGCATTCGACATCGCCCGCATCGAGGTGCGCGGTGCCGGCGGCGAGCTGCGGCACGTCAGTGCGGCGGCGGTGCGGGCGGCGATCGCCGGCCGGCTGCGCGGCAACTTTTTCACGATGCGTCTGGCCGAGGCACGGCGCCTGTTCGAGACCGTGCCGTGGGTGGCGGCGGCGAGCGTGCGGCGCGAATGGCCGAACCGGCTCGTGGTGACGCTCGCCGAGCATCGCGCGCTCGGCGTCTGGAGCGACGGTCGGATCCTGTCGGATGCCGGGCGGCTGTTCGTCGCCAACGTCGCCGAGGCCGAGGTGCACGGACCGCTGATCGAATTCGAGGGGCCGCCGCAGGCGGCGCCGGAGGCGGCGCGCCGCTACGCCGAGTTCAAGGCGGCGCTGGCGCCGCTGGCGATCGAGATCGTGCGCGTGACGGTGTCGGAGCGCGCTTCGTGGTCGATTGCCGCTGCCGGCGGCCAGCGCATCGAACTCGGCCGCGACGATCCGCCCGGCAAGCTGAGCGAGCGCCTGGCGCTGGTGGCCGCCAGCTATCCGCTGCTGCTTGCCAAGTTCGGGGCAGCGCCGGCGCGCATCGATGCCCGCTACCCGAACGGCATCGCCGCCGCAGTTCCGGCCGGCACCAAGCTGGCGCCGGTTGCCATGAAGAAGCCATGAGAAACGACAGCAAGGACATCATCGTCGGTCTCGACATCGGCACCAGCAAGGTGGTGGTCGCGGTGGCCGAGGTGCTGGCCGACGGCCGCTTCCAGGTGATCGGACTGGGCCAGTCGCCGAGCGAGGGGCTGCGGCGCGGGGTGGTGGTCAACATCGAGGCCACCGTGCAGTCGATCCGGCGCGCGATCGAGGAGGCCGAGCTGATGGCCGCGTGCCGGATCAGCGAGGTCTACACCGGCATCGCCGGCAGCCACATCAAGAGCTTCAACTCGAGCGGCATGGTGGCGATCAAGGATCGCGAGGTCTCGGCCGCCGATGTCGCGCGCGTGATCGAGACCGCGCGCGCGGTCAACATCCCGACCGACCAGCAGGTGCTGCACGTGCTCACCCAGGAGTTCATGGTCGACGGCCAGGAGGACATCCGCGAGCCGCTCGGCATGAGCGGCGTGCGCCTGGAGGTGCGCGTGCACATCGTCACCGGCGCGGTGAGCGCGGCGCAGAACATCATCAAGTGCGTGCGCCGCTGCGGCCTCGAGGTGCAGGACCTGATCCTGCAGCCGCTCGCCAGCTCGCTCGCGGTGCTGACCGCCGACGAGAAGGAACTCGGGGTGGCGCTGGTCGACATCGGCGGCGGCACCACCGATGTCGCCGTCTTCACCGGCGGCGCGATCCGCCACACGGCGGTGATCCCGATCGCCGGCGACCAGATCACCAACGACATCGCGATGGCGCTGCGCACGCCGATCCCGGATGCCGAGGAGGTGAAGCTCGCGCACGGCGTGGCCAAGGAGGTGCTCGCCGACCCGGGCGCCCGGGTCGAGATTCCCGGCATCGGCGACCGCGCGCCGCGCCTGCTGTCGAAGCAGGCGCTGGCGGCGGTGATCGAACCGCGGGTCGAGGAGCTGTTCACGCTGGCGCAGCGGGTGCTGCGCGACAGCGGCTACGAGGAGCTGCTGTCCTCGGGGATCGTGCTCACCGGCGGCAGCGCGCTGCTGCCGGGTGCCGGCGAACTGGCCGAGGACGTGTTCCTGAAGCCGGCGCGCATCGGCTGGCCGGGCTACGACGGCGCACTCGCCGACGTCGTGCGCAACCCGCGCTTCGCCACCGTCATGGGGCTGCTGGCCGAGGCGCGCCAGCAGCGGCTGCGCGGGCGCAGGGTGGCGGCGCAGACCGGATCGTTCAAGCAGACGCTGAAGCGGATGCGCGAGTGGATCGTCGGCAATTTCTAGTTTGTCGTGATGTGCAGTGACAGGAGTGAAACGTGAAAAGTGAAATGTGAAATGTGAGGTCGGGGAGCGCACCCCCAGTCTCACGTTTCACGTTTCACATTTCACCTTTCACTCCCCAACCAGGAGGGAAAGCAAATGCCTTTCGAAATGCTCGAAACCGAAACCAGCGGCACGGTGATCAAGGTGGTCGGCATCGGCGGTGCCGGCGGCAACGCGGTCGAACACATGATCCGGCGCGAGGTGCAGAACGTCGAGTTCATCGTCGCCAACACCGATCGCCAGGCGCTCAAGAAGTCGAGCGCGAACAACCTGCTGCAGCTCGGCAAGACCGGGCTCGGCGCCGGCGCCCGCCCCGAGGTCGGGCGCCAGGCGGCGACCGAGATGCGCGAGCGCATCGCCGATGCGCTGCGCGGCGCGCACATGGTGTTCATCACCGCCGGCATGGGCGGCGGTACCGGCACCGGCGCCGCACCGGTGGTGGCCGAGGTGGCGCAGGAACTGGGGATCCTGACCGTGGCCGTGGTGAGCAAGCCCTTCGACTTCGAAGGCGACAAGCGCCGCAAGGTGGCCGAACAGGGGCTGGTCGAGCTGCAGGACAAGGTGCACTCGCTGATCGTGATCCTCAACAGCAAGCTCGAGGAGGTGCTGGGCGAGGACGCCGAGATGGTCGAGTGCTTCCGTGCCGCCGACGACGTCCTGCACAACGCCTGCGCCGGCATCGCCGAGATCATCAACAACAACGGCCTGGTCAACGTCGACTTCGAGGACGTGCGCACGGTGATGAGCGAGCAGGGCAAGGCGATGATGGGCACGGCGCAGGCCAGCGGCACCGACCGCGCGCGCATCGCCGCCGAGCAGGCGGTCGCCAGTCCCCTGCTCGAAGGTGTGGACCTGTCGGGTGCGCGCGGCGTGCTGGTCAACATCACCGCTTCGTCGTCGCTGAAGATGAAGGAGACGCGCGAGGTGATGAACACGATCCGCGCTTTCGCCGCCGAGGACGCGACCGTGATCTTCGGCACCGTGCGCGACGAGGCGATGGGCGATGACCTGCGCGTGACCGTGGTCGCCACCGGGCTCGGTCGCGCCGCCGCCAAGCGCGCCGCGCCGCCGCTCACCATGGTGCGCACCGGCACCGACAATGCCGCCGTCGCCGCCGCGCTGCCGGCTGCCGCCGGCGACGATCTGAGCAGCCTCGACCGGCCGGCGATCTGGCGCACGCGCGAGCACGCACAGGCGCGCGTGAGCGCGCTCGAGGAGGCGGGCGCCGACCGCTATGACATCCCCGCCTTCCTGCGCAAGCAGGCGGACTGAACCCGGCTTGCGGCGGCGGCGAGCGCTGCGCCAGAGGCCGCCGCCGCGGTCAGCGCGGCTGCGGTCCGACCAGATCGCGATAGGCGTGCCAGGTCGCGTGGCCGACGATCGGCGCCGCCAGCAGCAGCCCGATG
Source organism: Burkholderiales bacterium (assembly GCA_037441125.1). GTDB lineage: Bacteria > Pseudomonadota > Gammaproteobacteria > Burkholderiales > Burkholderiaceae_F > JALHMQ01. Next base: position 8,739 of record JBBIST010000003.1, read on the forward strand.
AACAGGGTCGCGAAGCCGGCGCCGATCACGAGCACGATCAGGATCGCCCACAGCAGCAGCGGCCAGAAGTTCTCGAACAGCGCGCGCACGCTGGTCAGTGCCGCGACCACGGCATCGGTGCCGCGGTCGAGCATCATCGGCACGCTGACGACGCTGATCGCGAACACGATCGCCGCGAACACGCTGCCGACCGCGAAGTAGATGGCGATGAAGTCCCAGTGCTCGGGCGACAGCACGCGCGCGAGGAAGTTGTCGAGGGTCGGCATGGCGCTGGTGTAGAACAGCGCGAACACCACCAGCGAGGCGCGAGCCCAGACCAGCATCACGATCGTGAGCATCAGCGCGAACAGCGAAAAGGCGCCGAGGTTGGCGCGAAACGCGGTCAGGGTCGCAAGCAGCCGCACCGGCTCGCCGCGCTCGAGGCGGCGGCTGATGTCGTACAGGCCGACGCACAGAAAGGGACCGAGCAGCAGGAAGCCGCCGGTGAGCGCCGACGAGTACTCGTACGCGTAGCGGAACACGATGTGGATCAGCCAGCCCATGAGCGCGAACAAGGCGCCGTAGAACAGGCTCGCAGCCGGTGCGCGGCGCAGGTCATTGGCGCCGGCGGCAAGCCAGCGCAGCGGCGCGCCGAGGCCGACCGGGTTGATCGGCGCAAACGGCGAGCGCGCCGGCTCGGGCGCGGCCGGCGTCGTCGATCGGCGGTCGGTGTCGGCATCGTCCATCGAGTGGCTCCAAGGGTCGCCCGGGTCGGCGGCACGGCGCGCGGCGCTCGCCGCGCTCACCGTGCACAGGCAAGCTGCGGGCGCGCTGCGCCCGACGCCGGGGGCGCGGATTCTGAAAGGCTTAGCCGGACCGCGCCCGCGGCAATGCAGCAGCGACAACTACAATCGACATCATGCTGAAACAAAAGACACTCAAGAACCTCGTTCGCACCGTGGGCATCGGCCTGCACAGCGGCAGCAAGGTTGAACTGGTCCTGCGACCGGCGGCTGCGAACACCGGCATCGTCTACCGGCGCACCGACGTCGATCCGCCGGTGGACATTCCTGCCGCCGCCGAATCGGTGGTCGACGTGCGCATGGCAACCACGCTGGGACGCGACGGCGTGATCGTCGGCACGGTCGAGCACCTGTCGTCGGCGCTCGCCGGCCTCGGCATCGACAACTGCCATGTCGATGTCGACGCGCCCGAGATCCCGATCATGGACGGCAGCGCCGCCAGCTTCGTGTTCCTGATCCAGTCGGCGGGAATCGTCACCCAGGAGGCGCCGCGGCGCTTCGTGCGGGTGAAGAAGGCGGTCGAGATCGGCGACGGCGACAAGTGGGTCCGGCTCGAACCCTTCGAGGGCTTCCGGCTCAAGTTTTCGATCGACTTCAACCATCCGGCGATCGATGCCACCACTCAGGTAGTCGAGGTCGACCTGGCGCACGAGCCGTTCATGGCCTCGGTGGCGCGCGCGCGCACCTTCGGCTTCGTCAACGAGGTCGAGGCGCTGCGCGCGGCAGGGTTGGCGCTGGGCGGCAACTTCGAAAACGCGATCGTGATGGACGAGTATCGCGTTCTCAACACCGACGGCCTGCGCTCCGGCGACGAGTTCGCCAAGCACAAGCTGCTCGACGCCATGGGCGATCTGTACGTACTCGGCAAGCCGCTGATCGCCGCTTACTCGGCGCACAAGGGCGGGCACGCGCTGAACAACCGGCTGCTGCGCGCCTTGCTCGCCGATGCCTCGGCCTACGAGGTGGTGAGCTTCGACGACCCGGCGCGCGCGCCGGCCGCCTACCTGCAGCCGGCCTTCGCCTGAACGGAGCGCGCGTTGGCGCTGTTTCGCGCACTGCTGCTGCTGTTCGTGGTCGCGGTGTGCGTCTGCGTCGCCGTGTACTTCGTCACCGGTGACCGCAAGTACCTGCGCTGGGCCGGCACCCTGTTGAAGATCGCCGTGGCGACCGGGCTGCTGTTCTTGGCCGTGCTGCTGTTCGAGCGCCTGGCCTAGCGTGACTTGCCGCGACCGGTGGGCGCGCGACGCGCCAGCGACTCCTGCAGGCGTTGCGCTGCGCGCCGCAACGGCGAGTCGGGAAGCTCTTGCGCCAAAGTCCGCGCCAGCGATTGCGCTCCCGCAAGGGCGGGAGGGGGAGGGCGGGGGTTGGACTCGGCGCCGCCGTCGCCGGAGTCTGGTTGCTGACGCGCGGACGGTTGAGCCGGGTCATCCGACCGTTCGGGGTAGGACCTGCGTCCGGGTTGAACCCGCACGCGAATTTCAGTAACTTGGGCCCCGCTTTGGTGCAGTCGTCGCAGCATTCCCGGGATGCCTTGCCTCAATTTGGCTGCTTGAGCCGGTGTGCGGGCGTTCAACAGAAGGATCCCGTCGCGCAACTCGCAGGCTGACGCGTCCTTGGCGTCGAAGTCCGGCGCCAGAGTCACCAGAGCGTCGTCGAGCAGGCGACCAATCTGGCGGGTGCGGGCCAGACGCGCGAGTAGTGGCGCGGCCGATGAATCGGCCAAGGCGTCGGCGATCGATCGGGGGGGCACGTTGGCGCTCGGAGTGTCGCTGGACGGCACCGGGCCGTCTCTTTTGGAGGAGTGCAAGCAGGTGCAGATTATCCTCGTTGACCGCCGGCTCAAGCAGGCGCGCACGGTCACGCTGACGCGGCGCGCCGTGGCCCTGGCCGCCGGCGGACTCTTGCTGGCGCTCGTCGTGGCGGTGGTCGGCCTGTCGCTGGCGACGGTGCGCATCAGCACCGAGTTTCGCGTCCCCTTCGTGCACGAACTGCTGCAGTTGACCTTGCGCGACGAGGTCGAGCGCAAGGATCAGTTCGTGCGCGACAACGTCGCCACCATGGCGCGCAAGCTGGGCGAAATGCAGGCGCAGTTGATGCGGCTCGATGCCCTGGGCGAGCGGGTGTCGAAGATGTCGGGGATCCGCCCTGAGGAGTTCAACTTCAAGGAGCTGCCGGGGCGCGGCGGCAGCGACGGCGCCGGCCGGGCATTGACGCTGGAGGAACTCGAGCAGGAGTTGCAGCGCATCTCGCGTGGTGTGGGCGTTCGCGCCGACTTCATGGACGTGGTCGAGTCGGAGCTGATCTCGGCCCAAGTCAGACGCGCGCTGCTGCCGCAGAACACGCCGGTCGCCGAGGGCTTCATCGGCTCCGGCTTCGGCATGCGCACCGACCCCTTCACGGGCCAGCTCGCCATGCACGCCGGGGTGGACTTCGCGGCGCCGGTCGGCACACCGATCTTCGCCGCCGCCGGCGGCGTCGTCAGCAATGCCGAGTTCCACCCGGTGTTCGGCAACGTGGTCGAGGTCGACCACGGTAGCGGTCTGTCGACGCTGTACGCGCACGCGAGCCGGATCGTGGTCAAGCCGGGCGACATCGTCCGCAAGGGCCAGAAGATCGCCGAAGTGGGATCGACCGGGCGCTCGACCGGGCCGCATCTGCACTTCGAAGTCCATGTCAACGGCCAACCGCAGAACCCGGCCCGCTTCCTGGCGCAGGCGCGCGACGGCTCGCCGTTCGCGTTCGCTGCACCGCGCCCGGCGCGCGGCGACGCTCGACCGGCACAGGTCGACATCAAGGGACTGTCGCAAGCGGCGGCGGCCGCCGGCCGCTAGCGCGCACCGCCGCCCGCGCGGCGTAACGCTCGCTGATCGCTACCCGGCAGTTCGCCTGGCAGCACGTCGCGCCGGTCCCGGCGACCCCCTATGCAATAATTTCCGGCTTTCGCGCCGCGGCACTTCAGGGGCGCACTCTTGCATGTCCTGCCGCCGGGGATGACCGAGCGCGCGGCCGCGCGCGAACGCGCCAGCGGCACGCGGCGCCACACAGCGCGAGGCAGCGACACGCACCGGCACGCAGGGGCAGCCCGTCGATGATCTTCGGTTTCGTCAAGCGCTTTTTCGGTAGTCGCAACGAGCGGCTGCTGCGGACCTACTCGCGCAACGTCCAACGGATCAACGCCCTCGAAGCGTCGATGGCGGCGCTCAGCGACGAGGCGCTCAAGGGCAAGACGGCCGAGTTCAAGCAGCGTCTGGCCGGCGGCGCCGCCCTCGACGATCTGCTGCCCGAGGCCTTCGCCGTGGTGCGCGAGGCGGCCAAGCGCACGCTTGGCATGCGCCACTTCGACGTGCAGTTGATCGGCGGCATGGTGCTGCACCAGGGCAAGATCGCCGAGATGCGCACCGGCGAAGGCAAGACGCTGACGGCGACGCTAGCGGTCTACCTGAACGCCCTTGCCGGCAAGGGCGTGCACGTGGTCACGGTCAACGACTACCTGGCCACGCGCGACGCCGAGTGGATGGGTCGCGTCTACACCTTTCTCGGCATGACGGTGGGCACGATCGTCAGCCAGCAGGCGACCGAGGACAAGCGCGTCGCCTACGCCGCCGACATCACCTACGGCACGAACAACGAGTACGGCTTCGACTACCTGCGCGACAACATGGAGTTCAGCATTGCCGACAAGCGCCAGCGGCCGCTGCACTACGCGATCGTCGACGAAGTCGACTCGATCCTGATCGACGAGGCGCGCACGCCGCTGATCATCTCCGGCCCGGCCGAGGATCACACCAGCCTGTATCAGGCGATGGACGCGGTGCCGCCGCTGCTCACGCGCCAGCTCGAGGAGAAAGGTCCGGGCGACTTCTGGGTCGACGAAAAGGCGCACCAGATCCACATCAGCGAGACCGGGCACGAGCGCATCGAGCAGATCCTCGTGCGCCAGGGCCTGCTCGGCGAGGGCGAGAGCCTGTACGCGCCGCAGAACATCGTGCTCATGCATCACCTGAACGCGGCGCTGCGCGCGCACCACCTGTACCACCGCGATCAGCACTACGTGGTGCAGGCGGGCGAGGTGATCATCGTCGACGAGTTCACCGGGCGACTGATGCCGGGCCGGCGCTGGAGCGAGGGCCTGCACCAGGCGGTCGAGGCCAAGGAGCGGGCGCGCATCCAGTCGGAGAACCAGACCTACGCCTCGATCACGTTTCAGAACTACTTCCGCATGTACGGCAAGCTGGCGGGAATGACCGGCACCGCCGACACCGAGGCTTACGAGTTCCAGCAGATCTACAGCCTGGAAACGGTGGTGATCCCGACGCACAAGCCGATGGTGCGCGCCGATCACCAGGACAAGATCTACCGCACGATCCCGGAAAAGTTCGCGGCGATCGTCGCCGACGTGCGCGACTGCTACGAGCGCGGCCAACCGGTCCTGCTCGGCACGACCTCGATCGAGAACTCGGAGATCCTGTCCGAGCTGCTGAAGAAGGAAGGGCTGCCGCACCAGGTGCTCAACGCCAAGCAGCATGCGCGCGAAGCGGAGATCGTTGCCCAGGCGGGCCGGCCGAAGATGATCACGATCGCCACCAACATGGCCGGCCGCGGCACCGACATCGTGCTCGGCGGCAACGTCGAGAAGCAGGTGCAATTCGTCGAGGCGGACCCGAACCTCAGCGCCGCGGACAAGGAGGCGCGCATTCACAAGTTGCGCAGCGAATGGCAGTCGCTGCACGACCAGGTGGTGGCCGCCGGCGGGCTGAAGATCATCGGCTCCGAGCGGCACGAGAGTCGCCGCATCGACAACCAGCTGCGCGGCCGTTCCGGCCGCCAGGGCGATCCGGGCGACTCGCGCTTCTATCTGTCGATGGAGGATCCGCTGCTGCGCATCTTCGCCGGCGACAAGATGCGGGCGATCATGGACCGCCTGAAGCTGCCCGAGGGCGAGGCGATCGAGGCGCGCATGGTCAGTCGCTCGATCGAGACCGCGCAGCGCAAAGTCGAGGCGCGCAACTTCGACATCCGCAAGCAGTTGCTCGAGTACGACGACGTCGCCAACGACCAGCGGCGCGAGATCTACCGCCTGCGCAACGAGATCCTCGAGGCGAGCGAGATCAGCGACATGGTCACGAGCCTGCGCCGCGGCCTGTTCAGCGAGCTGTTCCGCGCCCACGTTCCGGCCGAGTCGGTGGTCGAGCAGTGGGACCTCGAGGGACTGCGCAAGCTGCTGGCCGACGACTGGCAGATCGACCTGCCCTTGCAGCAGTGGGTCGACGCCGAGGACAACCTGAGCGACGAGGACCTGCTGGCGCGCGTTTTGAAGGCTGCCGACGAAGCCTACGAAGCCAAGGTGGCGCAGGTCGGCCGCGAGAACTTCGCCAGCTTCGAGCGCTCGATCACGTTGCAGATGCTCGACCAGCACTGGCGCGAGCATCTGGCGGCGCTCGACCACCTGCGCCAGGGCATCCACCTGCGCGGCTATGCGCAGAAGCAGCCGAAGCAGGAATACAAGCGCGAGGCTTTCGAGCTGTTCGGCTCGCTGATCGACCGCGTGCGCGCCGACGCGATCAAGGTCCTGATGAACGTGCGCATCCAGTCGCGCGAGGAGATCGAGCAGGCCGAGCAGCGCATCGAGCAGGAGGCCGAGCGACGCGCCGAGGCGGCGCGCGCGCAGCACAGCGAGTTCGGCAGCGCGGTGGCCGAGCAGGTGGCCGACGTCGAGACCCTGACCCTGCCCGAGCCGGCGCCGGCGCGCGAGACCAAGGCGCAGCCGTTCAAGCGCTTCGGCGAGAAGATCGGCCGCAATGATCCGTGTCCGTGCGGCAGCGGCAAGAAGTACAAGCAGTGCCACGGCAAGCTTGCCTGATTCATGCCCGTCAATCTCGCTGCTCCCGATCCTGCAACCCTGATGCCGGTGGCCGGGGTAGAACTCGGCTGGGCCGAGGCCGGCATGCGCAAGGCGGCGCGCAAGGACCTGCTGCTGATCCGGATCGCCCCCGGCGCTGTGGTGGGCGCGGTGTTCACCGCGAACCGCTTCTGCGCCGCGCCGGTGCAGGCGTGCCGCACGCATCTTGCGAGCGGCCGCGGCGTGCGCGCGCTGGTGATCAACACCGGTTGCGCCAATGCCGGCACCGGTGAGCCGGGACTGGAGGCGGCGCGCGCTTCATGCCAGGCGGTGGCCGCGCTGCTCGGCTGCGATCCGCTGCAGGTGCTGCCGTTTTCGACCGGCGTGATCATGGAACCGCTGCCGGTCGAACGACTGATCGCGGCACTGCCGCAGGCGGTCGGCCGCCTGACGCCCAACCACTGGGCGCAAGCGGCGAGCGCGATCATGACCACCGACACCCTGCCCAAGGCCTGTTCAGCGCAGGCGACGGTGGGCGCGCACACGGTGACGATCACCGGCATTGCCAAAGGCGCGGGCATGATCAAGCCGAACATGGCGACCATGCTCGGCTTTGTGGCAACCGACGCCGCGGTCGCGCCGGCGCTGATGCCGGAGCTGACTCGGCGCCTGGCCGACGCCTCGTTCAACCGCATCACGATCGACGGCGACACCTCGACCAACGATTCCTTCGTGCTCATCGCTACCGGCGCCGTGCCGATGGCGCCGATCGCCTCGTTCGACGATGCGCGCATGCCGGCGCTGCTGGCGGCGCTCACCGCTGTGGCTCAGACGCTGGCGCAGGCGATCGTGCGCGACGGCGAGGGTGCGACCAAGTTCATCGCGATCACGGTCGAGGGCGCAGCCAGCGAGAGCGAGGCGCGCGCGGTCGCCTACCGGATCGCGCACTCGCCGCTGGTCAAGACCGCGTTCTTCGCCTCCGACCCCAACCTGGGACGGATCCTGGCCGCGGTCGGCAACGCCGGCATCGCCGATCTCGATCAGTCGCGAGTGCAACTGCATCTGAACGAGGTCTGGGTCGCGCGTGACGGCGGCCGCCACCCCGACTACCGCGAGGCCGATGGCCAGCGCGTGATGCAGGGCGCCGAGATCGCGGTGCGCGTGCAGCTCGGCCGTGGCAGTGCCCAGACCACCGTCTGGACCTGCGACCTGTCGCACGAGTACGTGTCGATCAACGCCGACTATCGAAGCTGACGGCGCATGGACGCCGCCCTGCTCGCGCGTATCGAGTCGCTGCTGGCGCGCCTGGAGCCGCTGCTGCCGCCGCCGCCCGAGCCCTCGGACTGGTCGGCGCCGGCCTACCGCTGGCGCCTGCGCAGCTACCTGGGCGCCGAGCGTGGCCGCCTGGAGCCGGTGGCGCGACTGGCGCGCATCGACGCCGCCGACCTGCGGCACATCGACCGGCAGAAGGACGCGCTGCTCGCCAACACCGAGCAGTTCGTGTCCGGCCTGCCGGCCAACAACGCGCTGCTCACCGGCGCGCGCGGCACCGGCAAGTCGTCGCTGGTGCGCGCCTGTCTGCTCGCTTTCGCCGACCGCGGCCTGCGGCTGATCGAGGTCGACAAGCGCGAACTGGCCGATCTGCCCGACATCGCCGCCTGTGTCGCCGACCGGCGCGAGCGCTTCATCCTGTACTGCGACGATCTGTCGTTCGCCGAGGGCGAAGTCGGCTACAAGGCGTTGAAGGCGGCACTCGACGGCTCGCTCGCCGCCGCCGGCGACAACGTGCTGATCTACGCCACTTCCAACCGCCGGCATTTGATGCCCGAGTTCATGCGCGAGAACCTCGACAGCCGCTACGAGGACGACGGCGAGATCCACCCGGCCGAGGCGATCGAGGAGAAGGTCTCGCTATCCGAGCGCTTCGGCCTGTGGCTGTCGTTCCAGCCGTTTCGTCAGGACGACTACCTCGACATCGCCGGCCACTGGCTGCGCCGCTTCGGACTGAGCGAGACGCAGGTGGCCGAGGCGCGCGCCGCGGCGCTGCAGTTCGCGCTGCAACGCGGTTCGCGTTCCGGGCGCGTGGCGCTGCAGTTTGCGCGCGACCACGCCGGGCGGCTTGCGCTTGCCGCGCGCTGAGCGCCGCCGGCGCACGAGCGACGCCGGCGAGCACGAGCCAGTCGCGCCGTGAGCGAGGCGCCGCGCGCGCAGCGTGCCGTGACCGAGGTCGCGGTCGGCGTCCTGCTGCGCGCCGACGGCGCGGCGCTGCTCGCCGACCGGCCGGCCGGCAAGCCCTACGCCGGCTACTGGGAGTTTCCGGGCGGCAAGATCGAGCCGGGCGAGTCGGTCGCGCATGCGCTGGCGCGCGAGCTGCGCGAGGAACTCGGCGTCGACATCGGCGATGCCGTTCCCTGGGTGCGCTTCGATTTCGACTACCCGCACGCCTACGTGCGACTGCACTTCTGCCGCGTCTGGCAGTGGCGCGGCGCACCGCATGCGCGCGAAGGCCAGCGCCTGCAATTCATCCGCCCCGACCAGAGCCTGCCGCAGCCGCTGCTGCCGGCTGCGGTTCCGGCGCTGCGCTGGCTTGCGCTGCCGGCCGTCGCCGCGCAAGCGACGGTCGACGATTGGCCTGCGGCCGAGTTGCTGGCGCGCGTCGAGGCCGCGTTCGCCTCCGGATTGCGCATGTTGCTGCTGCGCAGACGCGCCGAAGGCTTGGGCCTCGGCCGGGCGGACACGCGCGCGCTGATCACCGCGTTGAAGGCCCGGGCCTGTGCTCATGCGGCGCAGGTCGTCGTCGACCCGGGTCTGGCGCGCCTGGGTGTCGGTGAAGGAATCGGTATCCATCTCGGTGTGAGCGAGCAGCTTCCGCCCGCGCCGGACAGAGCGGGCGTGTGGGTCGGCACCGACGCCGCGGTCCGGGCCGAGATCGATCGCGCGCCGGAGCGCGGCTGCGATTTCGCCGTCGTCGGCCCGGTGCTGGCGGACGGTGCCGCTGCCGCTGCGCTGGGCTGGCACGGTCTGGCTGCGCTCGCGCACCACGCGCCGCTGCCGCTGCTCGCCGGCGGCGGCCTCGCGCGCGGCGATCTGCAGCGCGCGCAGCAGTGCGGCGCGCACGGACTGCTGCTGCCGCTGGCGGCCTGGGACGCTCGATCGAGCGATGGCTCGCAGCGCGGCTAATCGGTGCTTCGGATCGAGCGGCGGGAGGTCGAGGTGTCGAGCCGCCGGCGACTGCTCAGGCCGCGCAGATCAAGCGACGGCACGACGACGGGCCGACGATCCCGTGCTTGCCCGAGCGCGGGCGAGAAGGATGCGCGCCGTAGGCATTTACGCCGGCTTTCTCCCCGCCCGCGCTTGCCCTAAAATCGCCGCTCAATTTTCGGTACCGGAAACCTGGAAGCAACGGGTCAGCCTGAGCGAGGCAACGCGCAGGCCCTCTCCCCCGCCAGATCCAATCGACGCGTTCCGCCGGCGCAAGCGGCGGCGCAACTGATCCAGACGCCGCGCACCAGCGCCTGGGTCCCGGACCGATGGGTTGCGGAGCATCTACCGATGCCGCCGCGATTCAGGTCGATTGGGCGGACCTGCTGGGGGATGAAGATGCAAGGCATTCACCTGACTGGCGATCTGTTTGACTGCAACTGCAGCGCCAGCCTGTTCACCGATCTCGATGCGCTCTCGTCGCTGTGCCGCACGGCCACGCTTGACGCCGGGCTGACGATCGTCGACGAGAAGTACCACGAGTTTCCGCCCTGGCAGGGGCAGCCGGGCGGAATCACCGGCGCGGTACTGCTGGCCGAGTCGCACCTGGCGATCCACACTTGGCCGGAGCGGCGCGGCGTCACCCTCGACGTCTACGTATGCAACTTCACCGGCGACAACGAGGCCAAGGCGCGCCAATTGTTCGAGGCGCTGACGGTCGCGTTCCGGCCGCGCGAGCAACTGGTCAACCGGATCGTGCGCGGCGACCTTGCGGCCGCGGCGCCGGCGGCAATCGAGGCGGGCGCAGCCGGAGGCGAGGCGCAGCCGCAGCGCGACGCGCTCGTCTTCGACTGGCTCAACGCGCACGCCGGCTACGGCTTCACCGCCAGCCGGCGGCTGGCCGCCTTCGATTCGCCTTATCAGCGGCTCGAGGTCTACGACACGCACCAGTTCGGCAAACTGTTCCGGCTCGACGGCCGACTGATGACGAGCGAGGGCGACGAATTCGTCTACCACGAGTGCATGACGCACCCGGCGCTGCTCGCGCACCCGAACCCGCAGTCGGTGCTGGTGATCGGCGGCGGCGACGGCGGCTCGACCGAAGAGATCCTCAAGCATCCGAGCGTCAAGCGCGTGGTCATGGCCGAGCTCGACGCGGCGGTGATCGAGGTCGCGCGCCGGCACCTGGGCGCGATCCACCGCGGCGCGCTCGACGACCCGCGGCTCGAGATCCGGATCGGCGACGGCTACGAGTACGTGCTCAACTGCGACGAGACCTTCGACCTCGTGGTGCTCGACCTCACCGATCCCGACACGCCTGCGGTGCGCCTGTACACGGAGGAGTTCTTCCGCTTATGCGGGCGCCTGCTCAATCCGGGCGGGCTGATGACCATGCACCTGGGCTCGCCCGTGTACCAGGCGGCGACCGTCAGGAAGAACGCGGCCGCGCTGCGGCGCGTGTACGCGCAGGTGCAGCCGATGGCGCTGTTCATCCCGCTCTACGGTTCGCTCTGGTGCCTGGCGATCGCCGGCGACGGCGTCAACCCGCGCGCGGTCGGCGTCGACATCCTGGCGCAGCGCCTGCGCGAGCGGCGCATCGGCGCCCTGCGCTACTACAACGCCGAACTGCACGCGGCGCTGTTTGCGCTGCCCACCTTCGTGCGCGAACTGACCGATCCGGCGGCGCCGGTGCTGCCGGCCAAGCGCGCCGCCTGAGCGCGACGGCGTCGATCGCAGCACGGCCTCAGGGCGAGAGCAGCGAGAAGCGGTCCGTTGAGCCCGCCGCGCTTCTTCGTCGCCGCCGCACTGGCTGTCGGCGAGCGCGTGCCCCTGGCGCCGGCGGTCGCGCACCATGCGCTGCGCGTGCTGCGGCTGCGCTCAGGCAGCCGCATCACGCTGTTCAACGGCCAAGGCGGCGAGTACGGCGCCGAGTTGCGGATCGACGGCCAGGCGGGCGCGGCGCAGATCGACGCCTTCGACCCGGTCGAACGCGAATCGCCGCTGGCGGCTACGCTGGTGCAGTCGTGGGTCGCCAGCGACAAGCTCGACTGGATCGTCGCCAAGGCGGTGGAACTGGGCGCGGCGGCGATCGTTCTGGCGCCGGCCGAGCGTAGCGTCGTGCGCATCGCCGGCGAGCGGCTTCGGCGCCGGCTTGCGCATCTGAGCCAGCTTGCGATCGCCGCCTGCGAGCAGTGCGGTCGCAACCGTGTGCCGGCGGTGCAGGCGGTCGATGACTTCACGGCGGCGCTGGCGACCGCGGCGCAACTGCGACTGATGCTGCTGCCGGGCGCGGCGGCGCCGCTGGCGCAAAGCGCTGCCGCTGCACAGGCGGCGTCGATCGCGGTTGCGGTCGGCCCGGAAGGCGGCTTCACCGACTCCGAGGTCGCACTGGCGCAGCGCCGCGGTTGGACGCCGGCAGCACTCGGCCCGCGCGTGCTGCGCACCGAGACCGCGGGTGTGGTTGCGCTGGCGGCGCTGCAGGCGCTCGCGGGCGACCTGAGTGCGAATCGCGTCGGGCGCGGCCCGGATCCCGGAGTCGGTCGATCGGCGTAGGCTTGTCGCACGCACCGACGCGCGCAATCCCAGGGGACTCCGATGCTGGACAAGCTGATCGCAGGCGCACTTCAAGGCCTGGCCGGGTCCGGTCAGACCGCTTCGCCGCTGATGCAGGTCGTCGGCTCGCTGCTGAGCAACGGCGGCCCATGCGGCGGGCTGGCCGGGCTGGTGCAGCAGTTCCAGCGCGCCGGGCTCGGCCAGCAGGTGGCCTCGTGGATCTCCAACGGCGCCAACATGCCGGTGTCGGTCGAGCAGTTGACCCGGGCGCTAGGAGCCGAGCAACTGCAGCAGATGGCCTCGAGCGCCGGACTGGAGCCGGCGCGCTTCGGCGAGACGCTGGCGCAGTTGCTGCCGGAGTGCGTCGATCGGCTCACCCCCGCCGGTCAGATGCCCACCGGCGGTGTCGAGGATCCGCTGGCCGCACTGGCGACACTGCTGCGGCGCTGAGAGCGGCGGAGTAGGCCGCGACCGGCCGCGACCGGCCGCTCTACGGCGAGTGGAACACGCGCAGGCCGACGCCTTCGTCAGCGAAGGCTTCGGTGGCGTCGGCGAACACGTCGAGCAGGGCCGCGCGCTCCTCGGCATCGAGGGCACCGGCCGCGGTCAGGTGACGCAGGACGATCAGCCAGCCGGCGTCGCCGCGTTCGGCGAGCTCGGTCAGACAGTCGTAGAGCGCGTCCAAATTGGCGCCGTACCACTGAGGAAAGCCGAGCGCGCGGCCGATCGCGGTCAGCACCGCGGTCTTGCCGCCCAGTCCGTCGAGGTCGATCTCGACGTAGCGCTGGCCGCTTTGCCCGGCCCAGCGCTGAAGCTGCTCGGCGCTGAAGGGCGCCAGAGGGCGCACGCAGTGCGACGGCAGCGCGGCGAGCGGGTCTCGGGGCGGGGTCATCGCGGGCTCGACGACGGTCGCGGCCGCAGTGTGCGGCTGCTACTGGCGGATGCGGCGAAAGGTCCGGTAGTGGTCGGCGGTGTAGTAGTACTCGCCGCTGGTGGCGACGTCGTTTCCGGGGCCGACGCCAGCGACGATGCGGCGCGCGCCGCGATCGCGGCTGCCGGGCGTGGGCACGGTGAACGAGCGATAGTAGCCGCGGGGACGGATCGGCAGGTGCTGCTCGCGGTTTTGGAAGACCGCGCCGTCCTTGCGGAACGGAAACGGACCGCCGCGCTGGATCAGTGCCAGCGTCTCGCGCGCCTGCGGCGGCAGGTCGGCAAGCGCGATCTCGCCCGCGAGGCCGGCGGCCGGCTCACGCGCCAGCCCGGGAAACGCGGCCAGAGCAAGCAGCAGGACCAGCGCCGCCGCGCGCAGCTCAGACCACCACGACCCGCGGCGGCTGCGCCGGCTTCGGGTCGCTGCGTTCGCTGAGAAAGGCGAGAACTTCATCGCTGCGGCAGATCGTGTCGGCGAAGCCCAAATCTATCAAGACGCGAGTGAACGGCGCCTCGAACATCAGGTAGCTGGCCAGCGCGGCGCCGTTGCCGCTGCGGGCGCCGAGCGCCTCGAGCAACGCGCGCACCGGCCGCGGCAGGCAGGTCAGGAAGCGCGCGGCAAGGCCGTCGATTCGCTGGCTGGGCGCGATCACCAGCGCCTCGACCGGACGCAGGCGGAGCGCCTGGCGCTGCTCGGCGCTGAGCGCGGCGGCGATCTGGTTCATCTTCTCCAGCCGCTCGATGTCGCTCGCCAGGGCGTCGAGGAAGATGGTCGACATCGCGTGTCCGGCGATCTGCGCCAGCGTCGGGTAGGCGCGCGGGTCGACCTGGCTCAGCACCCCCGGCTGGCCGATCTGGCCGGCGCCGATCACGAGCACGCGCTGCGCGCCCATGTGCAGCGCCGGGCTGATCGGGTTGATCTGCCGCATCGAGCCGTCGCCGTAGTGTTCGACCGCATCGCCGACCGCCAGCGGCACGGCGGGGAACACGAACGGAATCGCGCTCGACGCCAGCAGGTGCCCGACGCCGATGCGCGCGTGCACGTAGACGCGCTGCTGACGCGCCGCGAACTGGTAGTCGTGCAGCGACTGGTAGAAGGTCACGTGGCGGCCCGAGCCGTAGGCGGAGGCGGTGACCGCGAGCGCGCGCAGGTGGCCGCGTTCGAGTGCCTGTTGCAGGCGCTCGCGGTCGAACATGCGCTCGATCAGGCTGGCGAGCGGCGCGTTGTCGAGCAGCGAGCGCGGACGCAGGCGCAGCGAGCGGCGGATCAGCCAGCCGAGCGACAGCAGCGTCAGCCAGCGCGCTCCGGTGCGCACCACCGCCAGCAGGTCGGAGCGGTAGACGTGCTCGGCGTGGATGTTCTCCCAGACGTTGACCAGTTGCGCCACCGACTCCTGGAAGTCGTCGGCGCGGGCGGCAAGAGCGGTGGCGTTGATCGCGCCGGCCGAGGTGCCGACGACGATCGGAAACGGGTTGTGGCCGCGGGCGATGGTCGGATCGAGTCCGCGTCGCGCCTCGCGCAGCAGCGCCGCGATCGCCTTGAGCACACCGACCTGGTAGGCGGCGCGCGCGCCGCCGCCCATCAGGACCAGGGCGGCCGGCGTAGTGCGCAACTGGACGCGGTCGGGCGGCTGATCGAGCATGCCGCGATTGTGCGGTCGGCCGCCGGCGCGCGCCAGACGCGCCCGGCGCCGCGCCTCAAGGCGCCCCCTTTGCCCTTCGCGCTGTCCCCCCGAGGGGGAATCGCCTACGGAGCGGCCGGGCGGCGCTCATGGCAGCGACAGGCGCGGCTGGCGCGGCGAGTTGGCGTCGAGCACGACCAGAGCGGTCATGTTGATGATCCGGCGCACCGTGGCCGAGGCGGTCAGGATGTGCAGCGGCTTGGCGGCGCCGAGCAGGATCGGGCCGACCGCGACGTTGTTGCCGGCGGTGGTCTTGAGCAGGTTGTAGGCGATGTTGGCGGCGTCGATGCCCGGGCAGACCAGCAGATTGGCTTCGCCGGCCAGGGTCGAAAACGGCATGATCGAACGGCGCATCGCCGGGTCGAGCGCGCAGTCGGCGTGCATCTCGCCGTCGACCTCGAGCTCGGGCGCGCGTTCGCGCAGCAGCGCCAGCGCGCGCCGCATCTTGAGCGCGCTCGGCGCCTCGCTCGAGCCGAAGTTCGAGTGCGACAGCAGCGCCACGCGCGGCGCCACCCCGAGCCGGCGCAACTGCTCGGCCGCCATCAGCGCCAGCTCGGCCAGTTGCTCGGCGCTCGGGTCGAGGTTGACGTGGGTGTCGACGATCGCCACCTGGCGGCCGGTCAGCATCAGGATGTTCATCGCGCCGTAGACGCTGGCGCCGGCGCGCAGGCCGATCACCTGGTCGACGTAGTGCAGGTGCAGACCGTGCGTGCCGAAGGTGCCGCAGATCATGCCGTCGGCCTCGCCCATTTCGATCAGCATGGCGCCGATCAGCGTGTGCCGGCGCCGCATCTCGATGCGCGCGTACTGCTCGGTCACGCCCTTGCGCGCCACCCGCCGGTGATAGGCCTGCCAGAACTCGCGGTAGCGCGGATCGGACTCCGGGTTGACCAGATCGAAGTCCTGTCCGGCCGTCAGACGCAGGCCGCAGCGGGCGAGCTCGCGTTCGATGACCGCCGGTCGGCCGACCAGGAGCGGCCGCGCCAGCCGCTCGTCGACCACCGCCTGCACCGCGCGCAACACGCGCTCATCCTCGCCCTCGGCAAAAACGATGCGCGTCGCGCCGCCGCTGCGGTGCGCCTCGCGCGCCGCGGTGAAGATCGGCGTCATGAAGGTGCCCGAGTGCCAGACGAACTGCTGCAACTGCGTGCGGTAGGCATCCAGGTCGGCGATCGGCCGCGTCGCCACGCCGCTGGCCATCGCCGCCTGCGCCACCGCCGGCGCGATGCGCATCATCAGGCGCGGATCGAAGGGGCGCGGGATCAGGTACTCGGGGCCGAAGGCAGCGCCGCCGTCGCCGTAGGCCAGGGCGACGACCTCGCTTTGCTCTTCCTGCGCCAGCGCGGCGATCGCGTGCACCGCGGCCAGTTCCATCTGCGGCGTGATCGCGCTGGCACCGACGTCGAGCGCGCCGCGGAACACGAACGGAAAGCACAGGACGTTGTTGACCTGATTCGGATAGTCGGAGCGGCCGGTGGCGATCACGGCATCGTCGCGCACCGCGCGCACTTCCTCGGGCAGGATCTCCGGCGTCGGGTTGGCGAGCGCCAGGATCAGTGGCCGCGGCGCCATCTGCGCGACCATCTCGCGCTTGAGCACGCCGCCGGCCGACAGGCCGAGGAACACATCGGCGCCGCCGATCACGTCGGCAAGGCGGCGCGCGTCGGTCGCCTGCGCGTAGCGCGCCTTCTCGTCGTCCATCAGCACCGTGCGGCCGCGGTAGACCACGCCCTCGATGTCGGTGACCCAGATGTGGGCGCGCGGCAGTCCGAGCCGCTCGAGCAGCGCCAGGCAGGCGAGCGCGGCGGCGCCGGCGCCGCTCACCACCAGCTTGACCCGGGCGATGTCCTTGCCGACCACCTTCAGCCCGTTGAGGACCGCGGCGCCGACGATGATCGCGGTGCCGTGCTGATCATCGTGGAACACCGGGATCTTCATCCGCTCGCGCAGCTTGCGCTCGATGTAGAAGCACTCGGGCGCCTTGATGTCCTCGAGGTTGATGCCGCCGAAGGTCGGCTCGAGGGCGGCGATCACCTCGATCAGCCGGTCCGGATCGCGCTCGGCGATTTCGAGGTCGAAGACATCGATGCCGGCGAACTTCTTGAACAGGACGCCCTTGCCCTCCATCACCGGCTTGGCCGCGAGCGCGCCGATCGCGCCCAGGCCGAGCACGGCGGTGCCGTTGGTGATCACGCCCACGAGGTTGCCGCGCGCGGTGTAGCGGATCGCCGCCGCCGGATCGTCGCGGATCGCCTCGCTGGCAGCGGCCACGCCCGGCGAGTAGGCGAGCGCCAGGTCGCGCTGGTTGGTGAGCTGCTTGGTCGGCGTGACCGAGATCTTTCCCGGCTGCGGCAGCTCGTGGTACTCGAGCGCGGCGCGGCGCAGATCGGCGGGATCCTGGGGTGTGGCCATCGGCTGTGAACCTTTCGCGGGCGCAACGATTATGCGGTGTCGCGCCGCCGGCCTCGGCGCCGTCAGGTCAACAGAGCCTTGCGCCGCAAGAGCGAACCGCGTGCGCGGACGGCGTTCGCCGCATGGACGGCGCCAGCGTCTCGAGCGTGTAGGCTCGCGCGTCCGCGCCCGGCGCCTGTGCTTGCGTGCCTAAGTTGCCGGCGGCTGCTCGCCGACCCGAGGTGATTGCGCGCGATGCGCTACCGCCGTGCGGCCGCAACCCGAAAGCTGTCCATGCCCCGACTCGCCGCGCGCACCGAGCGCATCAGTCCCTTCTACGTGATGGAGATCGTCAAGGCCGCGGCGCAACTGCAGGCGGCCGGTCGCCGGGTCATCCATCTGAGCATCGGCGAGCCGGACTTCCCGACCCCGGCGCCGGTGCAGGAGGCGGCGCGCGCGGCGATCGCCGCCGGCCAGACCGGCTATACGCCGGCGCTCGGACTGCCGGCACTGCGCGAGCGGATCGCCGCCCACTACGCCTCGGCGCACGCGGTCGCGGTCGACCCGGAGCGCATCGCCGTGACCGCCGGCGCCTCGGGGGCGCTGCTGCTGGCGCTGGCGGCGCTGATCGAGCGCGGCGACGAGGTCCTGGTGCCGGATCCCGGCTATCCCTGCAACCGCCACTTCGTAACCGCACTTGACGGAGCCGTGCGCGCGATCGCCTGCGGTCCGGACACGCGCTTCCAACCCGACGCCGCCACGGTCGCGGCGCACTGGGGCGAGCGCACGCGCGGCGTGATCCTCGCCTCGCCGTCGAACCCGACCGGAACCTCGATCACACCACAGGCGCTGCGCGAACTGCTCGAACTCGTTCGCAGCCGAGAAGGCTTCGCGCTGGTCGACGAGATCTACCTCGGTCTGACTTTCGACCGCGCGCCGGGAAGCGCGCTCGCGCTCGCCGACGACGCGCTCGTGATCAGCAGCTTCTCGAAGTACTACTGCATGACCGGCTGGCGCCTCGGCTGGCTGGTGCTGCCGCCGTCGATGGTGGCGGCGGTCGAGCGGCTGGCGCAGAACCTCTACATCTGCGCCAGTGCGGTCGCGCAGAGGGCCGCGCTCGCCTGCTTCGACGACGAGACGATCGCCATCTGCGAAGCGCGCCGGCGCGAGTTCCGGCGCCGGCGCGACTTTCTCGTGCCGGCGCTGCGGCGCATCGGCCTCGAGGTCCCGGTGGAGCCGGACGGCGCCTTCTACGCCTACGTCGACATCGGCCGTTTCGCCGCCGACAGCTGGAGCTTCGCCTTCGACCTGCTCGCCGCCACCGGCGTGTGCCTGGTGCCCGGTCGAGACTTTGGCGCCCACGAGCCGCAGCGCTACGTGCGCGTCTCCTACGCGACGGCGCTGCAAGACCTCGAGGAGGCGGTGGCGCGCATCGAAGTCTTCCTGCGCTCGCGGCCGTGCGCTAGCGTCTGACGCGAGCGCGCGTGCCGGCCGCCGCGACGCCGCTGGCCGCGCACTCAGGCGTTCGGGCGTGGCGCCGGCTGCTCCGGCGCTTCGTTCGCCGGCTCCGGCTCGGCCATCGGTGCCAGCGAGACCGGGTGCGCGGTGGCGCGCGCGTTGTCGGCGCGCCAGCCGGCATTCAACGCCAGGTCGATGCGACCCGAGGCGGCGAGCTCGATGCGCGCCCGCTCCGCCAGCACCCGGCTGGCGTAGCCGCCGTCGTGCGGCAGGTTGCCGGCGCCGACGTAGAGCTGCAGGCCGCGCTCGACCGATCCGCCGCGACGGATCAGGTCCTTGAGAATTTCGGAACCGACCTTGATGTTCGCCACCGGGTCGAGAGCAGCGTGCTCGCCGCCGTGCGCTTCGAACCTGTCGGTGTGCACGCGCGTCATCACCTGCATCAGCCCCTGCGCACCCATCGAGCTTTCGGCGAAGGGATTCATGCTCGATTCGACCGCCATCACGGCGAGGATCAGCAGCGGATCGAGGCGCAGGTCGGCGCCCGCCTGAAACGCCGCCGCCACCAGCACCCGGACCGCCTCGTCGGCGACGCGATAGCGGCGCGACAGGTAGCGTGTGACGTTCTTCTGCTCCGGTGCCGCCTCTGTCGATGACGGCGGGACCGACTCGCCATCGGTCTCGGCGGCGACCAGCGCGCCGGCTTCAGCCGCGCTCGCCGCCGGAGCCGTCCAATCGGCGAACAGCGTCGATGCGCCGTTCGCCAGGCGCTCGCGCAGGTCGGCCTGCGCGAACACGGCGGCGCCGACAACCAGGGTCAAGCAGCCGACCAAGGTTACGATCAGGCGCGAGGTCGACATGAACCCGTTGGCGATGTCGCGCGCGACCAGTGCCAGACGACCCGCCGAGAGCCTTCGGGCCAACACACGTTCAGGGGATTGAGACATTTGCGCCTCCTTATGTTGAGCGGCCGCCGGACGCGAGGTCCAGTCGGTCCTCACTCACAGGTTGGACAGCCGGTTCGCCGCACCGCAGCGCGGTCCACCGGTCATGCTCGAACCGGCACGAGCATCCGCTCGGCCAGTCGAATCCATCGCTCTGAGTACGCCGGGCGACTGAGCCTCTCCATGGCTCTGTGCCCTGGGCGGGCGATCGCGGGCCTGACTGCCCGACCAAGACCGGAGGGTCTCAGCCCCGACCTGTCCGTCGCCCCGAATGGACAGCCGCATTTTAGGGGTCGGTGGGCCCGACTCAACCGGCCGGCGATCGGAATGTTCAGCCGTCGAACGGCTGCAGAAGCGACAGAAGCGCCGAAGTGTCTCAGCGAGTAAAGCTTTTTCACTTATTAATCAATAACTTGAGATCCTGCCTCGGCCTCTGCAGCAAATTCACCACATTTGCGGCATCGCACAAATACCGATGAAGTACTCTGATCTGCGCGACTTCATGGCACTGCTCGAAAGGCAAGGCGAACTTTCAAGAATTTCTGCAGATGTCTCTCCTAAACTGGAGATGACTGAAATTTGCGACAGATTGATTCGAAAATCTGGTCCAGCACTCCTGTTTGAGAGACCGAGCGGTCACTCGATGCCAGTACTCGCCAACCTGTTCGGAACGACGCGCCGCGTGGCACTCGGGATGGGTGCCGACGACGTCGCTGCACTGCGCGATGTGGGAGAGCTGCTCGCCTCGCTCAAGGAACCCGAACCTCCGAAGGGTCTGAGGGATGCGCTGGGCAAGGTGGCGATGCTGAAGTCGGCGCTGTGGGACATGGCGCCGAAGCAGGTCAGCGGCGCCGCCTGCCAGCAGGTCGTCTGGCAGGGCGCCGAGGTCGACCTCGCCCGACTGCCGGTTCAGACCTGCTGGCCGGGAGACGCCGGCCCATTGATTACCTGGGGGCTGACGGTGACGCGCGGCCCGCTCAAGAAGCGGCAGAACCTCGGCATCTACCGCCAGCAAGTGATCGGCCGCAACAAGGTCATCATGCGCTGGCTTGCGCACCGCGGCGGTGCGCTCGACTTCCGCGACCACCGGCTGGCGAACCCGGGCAAGCCGTTTCCGATCGCGGTGGCGCTCGGCGCCGACCCGGCCACGATCCTCGGCGCCGTCACGCCGGTGCCCGACAGCCTGTCCGAGTACCAGTTCGCCGGGCTGCTGCGCGGCGCCCGCACCGAGACAACGAAGTGCCTGACGCACGATCTCTCGGTGCCGGCCTCGGCCGAGATCGTGCTCGAGGGTCACATCCAGCCGCAGGTTGGCGAGCCGGACCCGGCGCCGGCCGGTGCGCCGCCGCGACCGCCGAGCGACTACGAACTCGCGCTCGAAGGCCCGTTCGGCGACCACACCGGCTACTACAACGAGCGCGACTGGTTTCCGGTGTTCACGATCGAGCGCATGACGATGCGGCGCGACCCGATCTACCACTCGACCTACACCGGCAAGCCGCCCGACGAGCCGGCCATCCTCGGCGTGGCGCTGAACGAAGTGTTCGTGCCGATCCTGCGCCGCACCTTCCCGGAGATCGTCGACTTCTACCTGCCGCCCGAAGGCTGCAGCTACCGGATCGCGGTGGTGTCGATGCGCAAGCAGTACCCGGGGCACGCCAAGCGCGTGATGATGGGCGTGTGGAGCTTCCTGCGCCAGTTCATGTACACGAAGTTCATCGTCGTCGTCGACGCCGACGTCGACGCGCGCGACTGGAAGGAAGTGATCTGGGCGATCACCACCCGCGTCGATCCGTCGCGCGACACGGTGCTGGTCGACAATACGCCAATCGACTACCTCGACTTCGCCTCGCCGGTCTCCGGACTCGGCAGCAAGATGGGTATCGACGCGACGAACAAGATGGCGGGCGAGACCCGCCGCGAGTGGGGCCGGCCGATCGCGATGGATGCCGCGGTCAAGGCCCGCATCGACTCGATCTGGAAGGACCTCGGTCTGTAGGAGCCAGTATGGCCGTTGAACGCAAGCCGATTCGCCGCGGCGGCATCAAGTCCGCCGGTTACGACCGCGCCAGTCGCGTGCTGGAAATCGAGTTCGACGACGGCACCGTGATCCAGCACAGCGCCGTCGGCGAGGAGATCGCGCGCCGCTTCCTCGCCGCCAGCAGCCCCGCCTCGGTCTACAAGGACACGATCCAGGAGGAGTTCACGCTGCGGCGGGTCAGGTAGCCGCGCATCGCTAGGGAATCTGCGCCGCCGGCATCCAGCGCAGGATGGCCGCGGTACGGCGGTCGAGGTAGGGGCCGCTCTGGATGCGGCCGTAGCGTCTGGGGCTGGGCAGGAACGCCGCCATGCGCGCCGCCTGCTCGGGGCCGAGCTGGGCCGCGCTCAGGCCGAAGTAGTGGCGCGCGGCGGCCTCGGCGCCGAACAGGCCATCGCCCCACTGGGCGACGTTCAAATAGACCTCGAGGATGCGGCGCTTGTCCCAGAGCAACTCGATCATGGTCGTGATCACCAGCTCCTGCGCCTTGCGCAGGTAGCTGCGGTCGCTCGACAGGAACAGGTTCTTGGCGAGCTGCTGCGAGATCGTGCTGCCGCCGCGCACCGTGCGCCCGCGCTTGAGATTTTCCTCGAAGGCCTTGTGCACGGCCTCCCAGTCGACACCTTCGTGCTCGACGAAGCGCGCGTCCTCGGCGGTGACCACCGCGCGCTTCAGGTGCACGCTGATCCGTTCGTAGGGCACCCACTGGTGGCGCAGCGCCGCCTGCGGTCTTTTCTGCTGGATGCGCTCGAGCTCGCGCTCCATGAACGCGGTCGTGCGCGGGTTTTCGTACTTCCAGTAGGCGATCGCCCCCAAGTACCAGAGTTGCAGCGCCAGCAGGGCAAGGAGTGCGACCAGCAGCAGGCGCCACGTCCATTTCAGGACGAGGCGAAGCACGGTCATCGAGCCGGCGCGTGCACGCTCGGCGCGGCATCGAGCCGCCGGCGCAACTCCTGGTAGACGGCGGCGGTGTGCGGGCGCACGCCGCGCCAGACGTAGAACGACTCGGCCGCCTGCTCGACCAGCATGCCAAGGCCGTCGCAGACCTTGGTCGCGCCGCCCTGCCGGGCCAGTTGCATGAATGGGGTCGGATGTGGGTCGTACACGAGGTCGTAGGCGAGAGCGCAGTCGTCAAAAGTCTCGGGGTCGATCTTCGGCGCCGCGTTCGACAGGCTGCTCGAGGTGCCGTTGATCACCAGGTCGAAGTGTTCAGCCGGCACCTCGTCGAAGTGAATCGCTTCGACGCCGAATTCCTCGGCCAGTTCCTGTGCCCGCTCGTGGCTGCGGTTGGCCACGGCGATCCACTTCGGCCGCGCTTCGAGCAGCGAGCCGATCAGTCCGCGCACGCCGCCGCCGGCGCCGAGGATCAGGATCGCCGAGTCCTCGATCCTGAACTTGAGGCGCCCGGTCACGTCGCGCACGAAGCCGATGCCGTCGGTGTTGTCGCCGAAGATCGAGTCGCCGTCGAACTTCAGCGTGTTGACCGCGCCCGCCAGCCGCGCGCGCGCGCTGAGGTCGTCGGCGAGCTTGGCGGCGTCGATCTTGAACGGCACCGTGACGTTCAGACCGCGATAGCCGGCGTCGCGCAGGCCAAGCGCGAACTCCTCGAAGCCGTCGATCGGCGCCAGCAGCTTCTCGTAGGACAGGGCCTGCCTGGTCTGGCGCGCGAAGTGCGCGTGGATCTCCGGCGACAGGCTGTGCGCAATCGGATTGCCGACCACCGCGTAGCGGTCGGTCGTCGCCGCCGTTGCCTGCTTCGCTTGCTTGGTCTTGCTGCCTGAGGTCATGGGGCGCCGTTGCTCGATCCGGTCGCCGCCGGCGCTTGCCGGGTCGCGAACCGGTCGCTGGTGAACATCCAGGTCCGGGTGATTTCGAGGATATCAGTGTCGCGCGCGATCTCCGGCGGAAACGGCGGAAACGGCGCCGCCAGTGCGACGATGCGGCGCGCGGCGCGGTCCAGCACCGGCGAGCCCGACGGGCTGTCGATCACCGCCTCGACCAGGCTGCCGTCCTTGCGGATCGACACCGTCATGCGCAGCGCGCCGTAGATGCGGCCGCGCGCCTCCTCGGGATAGTGCTCATTGCCGACGCGCTCGACGCGGGCGCGCCAGTCCTCGACGTAGCGCGCGTAGCGGTACTCGGACGTGCTCGGCATGAAGTGGTGGCGGCGCGGCCGCTTCTGATAGTCGGAGATCTGGCGCGCGATCTCGGCCTGCATGCGCGCCAGCTTCAGGCGCGCCTCCTCGACGCTTCCCGGCTGCGGCGCCGATGCCGCCGGCTCGCGCTTCGGCGCCGGCGGTGCGAGTTCGCCGCCGCTCAGGCTGGCGAGCAGCCGCTGCTGCTCCTGCTCGAGTTGCTCGACCCGCCGGCGCACGTCGGTCAGCGTGTCGCCGTCGCGCATCAGCAGGCTGTCGGGCAGCGGCGAGGCGCGCCGTCCTTCATCGTGCGTGCCGCCGCCGTCGAGGTTGACCTGCGCCAGTGCCTGCGGCAGCGTCGGTCGCAGGTCGCTGCGCGCATTGACGAGGATGATCTCGAGCGGCGGCTCGGAAGCGCGCACGCGCAGGAACTCGGGATCGACGAAGCGGATCGCCAGCACCGCCACGTGCACCGCGAGCGACAGCGCGAAGGCGCCGGCGAGCACCTTGTTCGCCGCCAGCGCCGCCGTCAGTCCGGCCATCGATCCCTGCATCGCACTCACAGGCCCGCCTCCACGCACCGGCGGCGATTGTAGTCAGCGCCCTGCCACATCCCAGAGGCTGCGCGTCGCGTCAAACTGGCTGCGCCGGGTCGGCCGTCGGTAGAGCGTCGCCGGCGAGCGGTTCCGCCGCGGCAGCGCTCGCCGCGTCGCTTTCGCGCGGCGCTGCCTCGGCGCCCGCCGCGAGTTCGTCGTCGGCATCGGCATCGACTTCCTCGTCGACCGGCACCGACTCGGTCAGCACTCGATGCAGGCGCGCGTGCAGCGCCAGTTCGACTTCGTCGCAGCCGAGGATGTCGATCTCGATGCGCTGGCCGCGCGCCAGCGCCGGCAGTCCGGGCAGGCGCGTGAGCAGCGGCACGCCGTCGAGCCGCAGCAGATCGTCCTTGACCACCACCGCCGCCAGACGTCGCACGTCCTCCTGGCGCAGCCAGCGCAGGCACCAGTAGCGCTCGAGGCGCGCCTGGAAGTCGGCGTAGCTCGTGTAGGCGGCGTCGAAGCCGGAGACGATCGCGAACACGTCGGCCTCGCCGGCGGCGTAGGGCGGCGCCTGCTCGCGCGCGGCGGCGATCAACTGTCGCTGATTGAACAGGTCGACGTAGCGGCGCAGCGGCGAGGTGCTCCAGGCGTAGTGATCGACGCCGATGCCCTCGTGCGGCGCCGGCGTCGTGCTCATCTTCACGCGACTGGCGCCGTGGATGCGCTGCTGCGAGCGGTAGATGCCGACCGTGCGCCGCTGCGCCAGCCAGCGGCCCCAGTGGCTGTTGGCCAGGATCATCAGTTCGGCGACGATCAGGTCGAGCGGCGCGCCGCGCGTGCGCGGCTTCAGGCGCACGCGCGCGTGCTCGTCCGGCTCGGCGCCGGCGAATTCGAGCTCGAAGCCGTACTCGATGCGACCGGTGGGCTCCGGCCGCCCGCGCACCTGCTCGCGCCGCGCGCGCAGCGCCCGCGCCAGCCGCCAAAGGAAGACCAGTTCGTCGCCGAACGGCGCTTCGACGCGGCCGCGGCTCATCGCCTCGTCGGTCACCACCGCGTCGAGCCGGTCGTGGCGCAGGTTGGCGGCGATGCGCACGCGCTCGACGCGCGTTTCGAAGCCGCCCGGATCAAGATCGTCGCCGACGCTCAGGTACAGCGACAGCACCGGCACCACGCGCCCCTCGGCGAGGGTGAAGGCATCGATCCACGACTCGGGCAGCATCGTGAACTTCAGCCCCGGCGCGTACACGGTCGACATGCGCGCGCGCGCCACCGCGTCGAGCGCGTCGTCGCGCCGGATCGCTGCGGCCGGCGCGGCGATGTGGATGCCGATGCGCATCCGGCCGTCGACCGCCTGCAGCGAGAAGGCGTCGTCGATCTCGGTCGTGGCCGAGTCGTCGATCGAGAACGCGGCCACGTCGGCCAGCGGCAGGTCGTCGGCCGGCGGCGGCGGCGGCAGATCGGCGGCGAAGCCGGTGCCGCGCGGAAAGCTCGCGCGCAGAAAGCTTTCCAGGTGCCAGTGATAGGGCGAGCGGATCGCGCCGCGCGCCAGCAGCAGGCGCAGCGGCGCCATCTGCAGCTCGGCCGCGGCCTGCTCGAGCGCCTTGAACTCGATGCTGTTGCGGTCGGGCCGCAGCGCCAGCAGCACGCCCTGCGCGGCGATCGCCGGCGGCAGCTCGCCCGCCTTGAGCCGCTCGACGTACTCCTGCTTGAGCGCTTCCTGCTGGCGCTTGCGCTCGACCGCGGCCAGCGCCTGGCGCAGGATCTCCGGCGGCGCCGGCCGGAAGCGGCCGCGGCCCTTGCGGTGGAAGTACACGGGCGCGGCGTGCAGCCGCAGCAGGATCGCCGCCGCCTCGACCGGGTCGGGGGCGCGGCCGTGATATTCGCGCGCCATCTCCTCGAAGCCGAACTCCTCCTGCGGCGCGCACTGCCAGAGGAAGTCGAGGTCGATCGCCTCGGCCGCCTGCTGCGCGCGCGCCAGCAGGTGCGCCGGCGCCGGCTGCGCAAAACGCAGCAGCACGTGCGAGGCCTTGACCTTGGTGCGCTTGCCGCTGGCCAGCTCAACCTGAAACGACGCCTCCGTGCCCGACAACACGGTGCCGGCGCGCATCGCGCCATCTTCCTCGAACAGCAGATTCATCGGCCGAGCTTAGCCGCAGGCGGCCCCGGCCTGCGCCGGTCGCGGGCAGGGTCGTCCCGAAGTCTGACCAGCCGCGCGCCGCGCACTACCGGGATCGTCGCCGTGGCACTGATGCACGGCGGGCGCGAATCGGCGCGGCACGGCGCGCGCGTGCCGCCCCGGTCACGAGCTACTGCGACAGGTCGAGTTCGATGCCGCCGGTGGCGCGCAGCAGCGCCTCGGGCGTGAGCGCGAACACGCAGTGCGGCGTGCCGCCGGCCGCCCACAGCGTCTCGAAGCGGCGCAGCGAGGCATCGACGAAGGTCAGCATCGGCCGCGCATGCGCAAGCGGGGCCACGCCGCCGATGGCGAAGCCCGAGTGCTCGCGCACGAACTGCGGGTCGGCACGGCCGATCGCTTCGCCCAGATGGGCGGCGATCCGTGCCTCGTCGACGCGCCGGTCGCCGGCGGCGATCACGAGCACGGCGCGGCCCGACTCGGCGGTGCGAAACACGAGCGACTTGGCGATCTGGCCGACCGCGACCCCGAGCGAATCCGCCGCCTCGCGCGCGGTGCGCGCGGTGCCGGCGAGTTCGATCACCGCCGTCGCCAGCCCGGCAGCGGCGAGCGCCTGCTGCACGCGCTGCGCCGAAGCCGGCAGGGGCCGTTCGCCGGAAGAGTCCATTGCTCAGACCGTCAGGCCGCCGGCGACTTCGATCACCGCGCCGTTGACGTAGGAGGCCTCGTCCGAGGCGAGAAACGCGTAGACGCTGGCGATCTCCTCGGGCCGTCCGAGGCGGCGCAGCGGCACGCGCTCGGTCATCTGCGCCATCACCTTGTCCGGAATCGTGTGCAGGATCGGGGTGGCGATGAACCCGGGTGCAACCGCGTTGCAGCGGATGCCCTTCGGACCGAGTTCGCGCGCCCAGGTCTTGGCCAGTCCGATGACGCCGAACTTGCTCGCCGCGTAGTTGCTCTGGCCGAAGTTGCCGTAGATGCCGACCACGCTCGAAGCGTTGGTGATCGAGCCCGAACCTTGCTCGACCATGGTTTCGAGCACCGCCTGCGCGCAGTGGTAGGTGCCCTTGAGGTTGACCTCGATCACCTTGTCGAACTGGTCGTCGGTCATCTTCGCCAGGCGTGCGTCGAGCGTGATGCCGGCGTTGTTCACCAGGGCGTCGATGCGGCCGAAGCTCGCCTTGATCCGTGCCACCATCGAGTCGACCTGCGGCCGCCGCGTGACGTCGACCGCGAAGCCCTCGACCCGCCCTTCGCGGCCGCTGCGCGTTGCGCGCAACCGCGCCAGCGCCGCTTCGACCGCGTCCTGACGCAGGTCGCACAGGGCGACGATCGCGCCTTCGTCGAGAAAGCGCTGTGCGGTCGCCAGGCCGATGCCCTGGGCGCCGCCGGTGATGATGCAGACCTTGTCCTTCAATCGCACGATGTCCCTCTCTGCCTTTCGCAGCCGCCCGGCGCGCCGCGCACGCCGCAGAACTCGAGCACTTCGTCCAGATGGTTCTCGAAGTCGCTTAGCTGATGATCCGAACCGTCGATCAGCCGCTGCCGGCAGCCGGCGTACCTGGCGATCATCGTCCGATAGTCGATCAGTTCGTCGCCGCTGGCCGCCAGCAGCAGGTAGCGCTCGGGCCGCGTGATGCGCGGCGTGTCGATCGCGCGCAGCTCGTCCAGATATTCGGGCCGCATGTCGATGCTCTCCTGCGAGTGGAACACCGGCTGGCGGCCGAGATGCAGCTTCAGATCCTCGTAGGGCGCGATCGCCGGGTTCAGCAGCACGGCGCGGCAGCCGAGTCGCTCGGCGATCCAGGTCGCGTAGTAGCCGCCGAGCGACGAACCGATCAGCGCCAGCCGCGCCGGGTCGTCCAGGCGCGCCGTGGCCAGCGCCAGCTCGACCGCGCGCCGCGGCGACGCCGGCAGTTGCGGGCACAGGTAGTCGTCGGCCAGGCCGCGCGCGGCCAACGCCGAGAGGATCTGCTGCGCCTTGCGCGAAGCCGGCGACGAGCGAAAGCCGTGCAGGTACAGGATCATCGTTGCGCAGCAGTCGTTCAGGCCGGCAGTGCTGCCGCCGCCAGCGCGTCGAGCAAGCGGCCGTGCACGCCGCCGAAGGCGCCGTTGCTCATCACCAGCACGTGATCGCCGGCGCGTGCCTCGGCCGCGACCGCGGTCACCAGGCGGTCGATCTCGTGCAAGCTGCGCGCCTTGGCGCCGAGCGGCGCCAGCGCCTGCGCCGGATCCCAGCCGAGCGCATCCTTGCCGGCGCGCGCGCCGTAGCAGAACACGAGATCGGCGTCGGCGAGTGCGGCCGGCAGCGCCTCATTCATGGCGCCGAGCTTCATCGTGTTCGAGCGCGGCTCGAGCACGGCGAGGATGCGTGCGCCGCCGACGCGCCGGCGCAGCCCGGCCAGCGTCTGCGCGATCGCGGTCGGGTGGTGGGCGAAGTCGTCGTAGACGGTGACGCCGGCGCGCACGCCGCGCAGCTCGAGCCGCCGCTTGACGCCGGCGAAGCGCTCGAGCGCCTCGATCGCCAGCGCCGGCGCAACGCCCGCGTGCCGGGCCGCGGCGATCGCCGCCAGCGCGTTGCTGCGGTTGTGGCTGCCGGCCAGAGGCAGGCGCAGCCGGCCGTAGCGCTCGCCGCCGCAGACCACGTCGAAGGCGTGCTCGGCACTCTCGCGCACCGCCTCGGCATGCCAGCCGAGATCGCTGTCGAAGGCCTCGACCTGCGACCAGCAGCCGCGCGCCAGCACGCGCGCCAGCGCCGCATCGGCGCCGTTGACGATCAGGAGCCCGCTCGCCGGCACGCAGCGCACGAGATGGTGGAACTGGGTCTCGATCGCCGCCAGGTCGGCAAAGATGTCGGCGTGATCGAACTCGAGGTTGTTGAGAATCGCGGTGCGCGGAAAGTAGTGGACGAACTTGCTGCGCTTGTCGAAGAAGGCGGTGTCGTACTCGTCGGCCTCGATCACGAAGAACTCGCCGCCGGCGCAAGCCGAGACGCCGAAATTCTGCGGCACGCCGCCGATCAGGAAGCCCGGTGCGAGGCCGGCGTGCTCGAGGATCGTCGCCAGCATCGCGCTGGTGGTGGTCTTGCCGTGGGTACCGGCCACCGCCAGCACCCGCTTGCCGCGCAGCAGGTGCTTGCCCAACCACTGCGGGCCGGAGGTGAACGGAAGCGCCGCTTCGAGGATCGCCTCCATCAGCGGGTTGCCGCGCGCCACCACGTTGCCGACGATGAAGAGATCCGGCGCCAGTGCGATCTGGTCGGCGCCGAAGCCCTCGATCGGCTCGATCCCGGCCGCCGCCAGTTGCTCCGACATCGGCGGATACAGGTTCGCGTCGCAGCCGCTGACCCGATGGCCGGCCGCCAGCGCCAGTTGCGCCAGGCCGCCCATGAAGGTGCCGCCGATGCCGAGAATGTGGAGGTGCAAGGGTTTCCTGCTGCCGTGTCGCGCCAGCCAACGCCGAACGACGGCGCGCTGGCGCAGTGCAAAACCGCGCGATTCTAGGGAAACACATGGGACAGCGTCGGCAAGCCCGACGGCGTCGGATCGCTACACTCGCGTCCCCCTGTGTGGCAGCGCGCACCGCGCACCCGATGCGATGCGCCCCGCGCCTGTCTCGATGCCCGCCGACCCGCGCAACGATCCGCGCAGCGAAATCGCCGCCACTGCCGCCCGGCTGATCGCCGAAGAAGGCCTCGACTACGCGCGCGCCAAGCGCAAGGCGGCGCAGGCCCTGCTCGGCGCGGGCACGCGCTGCAGCCTGCCGGACAACGAGTCGGTCGAGCGCGAGCTGCGCCGCTATCTGACGACCTTCGAGGGCGATGACCTGCGCCGGCGGCTGGCGGCGCTGCGCGCGCTGGCGCTCGAGCTGATGGCGCGCCTTGAACGTTTCGATCCGTACCTGGTCGGCGCCGTGCTCAACGGCACCGCCACCGCGCACAGCGACATCCAGTTGCACCTGTACACCGACAGCGCCAAGGAGGTCGAGCTCTTTCTGCTCGACGCCGGCATCGACTTCGAGGCCGATCCGGCGCTGCCCCACCGCGATCCGGCCGGGCCGGTCGAGGAACTGCGCTTCGTGCTGCCGGCGCGCTCGCCGGCGCTTCCGGCGCGGGTCGGCGTCGTGCTGTCGGTGCACGATACCGACGCGATCCGCGTCGCGCCCAGGTTGCGGTCGAGCGACCCGGCGCTGCACCCGGTCGAGGCAAGCGGCCGGGCGGCAGCGCAGGCCCTGCGCCGCCTGGTCGAGCACGCGGAGCGCTCAACGTGATCCGCCGCCAGTGGCTGCTGGTTGCGGCGGCCGGGCTGGGTGCAGCCGGGCTCGGCGCCTGGTTTTCCGCGCAGCGGCTGGCGCCGGCGCCAGCCGCTGACGATGCCGCCGCGCGGCTGTTCGCTTCGACCTTT
The DNA here is from genome assembly GCA_037441125.1 of Burkholderiales bacterium. Lineage (GTDB taxonomy): Bacteria > Pseudomonadota > Gammaproteobacteria > Burkholderiales > Burkholderiaceae_F > JALHMQ01. The sequence goes on from JBBIST010000003.1 coordinate 39,768, forward strand.
CCGGACGCCGATGGCACGGAGCAGCCGCTGGCTCAGTGGCGCGGCCAGTTGCTGGTGGTCAACTTCTGGGCCACCTGGTGCCCGCCGTGCGTCGAAGAGATGCCCGACCTGCAGCGAGTGCGCGACGAGTATCGGGAGCGCGGTGTCGAGATCATCGGCCTCGGCATCGACCAGGCCGACCGGATACGCGACTTTCGCGATCGCAAGCAGTTGCGGCTGCCGCTGCTCGTCGCGGGGGCGGCCGGCTCAGAACTCGGGCGGGCCCTGGGCAACCTCGCCGGAGCGCTTCCCTATACTGTCCTCATCGACCGTCAGGGCCGAGTCGTGCAGCGCAAGCTGGGCCAGATCAAGCCGGCCGAACTGCGGGCGTGGTTAGATGCGCAACTGCGTTGAGTTCCTTGTTGCCGGCACAGTCGGCTGGACAACTTGGCCAACGCGCTTCACAATCCCGCGCTTCGCATCTCTTTTCAGTTCTTCCGGCGTTAATTGACACGTAATTCGCTCTTCGGCTGCGACCGAAGCGCCTGAATCGGACGCCGCAGCAAGAACGCCAACGCATGCCCAAGCGCATTCTGGTCGTCCACGGACCGAATCTGAATCTGCTCGGCACGCGCGAGCCGCAGATCTACGGATCCCAGAGCCTGGCGGACATCGAACGCTCGCTGGCGGCGCTCGCCGCCGAGCGCGGGATCGGGATCGACTTCTTCCAGAGCAACCACGAGGGCGCGCTCGTCGACCGGATCCACGCGGCACGAACCGACGGCACCGACTTCATCATCATCAACGCCGGCGCCCTGACCCACACGAGCATCGCGCTGCGTGACGCGCTGGCAGCGGTCGCCATCGCCTTCATCGAGGTGCATCTGTCCAACGTGCACCGGCGCGAGAGCTTCCGGCACCACTCGTACCTGAGTGACCTTGCGGTCGGATCGATCGTCGGACTTGGACCGGCCGGATACCGCTTCGCGCTCGACTACGCGTCGACCGCCGCGGCCGCCTAGCAGCGGGCCGCGAAAGGAACCGCCGATGGACTTGCGCAAGCTCAAGACGCTGATCGACCTGGTGGCCGAGTCGGGCATTGCCGAAATCGAGGTCACCGAGGGCGAAGACAAGGTCCGGATCGTCAAGTACGGGCCGGTGGCGCCGCCGGTGGCGGTGGCGCCGCCCACTTATTACGCGCCGCCCGCGCCGGTTGCGGGCGCTGCGCCAGCCGCCGCCGCGCCGACACCGCCGGCGCCCGCAGCCGCGGCGCCCGCGGCGCCGGAGGAGCCGCAGGGTACGGTCGTGAAGTCACCGATGGTGGGCACTTTCTATCGCTCGCCGAGCCCCGGCGCCAAGTCCTTCGTCGAGCTGGGCCAGACGGTCAAGGTGGGCGAAACGCTGTGCATCATCGAAGCGATGAAACTGCTCAACGAGATCGAGGCCGAGGTCGGAGGCGAGATCAAGGAGATCCTGGCCGAGAACGGGCAGGCGGTCGAGTACGGCCAACCTCTGTTCGTGATCGGCTAGTGGCACGCGCCCGAAGGACCAACGTGCGCGCAGTGCAGACCGGGTCGCGCCGCGCCGACCTTAGTCCCTTCGCCGGCGATTGAGCCGCGGGTACCCAATGTTCGGAAAAGTCCTGATCGCAAACCGCGGCGAGATCGCCCTGCGCATCCAGCGCGCCTGCCGCGAGATGGGCATCCGCACCGTGGTCGTGCACTCGACCGCCGACAACGAAGCCAAGTACGTGAAGCTGGCCGACGAGTCGGTGTGCATCGGGCCGCCGCCGTCGAAGGACAGCTACCTCAACATCCCGGCGATCATCAGCGCCGCCGAGGTGACCGACGCCGAGGCGATCCACCCCGGCTACGGCTTCCTGTCCGAGAACGCCGACTTCGCCGAGCGGGTCGAGAAGTCGGGCTTCGTGTTCATCGGCCCGCGCCCGGAGTCGATCCGGCTGATGGGCGACAAGGTCAGCGCCAAGCGGGCGATGATCGCCGCCGGCGTGCCCTGCGTGCCGGGCTCGGAGGGCGCGCTGCCCGAGGATCCGCGCGAGATCGTGAAAATGGCGCGCGCCACCGGCTACCCGGTGATCATCAAGGCCGCCGGCGGCGGCGGCGGGCGCGGCATGCGCGTCGTGCATACCGAGGCGGCGTTGATCAACGCCGTGAACATGACGCGCCAGGAGGCGCAGACGGCGTTCGGCAACCCGGCTGTCTACCTGGAGAAGTTCCTCGAAAACCCGCGCCACATCGAGATCCAGGTGCTCGCCGACCAGCACCGCAACGCGCTCTGGCTGGGCGAGCGCGACTGCTCGATGCAGCGACGCCACCAGAAGATCATCGAGGAAGCGCCGGCGCCCGGCATTGCGCGCCGGCTGATCGAGCGCATCGGCGACCGCTGCGCCGACGCCTGCCGCAAGATCGGCTACCGCGGCGCCGGCACCTTCGAGTTCCTGTTCGAGAACAATGAGTTCTACTTTATCGAGATGAACACGCGGGTGCAGGTCGAGCATCCGGTGACCGAGATGGTGACCGGCATCGACATCGTGCAGCAGCAGATCCGTGTCGCCGCCGGCGAGAAGCTTGCCCTGCGCCAGCGCGACATCCAGATGCGCGGCGCCGCGATCGAGTGCCGGATCAATGCCGAGGACCCGTTCAAGTTCACCCCCAGCCCGGGCCGGATCAGCGCCTGGCACACGCCGGGCGGGCCCGGCGTGCGGGTCGATTCGCATGCCTATGCCGGCTACTTCGTGCCGCCGTACTACGACAGCATGATCGGCAAGCTGATCTGCTACGGCGACACGCGCGCGCAGGCGCTGGCGCGCATGCGCATCGCGCTTTCGGAGATGGTGGTCGAGGGCATCCAGACCAATGTCGCCCTGCACCGCGACCTGATGACCGACGAGAAGTTCATTCTCGGCGGCACGAGCATTCATTACCTGGAAAAGAGGCTGGCCGCGAGGCAGCCGCCGGGATGAACGGCGCGCTGCCATGCTGCGCGAGCTGACCACGATCGTCGATCAGGCGCAGGCCGAGCCGCTGTCCGATGCGCTGCTAGCTCGCGGCGCGCTCGCCGTCGGCGTCGAAGATGCGGCCACCGACGGCGCCGACGAGCAGCCTCTCTACGGCGAACCCGGCAGCGCACTCGAGCACTGCGCCTGGGCGCGCAGCCGGCTGCGGGTGCTGATCGATGCCGGCACCGACCCGCAGCAGTTGCTCGCCGCCGCCGCGTCCGCGGCGTCGCTGCCGGCGCCGTGTCTGGAGAGCGCGAGCGACGTTGCCGACGCCGACTGGGTGCGGCTGACGCAGGCGCAGTTTGCGCCGATCCGGATCAGCGATCGCCTGTGGATCGTTCCGAGCTGGCACGCGCCACCGGATGCTGGCGCCGTCAACCTGCGGCTCGATCCGGGCGCAGCCTTCGGTACCGGATCGCACCCGACCACGCGCCTGTGCCTGGCCTGGCTCGATGCCAACGCGGTCGCCGGGCGCAGCGTGCTCGACTACGGCTGCGGCTCCGGCATCCTGGCGCTGGCGGCGGCTTTGCTCGGCGCTCGCGCCGTCACCGGCGTCGACATCGATCCTCAGGCGCTTGCTGTAGCGCGCGCCAATTCAAGCGCGAACGGCATCGCCGACGAGGTCGCTCGCTACACTGCGCCCGAAGCGCTGCCCGATCCGAGTTCTGCAGGCGGCCGCTTCGACATCGTGCTCGCCAACATTCTCGCCAACCCGCTCAAGCTGCTGGCCCCGGCGCTGCTGGCGCGCGTCGCCCCCGGCGGCGCGCTCGTGCTGGCCGGCGTGCTCGAGCCGCAGGCCGACGAAGTGATCGCCGTCTATCGGCACGCCGATTGCGCGCTCGAACTGGCGCCCTGGCGCTGCGACGACGGTTGGGTCTGCCTCGCCGGCCGTCGCCGCGATCGCCGCTGAGGGCCGGCCGATGGCGCTCGCCACGCGCTGCCCGGACTGCAAGGCGACGTTTCGGGTCGTCTCCGATCAACTGAAGTTGCGCGGCGGACTGGTCCGCTGCGGCAACTGTCGGCATGTCTTCGATGCCATCGGCAGCCTGTCCTACATCGAAGAGGCGGTGTTGAATCCACCGGTCGCCCCCACTCAGTCGCCCGCTGCACCGCTGTCCGGCGGCGCGACGCAAGCGGCGCGTGCTGGTGGCGACACCGGCGGGGCGGCCGCGTTCGAAGCGAAGGGCGCGCTGATGGCGCAACCGCACGTGCCGCCGTCGCCGCCGACGGCTGTCCCGTTGGCGGCCGCAGCGTCTGACGAAGCCGAGCCGCCGGCCCGCCCGACGATCGCCGATCCGCTCGCGGTGCCGACTCTGCTCGCGGCTCGATCGAGCGGGCAGGACGGCTCGACCGCCGCCGAGCCGCCTGCGGCCGACGGCGCCGCCGCAACGCTGCCGGCAGTGCCGCAAGCGGCCTCCGGCGCGCAACCGGCGCGCGAGCGACGCAGGAGTCGCCGCTCGGCACAGGACGCGGCGCACGCTGCCGCCGCTCCCGCCGACGACGAGATCGGCTTCCTGCGGCCGCGCCCGTCGCGGCGCGGCTTCTCGATCGTCTTCGGCGGCGGCTCGCTTTTGCTCGCATGCGCTTTCATCGTGCAACTGGCGGTCGCTTTCCGCAGCGAGCTGCTGATGCGCTGGCCTGAACTGCGGCCGCAACTGGTGGCGGTCTGCGCCGTGTACGGCTGCACGGTCGGCTGGCCGACGCGCGCTGAGGCGCTGGCCGTGGTCGGCACCGAACTGCAGGCTGTGCCCGGGACCGAGATCCTCGAACTGACCGCGGTGATCCGCAACCGCGCCAACTTCCGCGTCGCGCTGCCGGCGGTCGAGGTCACCCTCACCGACACCGCCAACCGCATGCTGGCGCGCAAGGTCTTCGCTCCGGTGGACATCCTGGCCTCGAGCGGAGAGCCGTCGCGGCGCATCGACGACGGCATCGGGCCCGGCAGCGACCACGTGGTGCGCGTCACCTTCGAGGCGCGTGGTCTGAGCGTCGCCGGCTTCGTCGTCTACCCCTTCTATCTCTGACCGATAACCTCTGCGCGGCCGCCCGGTCGCGATCCGACCCGATGCCTTCCACGCTGATCTGCGGCTCGATCGCCTACGACTCGATCATGGTGTTCCAGGGCCGCTTCAAGGATCACATCCTGCCCGAGCAGGTGCACATCCTGAACGTCGCCTTCCTGGTGCCCGAGCTGCGGCGCGAGTTCGGCGGCTGCGCCGGCAACATCGCCTACAACCTGAAGCTGCTCGGCGCCAGTGCATTGCCGATGGCGACCGTCGGCGACGACGCACAGCCGTACCTGGCGCGACTCGACGCTCTCGGCATCGACCGCCGGCACGTGCGCCAGGTGGCGTCGACCTTCACGGCGCAGGCCTTCATCACCACCGATCTGGACGACAACCAGATCACCGCCTTCCATCCGGGCGCGATGACGCACTCGCACCTGAACGCGGTGCCTGCCGACGGTTCCGTCGATCTGGGCATCGTCGCACCCGACGGCCGCGACGGCATGCTGCAGCACGCGCAGCAGTTCGCCGAGCACGGCATCGCTTTCATGTTCGACCCGGGTCAGGGCCTGCCGATGTTCGGCGCCGAGGATCTGGCCTGGTTCGTTGCCCGGGCCCATTACCTCGCCCTCAACGATTACGAGGCGCAACTGATGATGGAGAAGACTGGAACCGATCTCGCCACGCTGTCGAAGAAGGTTGCGGCGCTGATCGTTACGCGCGGCGCTCAGGGCTCGGAACTGTGGCGCAAGGGCGAAGTGACGCCGATCCCGGTCGCGCCCGCGCGCCGGGTGGTCGATCCGACCGGCTGCGGCGACGCCTACCGCGCCGGCCTGCTGTACGGACTGGCGCACGGTCTCGACTGGGAGACGACGGCACGGCTGGCCGCGGTGATGGGAAGCCTGAAGATCGAGCACGCCGGCGCCCAGAACCACGCGCCGGACCGACAGCAGATCGCCGATCGCTTCCGCGAAGGCTTCGGCTACCGCCCCTGGTAGCCTGTCCGTTGGAACGTCGGCGCCGGCGCGATGTCGCATAGGCTCAGGGTTTGTCCGTGAGAGGATCGAGATGAGAACGCTTTGGACAGTGGCGGCGGCAGCCGCAGTCGCGTTGGCTCTGGTCGGCTGCGCAACACAGCAGCGCTCGGCGAGCGTGTATCGGGCCGGCGAGGCGCAGCGCGAACAGGTGGTTCGATTGGCCACCGTCGAGAGCGTGCGCGAGGTGCAGATCGACCGCGGCCAGACGGGCGTGGGCACCGGCGCCGGTGCTGTGATCGGCGGTGTTGCCGGCAGCGGCGTCGGTCAGGGACGCGGCTCCGTGGTCGGCGCGGTCGCCGGCGCCGTCGTCGGCGGCGTCGTCGGCCAGGCGATCGAGAACCGCGCCGGGCTGGTCGCGGCGCTCGAGATCACGGTCCGGCTCGACGACGGGCAGTTGCGCGCAATCGTGCAGGAAGTCGACGCCCAGCAGTTCAAGCCTGGCGATCGCGTGCGGCTGGTCAGTTCGGGCGGTACGACGCGCGTGACGCGCTGATCGCGGCACGCCTCGCGCCGACGCGGGCATCGCGCGCGATCGGCCCCGTCGCGCTCAGAAGCCGGCGCGATTGAGAACCAGCAAAAGGACGTTGACCAGAACGATAAGCGCCAGCGGCGATAGGTCGATACCGCCGACGAGCGGGATGATGCGCTGGAACGGCGCCAGGAACGGGCGCAGCAGCACCGACACCGCGGGCGCAATCGGCGCGTGCGGATTCACCCAGCTCAGCACCACGTGGATGATCGTCATCCAGAAGACCAGGTTCAGCGCCCAGCGCAGAACGGTCAACGGCGTCAGGATCAGTGCCCGGTCCCAATAGACAAGCCCGCGGGCCACGAGATCGGTCAGCGCCAGCGCCAACAAAGCGAGCAGCAAGACCGCGACCAACGGCGCGAAGTCGAGTCGGCCTGCGGCCGGCGTGAGGCGACGCAACGGCCGCACGGCCCAGTCGGTGAGCGCGATCACGAACTGCGCCAGCGGATTGCGCGCAGGCATTCCGACCCAGTTCATGTACAGACGCAGCAGGAACACAGCGCCGAAGAGTGCGGCCGCGGTCTCGATCAGCAGGTGGAAGATGTCTGAGAACACGGCAAGCGCAGCGCCAGCGGAATGAAATCGCGCGATTGTAGCCAGCGGTGCCGCGGGCACCGACCGAACGCGCCTGAACCGACATCAGGTCGGCGGCGCAACAAAGAGAAAGGGCGCTGCGAGAGCAGCGCCCCGAAGGACCGTTCAGCTAGCCGTTAGGGACGGCTGCCGGTCGGAAACGGCCATGCGGCTGCCGGATTGAGGGCGGACTTCGCGCCCGGCGCCGCAGCAGCGTTCGGCGCGGCGGTCGTCGGCGCGGACGCCGACGCGGCCGGCTTGGCCGCCTTCTTCGGCGCCGCAGCCTTCTTCGGCGCCGCAGCCTTCTTCGGCGCCGCGGCCTTCCTGGCGGCGGGCTTGCGCGCCGCCTTAGCCGCCGGCTTCCTAGCTACTTTTTTTTTTGCCACTGCCTTTTTGGCCGCCTTCTTGGCGGTCTTCTTGGCCGCCTTCTTCGCGGTCTTCTTGGCAGCCTTCTTGGCCGTGGCCTTCTTCGCGGTCTTCTTGGCGGCCTTCTTGGCCGTGGCTTTCTTCGCAGTCTTCTTCGCAGCTTTCTTCGTTGCCATGAATCGCTCCTTCAGCATGCTGATTGGGAAGGAAACCCGGCGCGAGATGCGGCCGGGCCATTCATCGGCGCACGCGGAAGCTCCGGCGCCGCGGCAGACCCAGAAGAGCGTTTGAGGCGCAGATCCGAGTGCAGCGCGGAACGTTCAGGGCAGTAGCCGCTGACGCTGATGAATTCGGTAGCACGCTGCCGGGCCGGCTGGCGCGCGCAGGCGGAAAGCGGCGCGGCGACGAGTCGCGGCGCGCGCGCGAACGCCGGCGCGAAGCCGGCGCCGTCCTGCATGTTCGGGGTGATTTGCCTGCCGCCGGCGGGGCGCTGCGGCAAGAGCTGGCGGCGCGACCCCGCGGGGGGCACGAAGCCGCAGAACCGGATCGTCCTGGATGCGAGTCGTCTGTTGAGTTCGACGATGAAGCGGGATGGTCGACTGTCCGGATTCAACTCAGTGATCGATCGTCGCTTGTTAATCAAACCGATCGAGCAACCAAACTTGAGTTCGCTTTTTACTCGCAACGCAGTTCGATCGCAAGAGAAATGCGTGCGACCGATGGATGAGTGTTCGATTTCAGGCACGACAGTTCGCCGCGAGCGCACCCGCGTACACATCGTCGTTGCCTGCATCGCGCACCGCGGGCGATCCACGCCTGATCACCCCCAGTTGAGCGCGCCGCCCGACTGATACTCGATGACGCGCGTCTCGAAGAAGTTGCGTTCCTTTTTCAGGTCGATCATCTCGCTCATCCACGGAAAGGGGTTGTCCTCCTGACCGAACATCGGCGCCAGGCCGATCTGCTGCGCGCGCCGGTTGGCGATGAAGCGCAGGTAGCCCTTGAACATCGGCGCGTTCAAGCCGAGCACGCCGCGCGGCATCGTGTCCTCGGCGTAGGCGTACTCGAGGTCGACCGCGCGGCGGAACAGGTCGGTCACCTGGGCGCGAAACTGCGGTGTCCACAGGTGCGGGTTTTCGAGCTTGATCTGGTTGATCAGGTCGATTCCGAAGTTGCAGTGCATCGACTCGTCGCGCAGGATGTACTGGTACTGCTCGGCCGCCCCGGTCATCTTGTTCTGCCGGCCCAGGGCCAGGATCTGGGCGAAGCCGACGTAGAAGAACAGGCCCTCCATCAGGCAGGCGAAGACGATCAGCGACTGCAGCAGCTTGCGGTCGGCGTCGTCGGTCCCGGTCTGGAACTGCGGATCGGTCAGGGCGTCGATGAACGGGATCAGGAACTCGTCCTTGGCGCGGATGCAGTCGACCTCGTGGTAGGCGTTGAAGATCTCGCCTTCGTCCAGTCCGAGCGACTCGACGATGTACTGGTAGGCGTGGGTGTGGATCGCCTCCTCGAAGGCCTGGCGCAGCAGGAACTGGCGGCACTCGGGCGCCGTGATGTGGCGGTAGGTGCCGAGAACGATGTTGTTGGCGGCGAGCGAGTCGGCGGTGACAAAGAAGCCGAGATTGCGCTTGACGATGCGCCTTTCGTCGTCGCTCAGCCCGTTCGGGTCGCGCCACAAGGCGATGTCGCGCGACATGTTGACTTCCTGCGGCATCCAGTGATTGGCGCAGGCAGCCAGGTACTTGTCCCAGGCCCACTTGTACTTCAAGGGGACCAACTGGTTCACGTCGGTGCGGCCGTTGATGATCCGCTTGTCGGCGGCGTTCACGCGCCGCAGGTCGACTGCGGCCGGCGATCGACCTGCCGGCATGGCCGGCGCTTGCGCCGTGCCCGCTTGCGGCACGGCACGTACGCCGGCGGCGATCTGTTCGTTCCAGGAAAGCACCTGTCCCCCTTTGGCGTTGGTTGGCTCTCGGCCGCCTCTTACTGGCAGGCCTCGCAGTCGGCGAAGCCCGAGTCGCCCGGCTTGAGTCCACAGACGGTGCCCTCGGCCAGGGGCGAGGGCGCCGCGCTCGCGCCGAAGGCGCTGCCTGCGGCCACGGCGTTAAGTTCGCCGCCGCGCGTCGAGGTCGACTTCTCGGCCCGGGTGGCGCCGACGGTGCGCAGGTAGTACGTGGTCTTGAGCCCGCGGCGCCAGGCGAGCTTGTAGGTTTCGTCGAGCGTCTTGCCCGAGGCGCCCGCCAGGTAGATGTTCAGCGACTGCGCCTGGTCGATCCATTTCTGGCGCCGCGCCGCGGCCTCGATCAGCCAGCGCGGATCGATCTCGAAGGCGGTCGCGTACAGGCTGCGCAGTTGCGGCGGAACGCGGTCGATCCGCGCTAGGCTGCCGTCGAAGTACTTGAGGTCGGCCACCATCACCTCGTCCCACAGGCCGATCTTCTTCAGGTCGCGCACCAGGTACTGGTTGACGACCGTGAACTCGCCCGACAGGTTCGACTTGACGAACAGGTTCTGGAAGGTCGGCTCGATGCTGGCGGCAACGCCGACGATGTTGGAGATCGTCGCCGTCGGCGCGATCGCCACGCAGTTGGAGTTGCGCATCCCGAACTGCCGGATGCGCTCGCGCAGCGCCTCCCAGTCCAAGGTCGAAGTCAGGTCGACGTCGACCAGCGAGGTTGATGAGGCGCCGTCGCCCGGCAGGGCGCCGCGGCTTTCGGCCAGCAGCGCCAGCGTGTCCTGCGGCAGGATGCCGCGTTCCCACAGCGAGCCGGCGAAGGTCGAATAGCGGCCGCGCTCGGCCGCCAACTCGGTCGAGGCCCAGTAGGCGTAGTAGCAGACGGCTTCCTGGCTGCGGTCGGCGAAATCGACCGCCGCCTGCGACGCATACGGCGTGCGCATCAGGTGCAGGCAGTCCTGGAAGCCCATGATGCCGAGCCCGACCGGGCGATGGCGCAGGTTCGAGTTGCGCGCCTTCGGCACGGCGTAATAGTTGAGGTCGATGACGTTGTCGAGCATCCGCATCGCCGTGCGGATCGTCGCTTTCAGCTTGTCGTGGTCGAGCTCGAAGCCGCCGCGGCCGTCGGCCTTCATGTGCGCCGGCAGGTTGACCGAGCCGAGGTTGCACACCGCGATCTCGGCCGCCGAAGTGTTCAGGGTGATCTCGGTGCACAGGTTCGAACTGTGGATCACGCCGGCGTGTTGCTGCGGCGAGCGGACGTTGCAGGCGTCCTTGAAGGTGATCCACGGGTGCCCGGTCTCGAACAGCATCGACAGCATCTTGCGCCACAACTGCACCGCCGGGATCTTCCTGAACAGTTTGATCTCGCCGCGCGCCACCCGGGCTTCGTGGCGCAGATAGGCCTCTTCGAAGTCGCGCCCGAACTTGTCGTGCAGGTCGGGACAGTCGGACGGCGACAGCAGCGTCCAGTCGCCGCCGGCAATGACCCGCTTCATGAACAGGTCCGGAATCCAGTTCGCGGTGTTCATGTCGTGCGTGCGGCGGCGGTCGTCGCCGGTGTTCTTGCGCAGCTCGAGGAACTCCTCGAGGTCGAGGTGCCAGGTCTCGAGGTAGCAGCACACCGCGCCCTTGCGCTTGCCGCCCTGGTTGACCGCGACCGCGGTGTCGTTGACGACCTTCAGGAAGGGCACGACGCCCTGGCTCTTGCCGTTCGTCCCCTTGATGTGCGCTCCGAGCGCGCGCACCGGCGTCCAGTCGTTGCCCAACCCGCCGGCGTACTTGGCGAGCAGCGCGTTTTCCTTGATCGCCTCGTAGATGCCCTCCAGGTCGTCGCTGACCGTGCTCAGATAGCAGGAAGACAGCTGCGAGTGGCGGGTGCCGCTGTTGAACAGGGTCGGCGTCGAACTCATGAAGTCGAAGCTCGACAGGGCCCGGTAGAACTCGATCGCGCGCGCCTCGCGGTCGATCTCGTTCAGCGCCAAGCCCATTGCCACGCGCATGAAGAACGCCTGCGGCAGCTCGAAGCGGCGGCCTTGGTGGTGCAGGAAGTAGCGGTCGTACAGAGTCTGCAGGCCGAGGTAGTCGAACTGCAGGTCGCGCTCCGGCAGCAGCGCCTGCGCCAGTCGCGCCAGGTCAAACTGGGCCAGCCGCTCGTCGAGCAACTCGGCCTCGATGCCGTGGCGGATGAAGCCGGGAAAGTACTCGGCGTAGCGCGCCGCCATTTGCGCCTGCGACACTTCCTCGCCGAGCGCCTCGGCGCGCATCGTGTGCAGAAGCAGACGGGCGGTGGCGTAGGAATAGGCCGGATCCCGCTCGATCAGAGCGCGCGCCGCCAGGATCGCCGACTTGTAGACCTCGTCGAGCGGCACACCGTCATAAAGATTCCTGACCGTCGCCGCCAAGATCGCCTCGGGCGCGACCTGATCGCCCAGCCCGGCGCAGGCCGAGTCGATCAAGGTGCGCACGCGCGCCAGGTCGAGCGGCACGCGCGCGCCCTTGTCGACCATCGTCAGCGGCGGCGCCTCCTGGTCGGCGGCCCGTGCCGCCCGCTCCTGCGCGCGACGCTCTCTATATAGAACGTAAGCGCGGGCGACGTCGTGGGCGCCGTCGCGCATCAGCGCCAATTCGACCTGATCCTGCACCGCCTCGATATGGATCGAGCCGCCCGCCGGATGCCGCCGCTGCAGCGATGCGACCACGTTCGCGGTCAGCTTCTCGACCTGCTCGCGCACCGCCGCCGAGGCCGCCCCCTGGCCTCCGCGCACCGCGAGGAATGCCTTGGTCATCGCCAGCGCAATCTTTGCCGGCTCGAAGGCCACGACCGCGCCGTTGCGGCGGATCAGCTTGTAGTCGGACAGCGCCACGGCTCGGGCGCCGTCGACGGTCAGCAGCGGCGCCCGCGGCGGCGCTGCGCTCAATCCGGCGCTGGCGCCGGTCGCGGCGGTGCGCGCTTCACCAACCTGCATTCGACCTCCCGAGTCGCTGCCGCCGTTCGCGTCCACAGCGCAGACGAGCCTAAACCGCACCACAAAATCTTGATCAATTCTTTCCGGTCGCCACCAGATGTCGATGCGCAGACCGCATCCGCGAAACTCTGCCTGCCCTGCACAGCCGGCAAGTGCGTACACGACGGCGCAGGGTCCGATTGCCAGGCTGCCAGGCTGTCATCGTTGACCTCAACATATTGTATGAGCAAGGCAGCACTGCACTACAGGTAGTGCGAAGCGATCATAGGCAAGCCGCGTGGAAAACTCAACCGAAATCTGTTTGGCCGCCGGCTGCTGACCGCGGTGCAGCCGACGTCGCTGCCACCGCACAGGGCGCTGCCGGCTCAGCTGCGGCCGCGGCGCAGGCGCGCCAGTGCCGGCGCGCGCTGCCAGTCGAAGAAGGGCCCGGGGTCGGTCTTGCGCTCGGTCGCGACCTCGCTGTGCGCGTGTGCCGCGACGATCGGGTAGGCGGCGATCAACGCCGAGGTCAGCCGCTCGAGGGCGCGATACTGAGCGTCGGTGAACGGCACAAAGTCAGTGCCTTCCAGTTCAATGCCGATCGAGAAGGCGTTGCAGTCTCTGCGTGCGCCCAGGCGAGACTCGCCGGCGTGCCAGGCGCGATCGCTGCAGGCGACGAACTGGGTAAGGCGCCCGCTGCGCTCGATCAGGAAGTGCGCCGACACGCGCAGGTGTGCGAGCTGGTCGAGAAACGGATGCACGCCGGCCGGCAGCGTGTTGGTGAACAATCGCTGCACGTGGCCGGCACCGAAGACGCCCGGCGGCAGGCTGATGTTGTGCATCACGATCAGTTCGATCGCGGTTCCCGGCGGGCGCCGGTCGTAGTTCGGCGAGGCAAGTCGCTCGACACCGTCGAGCCAGCCGTCGGCGCCGACGCGAAGCGCTTCGCTCATGCGCTCGTGTGCGCGCCGGCGGTCCCGGCCAGAGGGGGGCGCGCGGCCATCGGCGCAGTCAGCGCAGTCCGAGGCGCTGCATTCGGTATCGCAACTGCCTGAAGGTCAGACCGAGCAGTTGCGCGGCCGCCGTGCGGTTATGCCCGGTGCGTGCCAGCGCGGCGCGAATCGCCTCGCGCTCGACGTCGTCCAGATAGGCGGTGAGGTCGGCCGGCACAGCGTCGCCGGCGCGCGGCCCCGGCAGCGCACCTGGCGGCGGCGACGCCGGCGTCGCTGCATGTGCGGCCGCGGTCGGCACCGCCTCTGCGCTCGCTTCGGCGGTAGCGCTGCGATCGGCCTGCGGTGCCGGCTCGGCCTCGAGCAGCAGATCGACCTCGGCCTGCGGCAGCATCAGGTCGATCGGCTCCAGCCATGACCCGGAAGCGAGAGCCACGGCGCGCTCGAGCACGTTCTCCAGTTCGCGCACGTTGCCAGGAAACGGGTGGCGTGCGAGCGCTTGCTCGGCGGCCGGTGACAGACGCGCCGGCTCGCCGCCGCTGCGCTCGGCGATTCGCGCCAGCAGGGCATCGGCGATCAACGGGATGTCCTCGGCGCGCTCGCGCAGGCTTGGCACCCGCAGCTCGATCACGTGCAGGCGATAGAACAGATCCTGGCGGAAGCGACCGCTCGCCGCCAGTCTGGTCAGATCCTGGTGGGTCGCGCTCAGCAGCCGGACATCGACCGGTTCCTCGACGGTGGCGCCGACCTTGCGCACGCGTCGCTCCTGGATCGCACGCAGCAACTTGACCTGCATCGGCAGCGGCAGCTCGGCCACCTCGTCCAGGAACAAGGTGCCGCCGGCAGCGGCCTGGAAGAAGCCGTCGCGATCGCGCTCGGCGCCGGTGAAGGCCCCGCGCCGGTAGCCGAAGAACTCGGCCTCCATCAGCGTCTCGGCAATGGCGCCGCAATTGACGGCAACGAAGGGGGCGGCGTGGCGCGCCGAACACTCGTGAATCGCCCGCGCCACCAGCTCCTTGCCGCTGCCCGATTCGCCGCGGATCGCCACCGGCGCCATACTGCGGCCCAGCCGCTCGATCATCGAGCGCAACTGCTGCATCTGCGACGACTCGCCGAGCAGCCTGGCCAGCGCCGGTGCGCGGCTGGCGTCGCTGTCGGCGCGGCCATGCCGCTCAGAGCCCAGTGCCGAGCGCACCAGCAGCCGCAACTGCTCGAGGTCGACCGGCTTGGTCAGATAGTCGAACGCGCCAGCCTTCAGGGCCGCGACCGCGTTCTCGGCGCTGCCGTAGGCGGTGATCACGGCGATCGGCGGCGACTCGCGCCACTTGCCCTGCGCCACGTCGCGCACCAGGTCCAGCCCGGTGCCGTCCGGCAGACGCATGTCGGTCAGCACCAGCGCATAGCGATTGCGCTCGAGCAGCTGGCGCGCCGCGGCGACCGACTCGGAGCCGTCGACGTCGAGCCCGAGCCGCACCAGCGTCAGTGCGAGCAGCTCGCGCAGGTCGGCCTCGTCGTCGACCACCAGCACCGCGGGCGTGCGCCGAGCGGCGTCGCCTGTGCCGTGGTTGGCGGCAGTTCCAGTGGCGCTCATGGCAGCGGAATGGTATCGAGGAAGCCGATGTCCTCGGCGCCGCTCGTGGCACGGCGGACGAACCGCAGCACGAAGCCTTCGCGCGTGCTGCCGTCGAGCTGGCGCCGCTCCGCGTAGGCGAGCTCGCAACGATTGGCGACGCAGAACTCGCGTGCGATATACAGGCCGAGGCCGGTGCCGCCACTGCGCGTCGTGTAGAAGGGTTCAAACAGGGTCGAGCGTGCATCGGTGGCGATTCCCGGCCCGTCGT
Source organism: Burkholderiales bacterium (assembly GCA_037441125.1). GTDB lineage: Bacteria > Pseudomonadota > Gammaproteobacteria > Burkholderiales > Burkholderiaceae_F > JALHMQ01. Next base: position 54,973 of record JBBIST010000003.1, read on the forward strand.
CGAACACCCACAGGCGCACGCGACCGCCGTCGTCGACTGCACGCTCGGCGACGATGCTGACCGCGGCGCGCCGCCCGCTGGCGTAGCGCAAGGCGTTGTCGACCAGGTTGAACAGCACCTGGCGCAGGTGCGACAACTCGAACTTGACGCGCAGGTCGGCTTCGGCTTCGACCACGATCCGGCCCGGGTGCAGCCCGCGGTCGTGTTCGAACTCGGCCAGCCACGCGCGCACGAAGGCGCCGAGTTCGATCTCGTCGCCGAGCGGCGACTCGCGCCGCGCCACGCGCAGGACGTCGTCGACCAGGCGGCTCAGGCGCTGCGTGTTCTCGCCGACGATGCCGGCCAGTCGCTTCTGCAGCGGCTCGCGCGCGTCCTCGGCCAGCAACTGTCCGGCGTGGGCGATCGCCGCCAGCGGATTGCGGATCTCGTGCGCGATCGATGCGGTCAGCCGGCCCATCGACGCCAGCTTGAGCTGCTGCGCCCGCTCCTCGACTTCGCGCACGTCGTCGAGGAACACCACGAACTCGTCGCTCTCCTCGCCCGGCGGGCGGGCGAAGCGCGCGCGCAGCTGCAGGTCGGGCAGCGCATGCTGGCCGGGGACGATCGGCTGCAGCACCGAGTTCGACCAGGAGCCAGCGGTGCGCTGCGCTTCGCGCCAGCGCAGGAAGGCCTGCGCCAGGGGACGCACGGCGTCGAAGTCGAGCAACTGCCGGCCGGTCAGTTGCGCGCTGGCGGGCAGGCCGAGCATGCGTCGCGCAGCGCGGTTGTTGGCGCGCACGCGCGTGTCGGCGTCGACCACGAGCACGCCTTGTTCCATCTGCGCGATCACGAGCCGATTGATCTCGAGCTGATTCTCGAGATCGCGCCCGCGCGCCGACGCCAGACGCTCCTGCACCGCCAGGCGCGCCGACAGCAAGCGCAGCAGGCCGGTGATCGCGAACAGCGCCGCCCCGTACAAGCCGGTCTGGAACAGGGTCGACTCGGTCGGCTGGCCGGCGAGCGAGCGCAGCACGCCGTCGGCGAGCAGGGCCAGCACAGCCAGCGCGCAGACGAAGAACGCGGCGTTGGTCGGCAGCAGCAGCGCGGCGCCCGCCAACGGCAGCAGGTACAGCACCATGACGCCGCCGCGCAAGCCGCCGCCGAGCACCACCAGCGCGCTGATGATCGCGAGATCGGTAGCCAGTTGCCCTGCCAACTGCGCGCCGAAGTTGCGGTGCAGATACAGCGCCGCCAGCGCCAGCAGACTGGCGGCGCCAAGGTAGACGATCGACAGCGGCAAAGCGGCGCCCAGTTCGGCGCCCAGACCGGGCGCGCCGCCGAGCGCGGTGACGATCAGCAACAGGCTGCTGGCGACCAAGACCCGCGCCAGGGCGTAGTACTGCAGCGTTCGCCACGGTGCGTCATGCGGCGAAGCGCTGGGCGCGGGGCCGGTGTCGCTCATGATCGCTGCCGGGTTGGCGTCGCCGATGTCAGCGCTGCCCTGGATCGTGCAGGGCTTGCCGCCGGTGCTCCTCGCAGCAGTACCAGCGCCTCGGCTCGGCACCCGGCGCCGGCAACGCTTCCGACTGCGGCAGGTTCAGGCGACAGACTTCGCAACTGACCATGGGCTCGGGGCCGCGTACCGCCGGTCGTTCTCCGGCGCCGACGCGACCTTGCTGCGCACGCCACCAGCGCCAGCCGACGTAGACCGCAAGCAGCAGCAGAAAGAAAAAGAGGATCCGTCCCATGCCTTTACGCGCTCCTGCCGCACCCCGGCGCCTGCGTATTCACCCGCGACCGAACACCACCTCGAGCGCGAAGCGGCTGCCGACGTAGGCGAGCAGCAGCATCGCGAACCCGGCCAGTGTCCAGCGCAGCGCCACGCGGCCGCGCCAACCGAACACCAGCCGGCCGGCGAGCAGTCCGCCGAAGATCAGCCAGGCGGCGAGCGCGAAAACCGTCTTGTGCTCGAAGCGCAGCGCGCGGCCGAACAGATAGTCGGAGAACAGCAGGCCGGAGGCCACGGTCACGGTCAGCAGCGCAAAGCCGGCGCCGATCAGCCGGAACAGCAGCCGCTCCATCGCCAGCAGCGGCGGGATCTGGCGAAACAGCCGGCTCGGCTCGCCGCGCTCGCCGCCGACGCCGCGATGCAGTTGTCGGTCCAACGCCGCCATCAGCGTCGCATGAAGTGCGGCGATGGTGAGCAGGCTGTAGGCGAGGATTGCCGCCAGCAGGTGCAGCTCGAAGCCGAGGGTGCGGTCGGTGGCCACCACGGTGCCGGGAAACGGCAGCGGCAGAAGGACTGCGACCGCCGCCGCCGGCAGAACCAGCGGCAGCAGGCCGCGCAGCGGCACGAAGAAACCCTCGAACCAAAGGATCAGGACCGTCAACCACAGCGTCGCCGAAAGCGCGAGCGCGAAGCCGAAGCGAAACACATCGCCGCCCAGGGCGCCCGTCAGGACCAGCGCGCCGTGGCCAAGCGCCACCGCCGGCAGCCCCCAGCGCTGCAGGCCGGCGCCGCCGCGACCGTCGCTGTCCGTGGCGAGTGACGCCCAGACCCGCTGTGCCAGCAGCAGATACAGGGCTGCGATCAGGAGATGGGCGACGACGTAAAATGCGAAGCCTTGCATAGGCGCACGTATATAGCACGCAGCGAGCGCCGTCGCTGCCGCCACACGCACGCCGGCTCGCTTCCTTCTTCGCGCCTCCCGGATCCGCATGCTCGATCAGTTGACCGACAGACTTGCGCGCGTCGTCAAGCAGATGCGCGGTCAGGCGCGACTGACCGAGTCGAACATGCAGGAGATGCTGCGCGAAGTGCGCCTGGCCCTGCTCGAGGCCGACGTTGCGCTGCCGGTAGTGCGCGAGTTCATCACCGCGGTCAAGGAAAAGGCGCTCGGCGCCGATGTGATGGGCAGCCTGACGCCCGGGCAGGCGCTGGTCGGCATCGTCCACAAGGAACTGGCGCGCCTGATGGGCAGCGAGTTGCCGGCGGCCGAGCGCGAATTGAGTCTGGCCACACAGCCGCCGGCGGTGATCCTGCTCGCCGGCCTGCAGGGCGCGGGCAAGACCACCACCGCCGCCAAGCTCGCCAAGTGGCTGATCGACGAACGGCGCAAGAAGGTGCTCGCGGTCTCGACCGACGTCTATCGCCCGGCGGCGATCGAGCAGCTGAAGACGGTCGCCACCCAGGCCGGTGCCACCGTCTGCGGCAGCGTGCCGGGCGAGCAGCCGGTCCAGATCGCCCTGCGCGCGCTCGATCAGGCACGTCGGCAACTGTTCGACGTGGTGATCGTCGACACCGCCGGCCGGCTGGCGATCGACGAAGCGATGATGCAGGAAGTCGCGGCGCTGCACGACGCGCTCGCGCCGGTCGAGACTCTGTTCGTGGTCGACGCCATGCTCGGCCAGGACGCGGTCAACACTGCGCGCGCCTTCGCCGAGCGCCTGCCGCTGACCGGCGTGATCCTGACCAAGCTCGACGGCGATGCGCGCGGCGGCGCGGCGCTGTCGGTGCGCCACATCACCGGCCGGCCGATCAAGTTCGTCGGCGTGGCCGAGAAGCTCGCCGGTCTCGAGCGCTTCGATGCCGAGCGCATGGCCGGGCGCGTGCTCGGCATGGGCGACATCGTGTCGCTGGTCGAGGACGTGCAGAAGTCGATCGACGTCAAGCAGGCCGAGCAGTTCGCGCGCAAGATGCAATCGGGCGATCGCTTCGACCTCAATGACTTTCGCCAGCAGATCGGACAGATGCGCAAGATGGGCAGTCTCTCGGGCATGCTGGAGAAGCTGCCGACCCAGTTCGCGCAGGCGGCGGCGCAGGTCAACGACAAGGATGCCGAACGCCAGATCCGCCGGCTGGAAGGGATCATCAACGCCATGACGCCGCAGGAGCGCGCCCGGCCGGAACTGATCAAGGCGTCGCGCAAGCGCCGGATCGCCGGCGGCAGCGGCGTGCCGGTGCAGGAGGTCAACCGCCTGCTCGCGCAGTTCGAGCAGATGCAGGCGATGATGAAGCAGATGAAAAAGGGCGGTCTGGCGAAGATGATGCGCGGCTTGGGCGGGCTGCGCGGGGCGGCGCCGGGGCTGCCGCGCCGCTAGGGATGAGGCGCCGGCGGGCTTAGGCGCGCGGCGCCGGTTCGTAGCGCCAGCGACCGTTCCACGCCGCGTACACGGCGTTCGGATACTCGGCGCGGCCGCGACTGCCGTTGTAGCGGCCGAGCGCAAGAAACAGGTCACCGCGCTCGAGGTCGATGTAGTGGCGCAGGATCACGCAGCCGTAGCGCAGGTTGCTGCGCATCTCGAACAGGCGGCGCGGGTTGCCGTCGCCGATCACGCGAGTCCAAAACGGCATCACCTGCATGTAGCCGCGCGCACCGGCGCTGGAGATTGCGTAGCGGCGGAAGTTGCTCTCGACCTGGATCAGTCCCAGAACCATCTGCCGCTCCAGTCCGGCGCGGATGCACTCGTAGTCGAGCGTGCGCAGGAACTCGACGCGCGTGCGGTCGTCGCTCTTGCGCGTTCGCAGCCGCGCCGACATCTCGCTCAACCAGTGAACGAACGCCAGGTGCTCCTGCGCGTCGTCGAAGCTGCGCACCGGCGGTCGGGCATCGGCGATCTGCGCCGCCAGCGCCGTTCGCACCGCATCGGCCAGCGGTTCGTAGCGCTGGCCGCCGGCCAAGGCCGAGCGCGGCAGCGCCAGCCAGGGCAGGGCGGCGAGCGACGCCGCCAGGAGCGCGCGCCGATCGCCATCCATCGCCCGGCCTCGCCTAGCGGCCGGTCTGGCCGCGCAGCGTGGCCAGCGCCTGCGCCAGCGGCACCATCAGCGGCTGCAACTGCCGGCGCGCCACGTACTCGACCTCGCCCGTCTTCAAACCGCGCTCGCCGATCGTGAACCGGTGCGGGACGCCGATAAGTTCCCAGTCGGCGAACATCGCCCCGGGACGCTCGCCGCGGTCGTCGAGGATGACGTCGACCCCGGCCGCGCTCAGTTCCTCGTACAGCGCATCGGCGGCCTGCCTGACTGCCTCCGACTGCCGGTAGTTGATCGGGCAGACGGCGACCGTGAACGGCGCGATCGCCTGCGGCCAGATGATTCCCTTGTCGTCGTGGTTCTGCTCGATCGCGGCGCCGAGCAGGCGCGTGATGCCGATGCCGTAGCAGCCCAGCACCATCGGCCGCAGTTGTCCCTTTTCGTCCGTGTACGAGAGATTCATCGACTCGGCATAGGGCAGCCCGGCGAACACGTGGCCGACCTCGATGCCGCGCTGGATCGCCAGCACGCCCCGGCCGTCGGGCGAGGGGTCGCCAGCAACCGCGTTGCGGATGTCGGCGACGATCGGCTCGGGCAGATCGCGCCCCCAGTTGACGCCGGTCAGGTGGTAGCCCTCCTCGTTGGCGCCGCAGACGAAGTCGCTCATGTGCGCGACCGTGCGGTCGGCGACCACCGTGACCGGAGCGCGCGTGCCGATCGGCCCCAGGTAGCCGGGCCGGCAGCCGAAGACGGCGCGGATCTCGGCCTCGGTAGCGAAGCGGAAGCCTTCGTTCAGGCCCGGCACCTTGCTCGCTTTCACCTCGTTCAATTCGTGATCGCCGCGCAGCAGCAGCAACCAAAGGTCGGCCGACTGCGGCCCGGTCGGGTCGCGCCGGTCGACCGCGAGCACGATCGACTTCACGGTGCGCGCCAGCGGCAGTTCGAGCAGCGCCGCCACGTCCTCGCACTTCTCTTTGCCCGGAGTCGGCGTCCGCGCCAGCGACTGCGACGGCGGCGCGCGGCGTGCGATCAGCGGCAGCGCCTCGGCCAGCTCGAGGTTGGCGGCGTAGTCCGAGGTCGTGCAGTAGGCGATCACGTCCTCGCCGGTGTCGGCGATCACCTGAAACTCATGGCTCGCGTGGCCGCCGATGTTGCCGGTGTCGGCTGCGACGGCGCGAAAGCGCAGGCCCATGCGCGTGAAGATGCGCTCGTAGGCCTCGAACATCAGGCGGTAGCTCTTCATGCCGCCCGCCTCGTCGCGATCGAAGGAGTAGGCGTCCTTCATCGTGAACTCGCGCGCCCGCATCACGCCGAAGCGCGGCCGGCGCTCGTCGCGGAACTTGGTCTGGATGTGGAAGAAGTTCACCGGCAGCTGCTTGTAGCTGCGCAGCGCCTCGCGCGCGATGTCGGCGATGACCTCCTCCGAGGTCGGCTGGATGATGAAGTCGCGCTCGTGCCGGTCCTTCACGCGCATCAGCTCCGGCCCCATCTTGTACCAGCGGCCGGACTCCATCCACAGCTCGGCCGGCTGCACCACCGGCATCAGCAACTCGACCGCGCCCGCGCGCACGAGCTCCTCGCGCACGATCTGCTCGATCTTGCGGATCGAGCGCAGGCCGATCGGCAGGTAGCTGTAGATGCCGGCGGCGACCTTCTTGATCATGCCGGCGCGCAGCATCAGCCGGTGGCTGACGACTTCGGCGTCGGCCGGCGCTTCCTTCAGCGTCGAGAGAAAGAAACCGGAGGCCCGCATCGCACTGGGGTTCCGGCGCGCCACCGTCGCGCGCGTGCCTGCGTGACGAGCCGGTCATATAATCGGCCGCAGATGATAAGGCTTCAGGTGGTGGCATGCTGGACAAGGACGGTTTCCGCCCGAATGTCGGCATCATCCTGCTCAATCACCGCGACGAGGTCTTCTGGGGCAAGCGGGTCAGGCAGCACTCCTGGCAGTTCCCGCAGGGCGGAATCAAGCCCGGCGAATCGCCCGAGCAGGCGATGTTCCGCGAGCTGTACGAGGAGGTTGGCCTCAAGCCCGAGCACGTGAAGATCGTCGGCCGCACGCGCGAGTGGCTGCGCTACGAGGTGCCGGAGCAGTGGATGCGGCGCGAGCTGCGCGGCAGCTATCGCGGCCAGAAGCAGATCTGGTACCTGTTGCGACTGACCGGGCGCGACACTGACGTCTGCCTGCGCCGCACGGAAAAGCCTGAATTCGACGCTTGGCGCTGGCACGCCTACTGGATTCCGCTCGACGCGGTGATCGAGTTCAAGCGCGAGGTCTATCAGCAGGCACTGCACGAACTGTCGCGCTATCTCGTGCACGGTGCGCGCCGCGCGGCGCCGCCGGCCGCCGACGTCGTGTCGTCGCCGCAGGAGCGATCGGCGCCGGCCGACGGCATCGGCTAGGGGGCGCGAACCTCGCCTCGACACAATTTGGTGCTGAGCTTTCAGCTCGGCACGACGGCAGGCCGCTGCGCGGCAGTTGTGTCTGCGGCCGGCGGCTGCGCCGCCTTAACCTGCCTGCGGCAGGTTAGCCTGCGACGCAACCTGGTGCTGAGCCTTCAGCTCAGCACCAGGTTGTCGCGGTGGATGAGTTCGGGCTCCTCGATGAAGCCAAGCAGCGCCTCGATCTCCGAGGTCTGCTTGCCAGCGATCTGGCGCGACTGCTCGGCGCTGTAGTTGACCAGTCCGCGCGCCACTTCGCGACCGTCGAGGCCGACGCAGGCGACCACGTCGCCGCGTGCGAACTCGCCCTTGACCTCGACCACGCCGATCGGCAGCAGGCTCTTGCCGCCGGCGGCCAGTGCCCGGGCCGCGCCGGCGTCGATTACCAGGCGTCCGCGCGTCTGCAGATGATCGGCCAGCCACTGCTTGCGGGCGGTGAGTACCGCGGTCGCCGCCGTCAACTGGGTGCCGATTCGCTCGCCGCGCGCCAAGCGCTCGAGCACCTGCGGTTCGCGCCCGCTGGCGATCACCGTGTGTGCGCCGCTGCGCGCTGCGCGCTTGGCGGCCAGCACCTTGGTGATCATGCCGCCGCGAGCGATCTGGCTGCCGGCGCCGCCGGCGATCGCTTCGAGCGCCGGATCGCCGGCGACCGCTTCGCGCAGCAGCGTCGCGGCGGGATCACGGCGCGGGTCGGCGCTGAACAGTCCGGCCTGGTCGGTCAGGATCACGAGCACGTCGGCTTCGACCAGGTTGGTGACCAGTGCCGCCAGGGTGTCGTTGTCGCCGAACTTGATCTCGTCGGTGACCACGGTGTCGTTCTCGTTGATCACCGGCACGACGCCGTGCTTGAGCAGCGTGAACAGGGTCGAGCGGGCATTGAGATAGCGGGCGCGGTCGGCCAGATCGGCGTGCGTGAGCAGCACCTGCGCCGTGCGCAGACCGAGCGCCGCGAAGCGCGTCTCATAGGCTTGGGCCAGCCCCATCTGCCCGACCGCGGCTGCCGCCTGCAGTTCGTGCACCTCGTGCGGCCGGCGCTGCCAGCCGAGGCGCTGCATACCGGCCGCGATCGCGCCGCTGGAGACCAGCAGCACCTGCTTGTCCAGGGCGTGCAGCGCGGCGGTCTGCTCGGCCCAGCGCGCCATCGCCTCCAGGTCCAGCCCCTGGCCGTTGTTGGTCACCAGGCTCGAGCCGACCTTGACCACGACGCGACGCGCGCTGGCGACCGCTGCCGTGGTCATTGATCGACCTCTGCCGCGAAGCGCGGATCGCCGACTTGTGCCTCGCCGTCTGCCTTGCGGTCGAGCAGGAATCGTTGCACCGCCCACATCAGCTCGCGGCATCCGAGCCCGGTCGCCGCCGAGATCGCGAACGCCGGCGCGCTGCTTCGCAGCCGGCGGCGCAGTCCGGCGATCAGTGCGACCCGGTCTTCTTCCGGCACGAGGTCGATCTTGTTGAACACGAGCCAGCGCGGCTTGCGGTGTAGGGCCGGGTCATAACGCTTGAGTTCGGCCACGACCGCGCGCGCGTCAAGCACCGGATCGGCGCCTAGGTTGACAGGACAGACGTCGATCACGTGCAGCAGCAAGCGCGTGCGTGCCAGGTGGCGCAAGAACCGATGGCCGAGGCCGGCACCCTCGGCCGCACCCTCGATCAATCCGGGAATGTCGGCGATCACGAAGCCGCCGCCGGCCTGCAGGCGCACGACGCCCAGATGCGGGTGCAGGGTCGTGAAAGGATAGTCGGCGATCTTCGGTCGCGCGTTCGACACGGCTGCGATCAGCGTCGACTTGCCGGCGTTCGGCAGGCCGAGCAAGCCGACGTCGGCCAGGACCTTGAGCTCGAGCCGCACCCAGCGGTGCTCGCCCGCTGCTCCCGCCGTCTTCTGGCGCGGCGCGCGGTTGGTGCTCGACTTGAAGTGCAGGTTGCCCAGCCCGCCCGAGCCGCCGCGCGCGAGCAGGGCGCGCTGCCCGTGCACGGTCAGATCGGCAAGCACCGCCCCCGTGGCTTCGTCGGTGATCACGGTGCCGACCGGCATGCGCAACTCGAGGTCGGCGCCGGCTGCGCCGTAGCAGTCGGCACCGCGCCCGCTCTCACCGTTGCCCGCGGCGTGTTTGCGCGCGTAGCGGTAGTCGATCAATGTGTTGACGTTGCGATCCGCCACCGCCCAGATGCTGCCGCCGCGACCGCCGTCGCCGCCGTCGGGGCCGCCTTTGGGAATGAATTTTTCGCGCCGGAACGAGGCGCAGCCGTCGCCACCGCGGCCGGCGAGCAGTTCGATGCGTGCTTCGTCGATGAACTTCATGGAATGCAAACGGCCCGATCTTGCCGTCCGAAAGCAAAAAAGCCCTGCCGCTTGCGGGCAGGGCTTTCGGCGCGAGGCCGCGGGCCGAAGGCGCTCAGCCCTGCGGCACCACGGCCACGGTTTGGCGCTGGTCCTCGCCCGCGACCGAGAACTTGACCTGACCGTCGACGAGCGCGAACAAGGTGTGATCGCGTCCGATGCCGACGTTGGTCCCGGGATGGAACTGTGTTCCGCGCTGGCGCACGATGATGCCGCCGGCGTTGATTGCCTGACCGCCGAAGACCTTGACTCCGAGGCGCTTCGCCTGGGAGTCGCGCCCGTTGCGCGAAGATCCTCCTGCCTTCTTGTGTGCCATGAATGACCCCGATCGGTTGCCTGCTCAGGCGATCGCGTCGATGCGCAGTTCCGTGTAGTCCTGGCGGTGGCCGCCGCGCTTCATGTAGTGCTTGCGCCGCTTCATCTTGAAGATCGAGATCTTCGCGTGGCGGCCATGGCTCAACACCGTCGCCGTCACGGCGGCGCCGGCGAGAAACGGCGCACCAATGCGCACACTGGCGCCATCGCCGAGCGCGAGCACCTCCGAAATCGTGACCTGCTGGCCCACTTCGACCGGCAAGGACTCGACCTTCAGCCGCTCCCCCGCGACGACGCGGTATTGCTTGCCACCCGTCTTCACCACTGCATACATGACGCTCACCCGACTGTCGTCGACCCGCGCACCGCTCGCCTCAACACGCGTCTCGGCAAGTGTCGCTGATAGAACCCTGCGCCTGTGCCAAGCGCGAAGCCGCATATTCTCGCTGAAGCGGTCACCAACGTCAAACGAGTTGCCATGGGGGCGACGCGCCGAGGGCGGGCCCGTCGCGCCAAGGGGGTCGACCGGCCTCTCCGGCGTCAACCTTGGAGGCCGCAAGGCGCGCGCACCTATAATTCCCGCGCGGCGCAGATCGGTCAGGCGCGGCATTGCCGCTTCCTGTCTGCCAGACGCCGAACGTCCGGCCATCCACCTGACTTGCGCCCAGCCTCCGGATCCGATGTCCGCAGCCCCCGACGTTTCCGCCGCTCCGCCAGCAGGATCGCAGACGGCATCTCAGCTGCTGGCGTCGATTGCGGCCGACATGAGCGAAGTCGACGCGGTGATCCGTCGCCGCCTCGACTCAGACGTCGTCCTGATTCGCACCATCGCCGACTACATCGTCGGTGCCGGCGGCAAGCGCTTGCGTCCGGCGGTGCTTGTGTTGGTCGGGCGAGCACTGGGCAAGGGCGGCGGCCACTTCCACGAACTGGCGGCGACGATCGAATTCATCCACACAGCGACGCTCTTGCACGACGATGTGGTCGACGGATCGCAACTGCGACGCGGCCGACCGACCGCGAACGCGGCCTTCGGCAATCCGGCGAGCGTCCTGGTCGGCGACTTCCTGTACTCGCGCGCCTTCCAGATGATGGTCGCGGTCGGCAGCTTGCGCGTGATGAGCATCTTGGCCGACGCCACCAATCGCATCGCCGAAGGCGAGGTGCTGCAGTTGCTCAACGTTCACGATCCGTCGGTGACCGAGCAGCGCTACATGCAGGTCGTCGAGCGCAAGACGGCGACCCTGTTCGAAGCTGCGGCCAGGATCGGCGCTGTGCTGTCGGGCGCCGATACCGACACCGAGGAGCGCTGTGCCCGCTACGGCGGCAGTCTGGGTCGGGCGTTTCAGATCGTCGACGACGTGCTCGACTACAGCGGCAAGGTGGACGAGATCGGCAAGCAGCTTGGTGACGACCTGCGCGAAGGCAAGACCACGCTGCCGCTGATTCACGCGCTGACATCGTCGAGCGCGGCCGAGCGGACGATGATCGAGCAGGCGGTCAGGTGCGGCGACGGCGACTTCGCTGCCGTCGCCGAGATCGTGCAGGCGCGCGGCTCGCTCGGCTACGCACGCGGTCGCGCGCAGCGCGAAGTACAGGTCGCTCAGGCGGCGCTCGCAGGCCTCGGCCAGTCGCCGTTCCTTCGCGCTCTGCTAGACTTAGCCCGCTTTGCGGTTGAACGAGACCACTGATCTCGCTTTTCGACATGGGTAGCCGTGTCGATCGCGCCCAGCGCACGCCGGGCAGCCAAGGTCGCAACAGCGTCGGGGTGTAGCTCAGCTTGGTAGAGTACTGCGTTCGGGACGCAGGAGTCGGAGGTTCAAATCCTCTCACCCCGACCACTTTCCGCAATACGGCTCCTCCCCTCACGGTCGCCGCGGCAGCGACGGCGCCATTGGACGCGGTGCGCATCGACTTGCGCACCGCTCAGCCCACGAATCCCTCGTAACACCTTTGGCCGATGCGCGTTTCGGACGGGATTCGCTTTACAAATTAGGGGCTTATCGGCAGTATCTTTGAGCTTTCTCCCGGCTGGCGCTCGCTATAAACGAGCCTTGCCCCGCGCCGCGCCCCGATGTCCGCCGTCACCCAAGGACCCGCCGCTGCCGCCAGCGTCCTGACCGGGCTGGCGCGCTCGCTCGTGCAACAAGGCAAGCTTCGGCCCGACCGCGCCGAGAGCCTCGCGCGCAAGGCGATCCAGAGCAATTCCCAGTTCATCGACGAGTTGCTCGCCATCGCCGATGCCACAGGCCTGTCCGCCTCTGGTATCGCCCGCTTCGCGGCTGACACCTTTGGCCATCCGATGCTTGACCTGGCCGCATTCGACGCCGATCAGTTGCCGGGCGACATCATCGATCGCAAGCTGGTCGCTTCGCTGCGCGTTCTCGCGTTGCGCAAGCGCGGCAACCGGCTCGCGGTCGCGGTCTCCGACCCGACCAACTTCCCGGCGCTCGATCAGATCAAGTTCCAGACGCAGCTGACGCTCGACGTCGTCGTCGTCGAGCACGACAAGCTGGTCAAGCTGGTCGAGTCGATCGGTCGCTCGGTGACCGACTCGCTCGAGCGTCTGGTCGACGACGACGTCAACTTCGAGGATCTGCTCGGCGAAGACTCGAATCAGCAGCAGGAAGAGTCGACCTCGGTCGAAGTCGACGATGCGCCGGTCGTTCGCTTCCTGCGAAAGCTGCTGCTCGACGCCATCAGCGACGGCGCCTCCGACATTCACTTCGAGCCGTACGAGAAGTTCTATCGCGTCCGCTTCCGCGTCGACGGCGTGTTGCGCGAGATCGCCCAGCCGCCGCTGGCGATCCGCGACCGCCTGGTCACGCGCATCAAGGTCATTTCGAAGCTCGACATTTCCGAAAAGCGCGTGCCGCAGGACGGTCGCATGAAGTTGGCGCTGTCCGGCCAGCGCGCGATCGACTTTCGCGTCAGCACCCTGCCTACCTTGTACGGCGAGAAGGTGGTGATGCGCATTCTCGATCCGTCGCAGGCGAAAATGGGGATTGACTCGCTCGGCTACGAACCCGAGCAGCGCGAGGTTCTGGTCAACGCCATCAATCGCCCCTACGGCATGGTGCTGGTCACCGGCCCGACCGGCAGCGGCAAGACGGTGTCGCTCTACACCTGCCTGAACCTGCTCAACAAGCCCGGGGTCAACATCTCGACTGCGGAAGACCCGGCCGAGATCCAACTGGCCGGGATCAACCAGGTCAACGTCAACGAGAAGGCGGGGCTGACTTTCGCCAACGCGATGCGCTCGTTCCTGCGCCAGGATCCCGACATCATCATGGTGGGCGAGATTCGCGACCTGGAAACCGCCGACATCGCGATCAAAGCGGCGCAGACCGGCCATCTGGTGATGTCGACCCTGCACACCAACGACGCGCCGTCGACCTTGACCCGGCTCGCGCACATGGGCGTGCCGGCGTTCAACATCGTCTCCTCGATCATCCTGATCACGGCGCAGCGGCTGGCGCGGCGGCTGTGCGTGTGCAAGCAGCCGGCCGACCTGTCGCGCGAGGCGCTGCGCGCCGCCGGCTTCGAGGAAGATCAGCTCGACGGCAGCTGGGTCACCTACAAGCCGGTCGGCTGTAGCGTCTGCAAGGGGTCGGGCTACAAGGGCCGGGTCGGAATCTACGAAGTGATGCCGATCAGCGAGGCGATTCAGTCGATCATCCTGCGCGGCGGCAGCTCGCTCGACATCGCCCAGCAGGCGCAGCGCGAAGGCGTGAAGAACCTGCGCCAATCCGGTCTGCTGAAGGCCAGGCAGGGCATGACCTCGGTCGAGGAAGTCCTCGGCTGCACCAACGAATGACGCGCGATCGCACGAGGAAGCACTAGATGGCAACCGGAACTCTGACCCGACCGCGAGCGCAGGTGCGCGAGGCGCTGTTTCACTGGGAAGGCCGCGACAAGCAGGGCCGGATCCTCAAGGGCGAGATGCGCGCCGGCGGCGAATCGGTCGTGGCCGCCTCGCTGCGCCGGCGCGGCGTGATGGCGACCAAGATCAAGAAGCAGAGCTTCTCGCGCGGACGCAAGATCACGGAGAAGGACCTGGCGCTGTTCACGCGGCAGTTGTCGACCATGCTGCGCGCCGGCGTGCCGCTGATGCAATGCTTCGACATCGTCGCGCGCGGACACTCCAATCCGTCGATGTCGCGCTTGCTCAACGACATCCGCGCCGACGTCGAGACCGGAACCAGCCTGAATCAGGCGTTTCGCAAGTACCCGATCTACTTCGATCCGCTGTTCTGCAACCTGGTCGCCGCCGGCGAACAGGCGGGCATCCTGGAGACCTTGCTCGACCGGCTCGCGACCTACAAGGAAAAGACGCTGGCGCTCAAGGGCAAAATCAAGAAAGCGCTGTTCTACCCGGCGATGATCATCCTGGTGGCGATCCTGATCACGGCGATCATCATGATTTTCGTGATCCCGTCGTTCAAGGGCGTGTTCACCAGCTTCGGCGCCGATCTGCCGGCGCCGACCCTGCTCGTGATCGCGATGTCGGACTTCTTCGTCTCCTGGTGGCACGTGATGCTGTTCGGGTTTGCCGGCTTCGTCTACTTCATGATCCAGGCTTGGAAGCGCTCGCCCAAGGTGCAGATGCTGGTCGACCGGACGCTGCTCAAGCCGCCGGTGATCGGCGACCTGATGCTCAAGGCCTCGGTGGCGCGCTGGAGTCGGACGTTGGCCACGACCTTCGCCGCCGGCGTGCCGCTGGTCGAGGCGCTCGACTCGGTCGGTCCGGCCTCGGGCAACGCCGTCTACAAGGAGGCCACCAAGCAGATCCAGTCCGAGGTGAACGTCGGCACCAGTCTGGCGCTGGCGATGCAGAACTCGGGCGTGTTCCCGAACATGGCAGTGCAGATGACTGGCATCGGCGAGGAGTCCGGCTCGCTCGACTCGATGCTGTCCAAGGTGGCCGACTACTACGAGCGCGAGGTCGACGAGACGGTCGATGCGCTCGCCAGTCTGATCGAGCCGATGATCATGGTCATTCTCGGCGTGATCATCGGCGGCATCGTGATCGCGATCTACATGCCGATCTTCAAGCTCGGGCAGGTGGTCTGAGCGCCGGCGCGAGAATCACGACGCAAGCGACGCAACGCCCCGGCGTCCGAAGGCGCCGGGGCGTTTTCGCATGATGAGCCCGGACACCGTCTTCCTGCTCGCCGCCGCGCTGGTCGGCCTGGCGGTCGGTTCGTTCCTGAACGTCGTCATCCATCGGCTGCCGGCAATGATGGACGCCGAATGGCGTGCGCAATGCGCCGAACTGCGCGGCGAGACCGTCGCCGAGGCCGGCGTCTACAGTCTCTGGCGGCCGCGCTCGCACTGTCCGGCCTGCAAGAAGCAGTTGCGCGCGATCGACAACGTGCCGCTGCTCTCGTGGCTGGTGTTGCGCGGCAAATGCGCGCACTGCAGCGCGCGCATCTCGGTGCGCTATCCAGCGGTCGAGGCGTTGACCGCGGCTCTTTCGGCACTGGTGGCGACGCACTTCGGCTGGAGCGCAGCCGGCGTGCTGGCGCTCGGCTTCACCTGGACCCTGATCGCGCTTGCCTTCATCGACGCCGACACCACCTTGCTGCCGGACAGTCTGACCCTGCCGCTGCTCTGGGTCGGCTTGCTGGCTAACACCCAGGCCGTGTTCGCGCCGCTGCCGGAGGCCGTGTTCGGCGCCGCCGCCGGCTACCTGGCGCTGTGGTCGATCTACTGGCTGTTCAAGCTTGCCACCGGCAAGGAAGGCATGGGCTACGGCGACTTCAAGCTTCTGGCCGCCCTCGGCGCCTGGATGGGGTGGAAGATGCTGCTGCCGGTCGTGCTGATCTCGTCGCTGGTCGGCGCCGTGGTCGGCGTCGTGTTGATGATCCTGGCGCGCCGCGGGCGGGAGATCCCGATCCCCTTCGGACCGTATCTCGCGGCCGCCGGCTTCATCGCGCTCCTGTATGGCGACCAACTCGTCGGTCTGTTCGCCGCCTGAGCGGCGCCGTATGCGCATCGCGCTGACCGGAGGCATCGGCAGCGGCAAGTCGCTGGTGGCCGGACTGCTCGCTGAGCACGGCGCCGCCATCATCGACACCGATGCCATCGCCCATCGGCTGACCGCGGCCGGCGGCGAGGCGATCGCCGCGATCGTCGACGCCTTCGGCGCCGGCTTCATCGATCGCCGCGGTGCGCTCGATCGCGCCCGCATGCGCGCGCGCGTGTTCGCCGATGCGGCGGCGAAGACGACGCTGGAGCGAATCCTGCACCCCATGATCCGCGCCGCCGCCGAACGCGAGGCCATGGCGGCGCAAGCGGCGCCCTACCTCGTGTTCGCAGTGCCGCTGCTGGTGGAGTCGGCCGACTGGCGAGGTCGCTTCGACCGCGTGCTGCTGGTCGACTGCCCGATCGTGCTGCAGATCGAGCGCGTGCTGCGCACGCGTGCGCTGGCACGCGCGCAGGTCGAGTCGATCGTCGCTCGGCAAGCGAGCCGCGCCGACCGACTGGCGGCGGCTGACGACGTGATCGTCAATGCCGGCGCGTTGACGTCGATCGCCGCGCGCGTCGCCCGCCTGCACCGGCGCTACATGCGGTTGACGGCGCAATCGCTGTGATATCGTGATTGCGAGATCGATCCGTTCATGACCAGCAGCGACTCGACCATCCTCTACGAGTACCCGTTCAACGAGCGGATCCGCACGCTGCTGCGACTCGAAGACTTGTTCGACAAGCTGCAGTACTTCGCGGCGCAGTCGCATGCCTACTGTCACCACACGGCGCTGCTGACGCTGTTCGAGATCCTCGAGATCACCGCCCGCTCGGACCTGAAGGGCGAACTGCTGCAGGAACTCGAACGCCACCGCCAGTCGCTGCTCGCGCTGCGCCACAACCCCCAGGTGGCCGTCGACCGGCTCGCGACCGTCTTGCACGAGGTCGAACAGGCGTTTGCCGGACTGAATGCAGCCGCGGGCAAGGTCGGGCAGCAACTGCGCGACAACGAATGGCTGACGAGCGTGCGCAGTCGCGCCGGCATTCCCGGCGGCACCTGCGAGTTCGACCTGCCTTCCTACCATGCCTGGCTGATGCGAGCTGCCGAGCAGCGCAGCGCCGACCTGCAATCCTGGGCGCGTCCGCTGGCACAGGTGCGCGACGCGATGACGATCGTGCTGCGGCTGCTGCGCGAGACCGCGCATCGCAGCCGCCAGGTGGCCGGCGCCGGTACCTTCCAGCAGACGCTGTCTGGCCGCAGTTACGCGTTGCTGCGCCTGCGGCTCGACGCCGGCGCCGACGCGATTCCCGAGATCAGCGCCAACAAGCACATGCTGTGGATCCGCTTCTCCTGCGCCGATCGCGACCTCAAGCCGCGACCTCTGGATCGCGACGTGGCCTTCGAGTTGAGCCTGTGCGCCTTCTGATGCCTCAGGCAAGTCGAAGTGGTGGGTCGTGAAGGATTCGAACCTTCGACCAACGGATTAAAAGTCCCGTATTTATGCGTCCCACAGTGGATCATGCTGCACCGCTTCGAAGCCTACGCCGCGCACCTGACCGCGCAGGGCCGGGCGAGCGGCGCCGATGCGCTGGCGATGTTCCGCCGGCATGTGTTCGATGCCTGGCCGACGTATGCCGACATGCGCGCTGTAGACCTGAAGCGGCGCGACGTGACCGCGATCCTGCGCACGGCGACCGAAGCCGGCAAGGGCCGCACCGCCGGCAAGCTGCGCAGCTACATCCGCGCCGCCTACGCGCTGGCGCTGCGTGCCGAGAGCGATCCGACTGCGCCGGCAACCTTCGTCGCCTTCGGCATCGAAGCGAACCCCGCGGCGCTGTCGCAATACAACCGCGCGCGCGATCGCACGCTCACCGCCGGCGAGCTGGGCTTCTACCTGCGCGCGCTCGAAGCCGCGCCCGTCAGTGAGGCACGCGACGCGCTGCTGCTGGCGCTGCTGCTCGGCGGCCAGCGGCCGGCGCAACTGCTGCGCGCCACCCGCGCCGACGTTGACCTGCACGCACGCACGATCCGTCTGCTCGACCCGAAGGGCAAGCGGGCGCAGCCGCGCGCCCACGTGCTGCCGCTGACGGACGAAGCGGCGGCGATCGTCGCGTGCCGGCTCGAGCTGGCGACGGTGCACGTCTCGCGCCGCCAGCGGCAGCAGGCGCGCAAGGAAGGCCGCGAGTTGCCGGCGCCGCAGGCCTCGCCGTGGCTGTTTTCCGCCGACGGCAAGTGCCCGACGCGGCCGGAAACGCTGTGCAAGATGGTGCGCACGCTGGCCACCGCGGCCACCGCCGACAAGGCGCTGCAGAAAGCGCGCGCCAGCCTCGGCCTGTTCGAGCTGCGCGACGTGCGCCGGACCTGCGAAACGATGCTCGCGGCTCTCGGCATCAGTCGTGACGTGCGGGCGCAGATCCAGTCGCACGGACTCGGCGGCATCCAGCAGCGGCACTACGACCGTCACGACTACATGCGCGAGAAGGCGGCAGCGCTCGAACAGTGGGGCGCCTACCTCGCCGGCCTGCGCGACGAGCGCGTGGCGCCGATGGGCGCGAAGCGGGCCCGGGCGTAGCCGGTGGCGATTGCCGGAACTAATCCATTGGATTACAGTCCGATCACCGTCGCCGAGACGCCGGAGTTCATTCGCCGCGCCGCGGCGCTGCTCAGCGACGAGGAGCGCACGGACCTGATCGTCTACCTCGCCGAGCACCCGAAAGGCGGCGATCTGATCGTTGGCACCGGCGGGCTGCGCAAGCTGCGCTGGCGGCGGGCCGGCTCCGGCAAGCGCGGCGGCACACGGGTGATCTACTACTTTCACGACGCCGCCATGCCGTTGTACCTGCTGACCGTCTACGCCAAGGGCGAACGCGACGACCTTTCGGCCGACGACCGGCGGGCATTCGCCGCGCTGGCGCGGCATCTGGTGGCCGCACACAAGGAGAATCGATGATGGGCCGGATCGCAGACAGCATTCGCCGCGGGCTGGAAGAAGCTGTTGCGCACGCCGAGGGGCGCGGCCGCGGCGTGCGCACGCATCGCGTCGAGCCGATCGACGTCAAGGCCATCCGCGAGAAAGTGGGGCTGACTCAGGAGCAGTTCTCGGCGCGTTTCGGCATCAGCCTCGGCACGCTGCGGCACTGGGAGCGCGGCGATCGGCAGCCGCACGGCACGGCACGGGTGTTGCTGACGGTGATCAGCAAGAGTCCGAAGGCGGTGCTGCGCGCGGTCGAGGGCTGAGGTACGACCGGCTCAAGGCGGGCGCGGGGTGTGGCACCTGTGCCGGTGCGCGTGAAAGCTGATGACGCTTTGGGCTCGGTCAAGTGCGAGCCGGCCTTCCTGCCTTGGGGAATCTGCGGCCGCCAGAGGCGGCGCGCGGCAAGGATCCTGGGAGCGTGGCGACGACGAGGGTACCGGCCGAAAAGTAGACCCGTTGTAGACCCGACTTGGTCGCCGACGCTCGAACGGTTGAGGCGTAGTCGCCTAACCTATTGATTCTATGGTGGGTCGTGAAGGATTCGAACCTTCGACCAACGGATTAAAAGTCCGCTGCTCTACCGACTGAGCTAACGACCCGTGTCGAGTCCGCGCACTGCGCGGCGTCGCAAAGACAGCCGCGCAACCGGGTAGTCTGCCGGCGAGGACGTACTGCCGCCGGCAAAGAGGCGCGGATTATCCCGATCGTCCGCGCGGGCGTCAAACCGCTCTCGGCGCGCGCCGGTGCCGCTTCGCTCCCAAGCGGACCCGGCGCGCTTCAGCGCGTGCCGAGCGCGGCGAGTCGCTCGCGCGCCAGCTTGGCCGATTCGCTGTCCGGGTGCTCCTTGATCAGCCGCTCCAGCGTGGCGCGCGCCGCCGGCCGCTGCTTGAGTTCCTGCTGGCTGGCGGCGATGTTGAGCAGCGCCTCGGGTGCGCGCGGCGAGTCGGCGAAGCGCTCGACGACGATCTGCTGCGCGGCGATCGCGTTCTTGAAGTCTTTCAGCGCGTAGTGCGCGCTGCCGATCCAGTAGTGCGCCGACGGCACGTACACCGACTGCGGATAGCGGACCAGGAAGCCGTTCAGGCTGCGGATCGCGGCGTCGAACTCGCCGGCGCGAAACAGCACCAGGGCGGCGTCGTAGGCGCCTTGCTCGTCGCGGTCGATCGTGACCGCGCGACCGTCGAGCTTGACCGCCTTCGGCTCGAGCGCCTTGAGCCGGCCGTCGATCTCGAGATAGACCTCGCGGCTGCGCCGATTCAGCACCGCGAGCTCGTTGGTGAGCGTCTCGTCCTGACCGCGCAGGCGCGCCAGCTCCTGGCGCAGCGATTCGATCTGGCTCACCAGCTCGAGCTGGTTGCGTTGCAGGCGCGCTAGCTCGCCGTTCAAGGCGTCGATGCGCTGCTGCGCGGCGCGGTCCTGCTCGGCGAGGCGGGCGCGCAGGTCGAGGATCGCCTTGCGCGCCTCGTCGTCGCCGATCGTGAACAAAGCCTGCGCCGGCGGCGCGGCGAGGAAGGCCGCGGCGAGCAGCGCAGCGGCGGACAGGCGGGCTGAAGTACGCATCGAAGGTGCTCTCAGAAAAGGCAACGGCCTTCCCGCGGGAAGGCCGTCTCGTCGGCCCGATGCACGCGGCACCGGCGCCGGGTCTCAGCGGTAGACGATGTCGGCGCGCCGGTTCTGCGCCCAGGCTTCCTCGGTCTGACCGACGGCGCGCGGGCGCTCCTCGCCGAAGCTCACGGTCTCGATGCGCGCTGCGGGCACGCCGAGCAGTCCGAGGCGGCTCTTGACCGCGTCGGCGCGGCGCTGGCCGAGTGCCAGGTTGTATTCGCGGCTGCCGCGCTCGTCGGCGTGGCCTTCGATCACGATGCTGCGGCCGGCGTTGCCCACCAGGAAGGCGCCGTGCGCCTCGACCATCGGCACGAACTCGGGTTTGATCACGTACTTGTCGAAATCGAAGAACACGCTGCGCTGCGACAGCAGGCTCTTCGGATCGGTCAGCGGGTCGATCGGCTTGGGCGCGACGTCGACGCGCGCCACCGGTGCCGGTGCCGGCGCCGGCGCAGGCGCCGGGGCGGGTGCCGGCCGCTCGACCACGGGCGCGGGCGGCTTGGGCTGTTCCACCGGTGTGGCGGCACACCCGGCCAGCAAGGCCGCCACGGCGGCCGTGGCAGGCAGGGACATGAAGCGGGTCGGGCGATACAGGCTGTTCATTGCGATTGCTCCTTGCTCACGGGATGAAGGGGCCCCAGGTTGGCTCGCGCACATCGCCGCCGGGTCCGGAAAGCCGCGTCCGAATGCGTGCGTCGGTCGACGCGGACGCGAGGATGCCACGACCGTTGAACTCGGTCGCGTACAGCAGCAGGCGCCCGTTGGGCGCGAAGCTCGGCGACTCGTCCGCCACTGTATCGGTAATCGTCATCTCGACGCCACTGGCGAGGTCGAGCGTGTGCACCTGGAAGCGGCCGTTGCGGCGCGCGATGTAGGCCAGGGTGCGACCGTCCGGGCTCACGCGCGGACTGACCGCGTAGTCGCCGTTGAAGGTGAGCCGCTGCACGGCGCTGCCGTCCGGCGCCATGCGGTAGATCTGCGGGCTGCCGCCGCGGTCGGAGGTGAAGAAGATGTGGCGGCCGTCGGGCGACCATACCGGTTCGGTGTCGATCGCACCGGAGTTGGTCAGCCGGCGCGGCGTCGACGGGCGCTGCGCGTCGATCGTGTAGATCTGCGTCGTTCCGCTCAGGGTCAGCGCCACCGCGAGCAGGCGGCCGTCGGGCGACCAGGCCGGCGCGCTGTTGCTACCGCGAAAGTTGGCCGCCGCGCGCCGCTGGCCGGTGGCGAGCGTGTGCACGTACACCACCGGCTTGCCGGTCTCGAAGCTCACGTAGGCGAGCTGCGAGCCGTCGGGCGACCAGGCCGGCGACATGATCGGCTCGCGCGAGCGCAGCGCGGTCTGCGCGTTGCCGCCGTCGGCGTCGGCGATCTGCAGTTCGAAGGCGTTGCGGCCGAGCGCCACGACGTAGGCGATGCGCGTCGCGAACACGCCGCGCTCGCCGGTGAGCTGCTGGTGGATGCGGTCCGAGATCCGGTGCGCGCTCAGGCGTAGTTCGGCCGCCGAGGCGGTGAAGCTGGCGGCGTCCAGTTGCGTCTGCTTGACCGTGTCCCACAGGCGAAAGCGCACGTCGAAGCGGCCGTCGGCCAGGCGCGTGACCGAACCCACGACGAGCGCATTGGCGCCGCGCGCCTTCCAGTGGCCGTGGTCGACGCGTGCGTCGGTGGCCGGCGCTTCGGCGCCCGGATCGACGAGACGGAACAGCCCGGCGCGCTGCAGGTTGGCGCGGATGATCTCGTCCACCGGCTCGGGCACCTGCGCTTCGCGCTGGAAATTGGCCACCGCCAGCGGGAACTGGTCGGAGCCGACGCCGGTGATCTCGATCCGCAGTTGCGCGCGCGCCGCGTCCAGCGCAACGAGCGCCAGCAGCGCGGCGAGCAGGGCGTGCAGCAGCCGGCGCGCGGCGCCGCGTGGTTCAGCAGTCAAAGCCATCGCGCCAAGTATAAGAAGCGCGGTCGTCGCGCACGGCGCTGCGGGATCCACCGATTTTCCCGGGTGTCATCGCGCTTCGACGGGAGACATGTGCACGACGACCACGCGTTCGACGCTGCCGTCGCGCTTGCGCGGAAAGGGGTCGCAGCGCCGGATCGCGCGTTCGGCTGCGGCGTCGTAGCCGGGCAGGCCGCTGGCGCGCACCAGGCGCACCGCCGCCACCGCGCCGTCGGGCAGTAGCTCGACGCGAAACTCGGCGTGGACGGTCGGGCTCGTGCCGGCGGGCACGACGAACACGATGTGCGGCCGGATGCAGGCGATCACGCGCGCCGAGAAGTCTCCGTCGGCACCGCGCACGCCGCTCGCGGTTGCCGCCGTTGCGGCGGCCGGCGCCGCGCCGGCTTTCGCCTGCGCCATCAGTCGCTCCAGGTCGGTGCGCGGCTGCGCCGTCTCGGGTGCCGGTTCGGGCGCGGCCTTCCTTTGCTCGGGGGCGGCCTTCCTCGGCTCCGGCGCGGCCTTCTTCGTTTCCGGCGGTGCCTTTTTCGGCGGCGGACGGCGCTCCTCAGGTCTCGGCTCGACGCGCGGCGGCGCCTTGCGTTCGCGTTCGATCGCGATCTCTGGCTCGCGCTTCGGTTCGGGAGCGGGCACCGGCGCTGGAGTCGGCTCGGGCTGGCGAAGCGCCGCGGGCTCGACCGGCGGCGGCACGACCTGCGGCGGCGGCAGGCCGGCCCACAGTTCGGCCACCACCGGCCCGGAGGGCTGCGTGCGCCACTGCACGGCAAGGGTCATGCCGCCGAAGAGCAGCGCGTGCATCAGCAGCGCCAGCGCGAACGAGGTCGGCGTGCGCTCGCCGCTGCGCGCCATGCGCGGCGGGTGGCGCGGGTCGACAGCGGCGGCGCTCATGCGGCGGCGGTTGCGCGCGCTCAGCGCGCCGGCTGTACCAGCAGGCCGACGCGCTGCACGCCTTCGCGCTGCAGCGCGTCCATTGCCTTCATCACGTGCTCGTACCGGACTTCGCGGTCGGCGGCGATCACCACCGGCGTCGGCGCCGGCGCCGACGCCGCCTGGCGTTGCCGGATCACGTTGATTGCGCCTTCCAGGTTCGCGGCCAGTTCGCGTGCGCCGTCGCGCAACACCAAGTCGCCGTTGGCGCGGACCACCAACTCCAGCGGCCGCTCCGGCGCGCGCGCGCTCTTGCCCACGGCCGGCAGGTCGACCAGCGCCGGCGTCACGAACGGCGCCGACACCATCAGGATCACCACCAGCACGAGCATGACGTCGATGTACGGCACCATGTTCATGTCGGACAGCAGCCGGCGCTTGGGCCCGCTGCGGCGCGCGAGGATCGCCATCGTCAGCTCCGCGACAAAGTCAGTGCTGCCGTCCTCATCGCTGCCGCTGCAGGATGTTCGAGAACTCCTCGATGAAGCTCTCGAAGCGGTTGGCCAGGCGGTCGATGTCGTGCGCAAAGCGGTTGTAGGCGACCACCGCCGGGATCGCCGCGAACAGGCCGATCGCCGTGGCCACCAGCGCCTCGGCGATGCCGGGCGCGACGCTGGCGAGTGTCGCCTGCTCGATCGAGGCGAGTCCGGTGAACGCGTGCATGATCCCCCAGACGGTGCCGAACAGGCCGATGTACGGACTGACGCTGCCGGCCGAGGCGAGGAATGACAGGCGCGTGTCGAGCGCGTCCATCTCGCGCTGGTAGCTGGCGCGCATCGCGCGGCGCGCGCCGTCCAGTGTTGCCGCCGCGTCACCGCGCCCGCGCAGCTTCAGGTACTCGGTCATACCGGCTTCGAAGATGCGCTCCATCGCTCCGGTGCGCTGGCCGTTGCTGGCCTGCTGGTAGAGCTGCGCCAGCTCGGCGCCGCTCCAGAACGTGCGCTCGAAGGCGAGCGTCTCGTTGCGCGTGCGGCGGATCGCGAAGCCCTTGGAGAAGATCGCCGTCCACGAGGCGAGCGAGATCACCACCAGCAGCGCCATCACCAGTTGCACTACGAGCGAGGCCTGGGTGATAAGGTACAGGATCGACAGATCGGCGGCAGTGTTCATCGCTTGGGCTCAGGGCAAGGTTCGATTGATTGCGAAGCGGCGCGACGTCGCTTCTACCGAAGGCTTCCACGCGCAACGGCCGCGCGATCAGCCCGGCACCGGTCGCCGCAACACTTCCAGCAGGGTCTTTGGCAGCGGCACCGGCGCAAGGTTTCGCGCCGCAACGCAGGCCACCCGAATTGTCGCCTCGGCCAGCAGCGCGGGTTCGCCCGGCGCGCACTGATCGCGCCAGAGCTGCTGCGCGAACGTCAGCGAGGCGCCGCCGACCCGCGCCACGCGCGCACTGGCGACCAGCGCATCATCGAGGCGCGCCGGCCGCCGGAACTCGCAAGCCGCCTCTCGCACCACGAACTGCACGCCGGTCTCGCGCAGCAGCCGCGTCGGGTCCAGGTCGAGTGCACGCAGCCACTCGGTGCGGCAACGCTCGAAGAACTTCAGGTAGTTCGCGTAGTAGACGATGCCGCCGGCGTCGGTGTCCTCGTAGTACACGCGCAGGCGCCAGCGGAACTCTTCGGGGCCATCGTTCACCAGCATCGACCTGAAGTGTATCGCGCGGCAGTGACTGGCTTTCGTTGCGCGTCAGGCGGCGCCCCGCGCCGGCGGCGTGCAAACCCGCGGTCGGTTCACTCGAACCCCGCCTCGCGCTGATGGCGAACGCGCAACACGAGCACTTCGTCGGTGCCTGGGTCATAGCGGTAGAGCGCGATGTAACCGGAGCGTCCGCGCGAAATCAGCAGCTCTCGCAACCCTTCGTCAGCCGCGCGGCCGATCAGCGGATGCCGCTTCAGCGACTGCAAGCCATCGATGATCAATGGGCCGGTTTCGGCGGCCATTCGCGCCGACCGCTCCAGCAGAAAGTCCGCGAGCCGATCGAGATCATCGAGGGCAGCCGGCGCAAAGAGCAGTGTTGGCAACGGCAGCCCGCTCAGCGCTTGCGCTTGCGCGGACGCGCGACCTTCCTGCCTTCGAAGCGCGCCTTCAGGTAGCTCAGTACCTCGTCGCCGTCGTACACGAGCCCGTAGGTCGCCACTTCCTGCTCGGCGGCGAGGGCGGACTGGATGAACTCGTGCCGCCGCTCGGCGAGCCGAGTGTGAAGTTCGATCGCCTCGACCATGAACGCGTGCGGCGACTTGCCGGCGGCTTGCGCCGCCTGTCCGACGCGCTCCTTCAGATCGTCGGGCAGCTTCAAGGTTGTCGAATTCGCCATGGCCTGCTCGATGGTGCCACCAAAGTAACACCCAAATTGCCGCGCGGTCAAATGGCCCGGCTCCAGGCTCGTACCTCGTTGGAAGAAACTAATGATCCACCGGCTCCTCCGCCGACGCTACTACAATCCTTACCAAGTAATACTCTGGAGGCACAAGTGGCAGGCGTATCGGTGACCAGCAAGGGCCAGGTGACGATCCCGAAGCGCGTGCGCCGGGCGCTCGGAATCACCCCGGGGAGCAAGGTCGAGTTCGATCTGGATCAGGGCGGGGCCCGCCTGCGGCTGGTGAAGAGGACCGAGCCCTCGCGAATCGAAGACGGACCGGCGATCCTCAACTACGCCGGTCCGCGCATCGCGATCGCGCAAATGCACGGCGGCGTCGCCATGAAGAAGGCGGTTGCGCGTGCGCGCCGTTGATACGAACGTTCTTGCCCGCTACTACTTGCAGGACGACCCGGCGCAGGCGCGGCTCGCGCGCAAGGTCCTTGCAATGCTCTACATCACGCCGCAAGCCACGCGTGCGACGAGATGCTCACGTTCGACGATCGGCGCTACGTGCGCCGGGCAGCGAGGCTCGGCCTAAAACCGCCGGTCACGCTGCTCAAAGCTTGACTGCCGGCGCGGAACGACCGTCTGCGCCAACGGATCGTCGCGGCGCATGATGATATGGCTGCCATGCTGCCTGCGGACGGTGAAGCCGAACCTCTGAAGCGCGCGGACGAGATCCGGACCGGAAAGCTGCGGGAGTTTGGTCATACGGCCAGCAAGAGCGCATCGAAGCGCTCCTCTGGCACAGGTAGGCCGTCATCCTGAAGTGCCAGGACATACCCCTCAATCGCTTCCCTGATGTTTGCGATCGCAGCCTCGCGGCTCTCGCCCTGCGTGATACAGCCTGGCAGGCTGGGGCACTTAGCCACCCAAAAGCCGTCTTCGCCCCGGTAGATGATGACTTGACGCATGAAGCAAGATTACCCCGCGAGCAAGAAAGCGCAACGACTTCGCTACCAAGCAGCGGAGCCAGTGAAGCCGCTTTCGATCAGAGCCGGCACGCCTGTGCGTCGACGACACCCTTTCCCGCATCGGCGCGACAGCGGAGGGACTCTTTCGCGTGACGATCAGCCTTGCGCGGCTCGGTGCCGCTCCCAGACGACCACGCCTTCGGCGCGCACCTGCCGCGCCAGACGGGCGTCGACGTCGCCGGCATAGAGCCCGACCAGATTAACGAACCCCGGCCACTGATCGACCACCGGCTCCTGCGCCGCGCGCCGCACGCTTTCGAGCCAGTCGCGCAGCCCCGGCGCTTCCGCGGCCGCAAATTCCACGGCGAGGTCGAGATCCGAGTCCTCCGTCGACGCGCCGCGCGCTCCGGAGGGTCTGCCCTCCGCTGCGCGATTTACGGCAGGGTCGGCGGCGCTGCGATCACCGCTTGCCGGATTGGGACTGCATCTGGATCAGCGCCTTCAACTGTCCGCGCAGCTCCGCCAAGCCATTCTGCTGCTCGATCATCACCGCGCGCAGATCGGACAACTGGCCGCTCAGGTCGTTGACCCTGTCCTTCAGTGCGCAGATGCCCGACAGGCGATCGAGGATATCGGTGAGGACACTCATCGTTCGCCGGCATGTTGAAGCCGAGCAATTTCCGCCATGAACGCCTTGTGTTGCTTGGCGTTGGCGTCCAGGGTGGCGATCATCTGCTTGAGATCGGCCTCGGCGAGCCGGCTCGCCGCTTCGAACTGCCGCAACTCGTCGGCGCTGACACCCAGCAGTAACGCATCGACCGCCTCGCGTACCAGGTCCGAAGACTTCCGTCCTGTCTTCTTCGCCTTCGCCGCGAGCGCCTTCTTCTGCTTCGCCTCCAGATACACCTGAGTCAGGACCATCGCCATGACAGCCTCCTTGCATGTCAATGTATATCAGAGGCGAAGCCCTCGGCGGGCGTGCTGGCCCGGCGCGCGCAGGGTCGCTCCAGCAGGCACTGGGCGGCAGGGAGAACAGCGAAGTTGGCGCGCGTCGTCGTCTAGCGAAAGAACCCTTGTCCCGCCAGCAGATCGGCCGCGGCCCACTCCCGTGAGGCCTCGTGGAGTGCGCGTTGCGCGAGCAGGGTTCGCGCGTCTCCGGCTGTCATCTGGCGCTCGATCTCTGTCAAGGACCGCTCTGGAGAAAGTCCTCCCCTGGGCTGCAGAGCTGCCCCCGAGGTGCCGGGATCGCTCCTTGGGGCTGCGCCGGATCGCGATCGGTCTGCCGCCGTCGGTCGCCCGCCCGATCAGCGCGTATCAGCGCGCGACGGTCCGTGCACCGCTCAACTTGCCGCCTCGCGGCCTCCTTACTGAGGCCATCGCTGTAATGCTCCGAACGGCCTGCATGCAGGGAAACGGCCGCCGAAATCGCATCAGGCTTTCGAGGCGCAGCGTGCCGCCGTCGAAGCGGGCGGCGTGAACACTCGGATCCGGCACTGGCTTGTCGTGAGCCCCTTGGGCGCGCGTTCCGCCTGCACCCCGCCCATGCTGTCGCCGACAGTGGCAGTTGCTGCAGGCTCACCGCCCTCGCGAAGATCGTTCGGTAGCGAGGCCGGCCACTGGCTTCCGCGCGATGGTGTCGCTCCCAGGCGAGGAGGCCTTCGGCGCTCTCCAGCCACGTACGGTGTCAAGCGTGACGTGGCGACGCTGCGCTGCGGTCACTGCGATGCGATGCGGGCTGTGTTCACCAATGGCGCACGTCGCCACCTTCGACTGTCGCGCGGCAGCAATCGAGTCGTCGAATCAAAGTCCGGCAACCCTGTTACGGAAACGCAACAACGCGTCGCACTCGTGTGGCAGATGGTTGCTATGGGAGAAACACTTAAACACAATCAGCGCGCATTCGCCGAGTGGAAAGGAGAGGCCGCGCACGCTGCTTTCGCGTGCGGGAGAGCGGAAGGCGCAGCGCTGCTCTTCGAAGGGGCCGCTGTTCGAGGCGAAACCACACTTTCTGGGGGAAACCATGTTTGAACTGAAGCCGATCGTTCGGCATCTGCTGCTCGCTTGCGGAGGCGTTAGTGCGATCGTCGCCGCTCAGCCGGTGCTTGCTCAACCGGTTGAGGAAGGGGAAAGAGTCGTCATCACGGGCACAAGGATCCTCAAGCGCGACTTCGAGACCAGTAGCCCCATCGTCACGATTTCTGCCGAAGAACTGCGAGCGAATCAGGATGTCACGCTCGAGACGTTTCTCAACACCTTGCCGCAGGCGAATCCTGCCGGCACTACGACATCGAACAATCCCGGTAACGCCGGGCAAGCGAACATCAACCTTCGCGGCTTGGGGTCGAACAGGAATCTGGTGCTCATCGACGGCCGGCGTCCGATGGTGTCGGCATCCGATCAAACGGTCGATCTGAACACCATCCCGATGTCGATGATCGAGAGCATTGAGGTGATCTCCGGCGGTGCGGCCGCGGTGTACGGTGCAGACGCGGTCGCCGGCGTTGTCAACATCCGGCTGAAGCCGCGCTTCGAGGGAGTCGAGCTGAGCGCCGGCTACTCCGACAGCGAGAAGAAGGACGCGTTCGAACGCAGCGTCTCGGCACTCATCGGCGGCAACTTTGCAAACCGACGCGGCAACGCACTGCTAGCGTTCGACTATGCCGACCGCGAAGGGTTGATCAAGGGGCAGCGCGATTTCGCCAAGGTTGCCACGGCGACGACCAGTTTCTTCCCCGAGGGCACCTACCGGCCCGGAGCGAACGCGCCCTCGCAGGCCGCGGTCGATGCGCTCTTCGGCCAGGCTGCCTACGGCGGTGCAGCTCCCGGATCGGTACCAAGGACGCTGCCGGTCGGATTCAACCTCGACGGCTCGCTGTTCTCGGTGGGCATCTTTAACCACCCGGCCGACGTACGTAACTGGCGTTACCCGGTCGACGACGGCGTGAACACGAGGCTGTTCCCGGATGTCTACTCCTACAACTTCGACGCCGTGAACATCCTCGTGCTGCCGTTGGAACGGCGCACGATGATGACCAAGTTCGACTACAAGTTCGCGAACGATGTAGAAGCATTCGCCCGCTTTTCCAACACGCGCTACTCGTCGACCTCTGCGCTCGCACCGACGCCCGTTCCGACGGTTTCGGTGGCGGCAACGGGGCTTGCAACCCCTACCCAGGCATCCAGTGCCTTGGTGACCGCTGCGAACAACCCCGCTACGGGTCAACCCTTTAACTCGGGCAATCAACTCGTCGTACCGGTGACGAACCCGTTTATTCCGGCAGACCTGCAAACGTTGCTGGCTTCGCGAACGGGCGATGTCGCCTCGCTCGTGGGCTCGGGGGCAACGGAGCCTTTCTTCATGCGCTGGCGGACTCTGCCGATGGGCTTGCGCACGCAGGACTTCGAGAACATCGTCAACCAGTACCTTGGCGGTGCCAAGGGTCCGCTGGCCGGCAAGACCTGGACTTGGGAAGCCTACGCCTCCGAGGGCCGGACCAAGATCAGCACAGTGCAGAGCGGTAACGTCAATACGCAAAGGCTTCAGCAAGCCTTGGAGGCTCCGGATGGCGGGGTGAGCCTTTGCGCAGGCGGCGTTAATCCATTCGGGCGCCAACCGCTCTCACAGGCGTGCCAGGACTTCCTGGCAGTCAAGACGGCCACCACCGAGGAGTTCGTGCAGCAGATCGTGCAAGCCTTTGCGACCGGCGACGTGGCGGATCTGCCCGCGGGTCCGTTAACCGCGGTGATTGGTGCCGAGTCGCGCCGCTTCGAGTATTCGTTCGATCCCGGAGCGGCATCGGGTCCGATCTCCGGCTTCAACGTGCAAGACCCGGCGGGCGGCACCAACTCATTCAAGGACGTTTTCGTCGAACTCGCCATCCCTGTCGTGCGCGCCGCGCCGATGGCGAAGGAGCTCGACGTGAGCCTCGCGTATCGCAGCTCCTCGAGCAAGTTCAGGGACGACGTCACCGGCGTTGAGAGCCCCAGCCGCAGCAGCGACGCATGGGCAATCAACTTCAACTGGGTGCCCACGGATGCCTGGCGCGGACGCGCATCCTTCCAGCGTTCCGTGCGTGCGCCGAACTTCGGCGAACTCTTCGCCGGCGGCGGTAGCGCGCCGCAGATCTTCGATCCGTGCTCAGTGACATCGAACGCGCGAACGGTGGGCGCGAACGCCGCCCAACTTCGTCTGCTGTGCCGTGACGCCGGGCAGATTGGCGGGCTTGGCGCGGCGGTCGACACCTTCGTGCAGACGCCAGGAACGCAGGCGTCAATTGTCTTCGGCGGCAATCGCGAGCTCGAACCGGAAACCGGCGACAGCATTACGCTCGGCGCGGTCTGGTCGCCGAATTTCGGTGGCACCCTTTCCGGTCTTCGCGCGTCCATCGATTACTACCAGATCAAGGTGAAGGACGCGATTGTCTTCACCGACACCAATGAGTTCATCGCCGACTGCTACAACTTCTACGGCAACAATCCGGGATTCAGCCCGACCTACGCGAACTGCGCGAACATTTTCCGATTCGGCGACATCCTGTTCCTCGACAACCTTGCGAATCCAGATTTGACGTTTCTTTCTACCAACAGAGGCAGGATCGAAACGAGCGGCATCGACCTCCAGGTCAACTGGGGACCGAGGGTCGGACCGGGCCGCCTCGACATGACGCTCAACGTCAACCACTTGCTGGAGTACAAGCTGCAGACCAACCCGAGCCTCCCGTTCAACAACTTTACCGGGACGATTCCCTACTTCGGCGCGGGCTTCGGCCTTGCGCATCCGAAGTGGAAGGCAAGCCTGCTTGGGCGCTACAAGTTT
The DNA here is from genome assembly GCA_037441125.1 of Burkholderiales bacterium. Classification (GTDB taxonomy): domain Bacteria; phylum Pseudomonadota; class Gammaproteobacteria; order Burkholderiales; family Burkholderiaceae_F; genus JALHMQ01. The sequence goes on from JBBIST010000003.1 coordinate 86,317, forward strand.
GCTCAGTTCGGGGTGGATGCGCGCGTTCGATACATCGACGCCATGAAGAACCGGATGGGCGTGATCTTCCCGGGTGAGAATTTCACGGGGGTCCCGGAGACTTTCTACTGGGACTTTGGCGCTTCGTGGGACTTCATGAAGAACGCCACTGTGCGCGTCGGGGTGAACAACGCCTTCGACCAGAAGCCTCGCACCTACCAGCCCAACGTGCAGTCGGGGACCGATCCGTCGACGTACGACGTGATCGGGCGTCGCTTCTTCGTGCAGGCACAGGTGAGGTTCGAGTAACTGATCGGCTCCGGTCAGAAGCCGCGGCGACCCACTGTGGGCGTCGCGGCTTTTTTATCGACGCCAAGAGTATCGACTCGCTGCTTGCCTTCATCGACTATCGTCAGCGAGGCGCGGGAAGGTGCGACTCCCGATAGCCGAAACTATTCCATCAAGGTCCTTGCTGCTCTCGGCGAGATCCCGAAGCGATCCTCGTCTTAGGCTTTCCAAGTAGAACTCACGGTAGCTAGGCGTCGGGCTGTAATCGATCGCCAGGCGCAGATGCCGGTCTCTCTGCCTCAGATTGCCGAGTCGCTCATTCACCATCGCGAGCCAGAAGTGAAACTCATGGTGATATGCATCGCGCTCGATCTCTCGGGTGAAGTGGTCGCGCGCTGATCGGAAGTCTTCGCGCTGCATGGCTGCCACCCCGAGATCAAAGAAGTGGAAGGGCGGGTAGCCCTCGATTCCTCTGAGCTTATGTTGAACGGCACTGGCTTCGTCGACGCGTTCCATCCGCCGCAGAGCTTGCGCCAGGTTGGCAAGTGCCGACACGTTCAGCGGTTCGCGCTCGAGTACGTGCCGGAATGCACGTTCCGCGTCCACGAGCTCCCCGCTGCGTATGTAGACGACGCCGAGCGTGTTGTATGCGCTCAGAAACGACTCGTTGTAGCTGATGGCCTCGCGCGCCCACCAGTACGCGTCGTGCACCTTGCCTTCGAGCAACGCCTCGTTGGCGCGGTTGTTCAGATACATGGCCACGATGGTCGCCTCGGTGATGATGCGCGTGCGCGAGGCGCGGATTTCCGCGGGCGGGCGAAAGTCGATCCTCCAGCTCCTTTCTTCGCGAGTCCTCGGGTCGATGAATGGCCGACCCAGGACCAGATTGACGTGGCCGCTACCGACGTAGAGGTCGCCGTTACGAGCCCAACTCTCGGTGGCGATGACGCTTTGGTATCGGATCTCGACTCCGAGTGCCTTGGCGAACGCCGCGGTCATGATGACCAGCGACAGACAGTTGCCGGCTCGCGCCTCGAATGCCTGCGCCGCGTTCCTCGTGATGGAGGCGTCGTAGTCGAGCTTCAGTTGCCCCTCGCTGTAGAGCGCGTCAAATAGGCCGCGGTGCGCGCCCTTGGCGCGTACCTGCCCGGCGATGGTCGTTTGCAGGTATTCACGCATGCCCGCGCTCAAGGCAAACAGGTCATCGGCTTCTATAGGTTCCGCCGGAGCCGCAAAGAGTTCGTCCCGAAAGTGGTCCTCCGTTGCCCGCATTGCGGGCGATGCCGCACACGCCGCGAGCAGTGCCAAGAGAGCTGGCATCGCCCACCTTGCAAGTCGCCGCGCATCGCTAGGGGGTGCGCTTCTCATCGTCGACCGAAGACCAAAAGTGGGAGTTGGCCGAGCTGGGTGTGTCAATCCCAAGCGCTCGCAGCAGCGGTCTCGACGGACGGACGGCCGTTCGCTATGGCGCACGCTCGGCGATCTAGCCTCCGAAACGCCGGGCGAACCACTGCTCGAGCATGATCTTCTCGTAGCACAGGTCGCGGCCTCGGCAGCGGTTGAAGTTGCTCAGGTAGCCGAGATCGACGACCCGCTCCACCCCAGAAGACTCGACGCCGGCGCGCACGAGCACATAGCGTAGATCGATCTCGGGCGCGCCTGCCTCGCGCTTCACTCTGAGGTCACGCTGTCCGGATGGGGAGAGCTGTACTACGCCAGCCAGGTCGACGTCGAGGACTTCGATGCGCAGTCGGTCGCCGTCCTTCAGATGCCTGGCTCCAAGTGACTGCAGGTGCTCACGCAACACCGCCAAGGTCGCGTCGCGCTCGCGCTCGTTGGCGACAAACCGGGTCGGTGAGGCATCGGTGTAGCGATCCGGATTCAGGAAGGTCACCTCGGCGATCGGCTGCGCCGATACGGGAACAGCCAGCGAGAGCGTCGCCGCCGCGTACAAGAGCAAAAGCAGTCTCATACGACCTCCACTGCCAGATCTAACCGAACAATGCGGTGCGCCCCGAGTGTCAGAACGAGTCTTCATGGTGCTGGCGTGATGCGCAGCGTGGCGACCTTACTTGCGGCTGCACGGCCCACTCGGTCTGCGTGGGAAGACCGTGCCGCCGACATAGGAAAAGTACATCCTGCGCTGGCTGTGCGAAACCAGTACGCGGTGCGACCTGAGGAAGTCGATTCCGAGCAACATCTCCGACGCCCCAGCGAGTGGCGGAAGCAACGGAGTGCGGGTCTCTGCCAGAGTCGTCTGCCTTCGCACATCGCCGATCAACATCCTGGGCCTCTCTATCGTTTGGTTGCCAATCGTGACCGTCTCGAGCGGCGCGCTCCAGACCTCCACTTCGCTGCGGCCGAACCCACCAAGGCAGCCCGCCGGTGCAACGCCTGGCGACAGCGGCGTAATTCCCAGCCTCGTCGCCGCGGATTCAGCCAGAACCGACAGCGAGCCTGAGTCGAGCATCGCCCGCACCCTTCTCCCGTTGGCTTGGACCTCGAACGTGGTCGCACGTTCGACCTCGATCTGGACTTCGGAGGCATCCGTCGACCAGTAAGCCAGGAACGCGTTCTCGCAGCCGAGCGGCTCGTAAAACCTGACCGTGTTGTGCAAGAGATCAAATTCGATGTCGAAGTTCAGCAGGAAGTCATGCCCAAGAAGCAGGGCAACGTCGTCGCCTTGCGGGCGTTGACCGACGACGAGCGCCCGCCACTTGTTGCGCGTCGCTCCGCCGATCCTGAGTTCCTCGATGACGACCGGTTCGGCGTTGGTCTCGCCGCTCGCTGCAAAGGCTCCAAGGCCGGCAGCCGGCGAGCGGGCAAGGTTCAACCGCTCGGCTGCATCGCGAGTGACCAAGGTTGACGCGGACCCCGTGTCGAGAAGAACTCCTACTTTCTCGCCGTTGATCTCGCCGTCGACCACGGGCAGATAGTGGCGAGCGCGGAGGGGTAACGCAAGTAGCCTTACGAGCCTGCAGCCAACCGCGCTCGTCGCCCAAGCAGACTCGGAGGCCGCGAGGTAAGCTGCCGCCAGTGCTCCAAGTAGTCTGCGCCTGCTTGCCATCCGAGCCCCTTGTCGAAACCCTCTCGCGATCGGTGCGCACACGGTCGGTGGGTCGACTCCGGCGCCGCTCATCGGCACATTCAACCACAACCGCGCGAAGGCGGCAGTGCTGTCCGTTCCCGACGACGCAGCGCAGCACCGGCGCCGCGCTCGCCGCCTGTCGCTGGCGCGGTGCGGTCTACCGGCCGATCTCGGCGAGTTGTTCGATCGAGATCGCGAGACCGAACCGGGTTTCAGACCAAGCCGCGACGATGCGGCCCGGCGGACCCTCGCGAGCCTTGAGTCCGGAGAGCAGCACGTTCGTCTTGAGAACGACCTTCACTTCTTGCGGCGACGGGCGCGTGCTTCCTTCACCGCCTCGTCAACCAGCGCCTCGACCTGCTTTGCGGGCACGTCGGCAAAAGCGCGGGCGAGTTCTTCCTGCATCTGGTCGGACTCTTCGTCGAGCTTGCGGATGCGTTCGAACAGCGCGATGTCGACCAGGGCAGCGACGGGCTTGCCAGCCTTGGTGATGATGACCGTTCCCTTGCGGTACTGAACCTCGCCGAGCAAGTCGCCCAGGTTCCGGCGAACCGTCATGGCGGGGGCTTCGCGGCTCCAGGCCTTGTTTTGGTCGCGAATCCGCGTAGCCATTGCGGCAGCAGATCGCGTTGCTCGCGGATCAACGGCGTTTGTGCCCCGCCTCCTTCTGGCTGCGGACGGCCAGCACGAACACGGCGTCGCGTTCCGGGTCGTATTCATACAGCGCGATGTAGCCCCGCGCGCCGGTACCGATCACCAACTCGCGCAGCCCGTCCACCGTAGTCCGTCCGATGAACGGGCTGGATTCCAGGACCCGAAAAGCGTCGGTGATCTCGCAAGTGCGCTCGGTGTTGACGATCATCGAAAACTGACCCACTTCAGCGGGGTGTGATCAGACAAAA